>NZ_JAMCCX010000068.1 GCF_024706985.1 Alicyclobacillus sp. SP_1 | reverse complement strand
GTGTGCTGAGCCAACAGCACACCAGGGGCGTCACCAAAAACCAACATGGTTAGTGTATCAGATTACGAGCTCATTGAAAGCCCTCAAGCGGGTGTTTTTTGTTCGGAGTACGGGGAGAACCCTTAGCCTCTGTCCCTGTTGCCAAGGGAATCTTCGGGTCATCGGGAGCCGAAAGCGGATGTGGATTCGCAGCAGTGGTGAGAAGAGTATACTCATCATCCGCAGATTGTGCTGCAAGGCGTGTCGCCAGATTCACCACGAACTCCCGTCTTTCTTGGTTCCCTACCGACGTCATGAGGCACAGGTCATAGAGGATACCGTCATGGATGAGGAGACCCCAGCCGGGGTGGAGGAATCTACGTTGCGCCGTTGGCGCCAGTGGTTTCACTCCTTTGGTCCCTACGTAGCGGGTTGCCTCGAGTCTATTGCTCATCGGTTTCCTGAGATTGTGGGGAGTTCGTCCGCTCATCCACAAACCGTACTCCAACGCATCGGACGCTTCGTCACAAGCGAGCGCGGTTGGCTGGCGCGTGCTGTCCATCGCCTCGTGAATCTCCATTTGTGGGTACATACCCGTTCGGCGTTTTAGACCGTCCTTTCTCACGGTACGTTCATGCTGTCCCTACCGAATTGGAGGTGTTCAGCATGAAAGATTCGAGGAAGGCGGAGGAAATCGCGGCAAACCGGGTCCAAATGGTGTCCAGATTACTGGCGGAAGGCCTGGATGCAGGCCAAGCCCGGCAGATCCGAGCCGAGATCTGCACTCAAACAGGACTCTCGGAACGTAGCATTCGTCGGTATTTGGCAAGGTATCGGCAAGAGGGGTTTCAGGGGCTCAAACCGAGACCCAAGGTATACCAACGCCCGGATGCCATTGCGGAATCTCTTCTGGAGCAAGCCATCCTGCTACGCAGAGAGGTTCCCACACGAAGCATCTCTCAGATCATTCAGCTTCTTGAATGGGAAGGGTTGGCCAAGCCGGGTCAGATCAAGCGCAGTACTTTACAGGAGAAGTTGTCTGAGCGTGGATATAGCTCGCGGCACATGCGTATCTATGCGACCACAGGCGTAGCCGCTCGTCGCTTTCAGCGCAGGCATCGCAATGATTTGTGGCAATCAGACATCAAGTTTGGACCGTACATCCCAAACGGCCCAGGCGCAAAGAAACAGCAGGTGTATCTGGTTGCGTTCATCGACGATGCGACGAGGTTCGTGCTGCACTCAGAGTTTTACCCCACTCTCGACCAATCCATCGTCGAGGACTGCTTCCGCCAAGCCGTGCACAAGTATGGCGCTCCGGACGCAGTCTATTTCGACAATGGAAAGCAATTTCGTACCCGCTGGATGGCGAGAACCTGCTCCAAGCTCGGGACCCGTCTTCTCTATGCCAAGCCATATGCTGCTGCGTCTAAGGGCAAAATTGAGAGATTTAACCGAACTGTGGATTCCTTCCTCGCTGAAGTGTCTCTGGGGAAGGTGGAGTCTCTGGATGCGTTGAATCGGAAGTTTGCCGTCTGGCTGTCCGAATGCTACCAGAACAAGCCGCACAGTGCCCTCTCCACCGAAGAGCACGCCGTCACTCCAGAAACAGCATACCGGAGCGACGCCAAAGCTCCTAGGTTTATCGAACCCGAAACGCTGGCTAGCGCTTTTCTGCATGCAGAGACACGCAAGGTAGACAAGTCCGGGTGCATCAGCTTCATGGGTCAGAAATATCAGGTGGGATTGCCGTTCCTCGGTTGCATGGTGGAGGTGGTCTACGACAAAGCAGACGTCAGTCAAGTCACCATCGAGGTGGAGGGACACGAGCCCTGGAGCGCCCACCCCCTGGTCATTGGGGAGAAGACGGGACCGAGACCTTCGTTGCCGGAGCATATGGGTACACGGCCAACGGAGTCTTCGAGACTCCTCGAAGCGGCGGAAAAGCAGCATGCACAACGCCAGAAGAAGCAAGAGAGAGCCATCTCCTACACCTCCCAGTGGGAAGGGGGCGAAGAGGATGTTTGAGTCCTTCTATGAGTTCGAGCACACGCCCTTCGCGAGAGACATTCCGGTCAGTGAACTCTACGCGTCTCCCTCGTTGCAAGATACACTCGGTCGTCTCACCTACGCGGCCAAGCGTCAGTTGTTCTGTGTGATCACGGGAGATTGCGGCACTGGAAAGACGACGGCCATCCGTCACTTTACGGAGACATTGGACGGCGCGAAGTACCAAGTGTTGTACCTCTCAGACTCTAAGCTTACTCCTCGCCACTTCTACAAGGGACTGCTTGAGCAGCTTGGGTGCGAAGCGAAGTTCTATCGGGGAGATGCGAAACGGCAATTGCACCGGGAGATTGAACTCATGCGCGGGATTCATCACCTGCAACCCCTATGCGTGGTGGATGAGGCCCATCTCCTCGACCGTGAGATGTTGGAGGAAGTGAGATTCATTTTGAACTGTTCCATGGATGCAAAGAGTCCCATGTCCCTCATCCTCGTGGGCCAGAATGAGCTCTGGGAGCGTCTCAACCTTCAAGCCTACGCCGCGATTCGTCAGCGCATCGACCTGCAGTGCAAGCTCCCCTACTATGACCGTTCGGAGGTTGAGGAGTACATTCGATGCCATCTAACCTACGCGGGCACAGAACATGACCTTTTCACGGACAAAGCCATCGACGAGATTTACCGATTCTCCAGCGGAGCCGCGCGAATGGTCAACAAGGTGTGCACGCACTGCCTCATGTATGGAGCCCAGAGCAAGCAACGGATCATTGACGACCACGCCGTAAGCCGAGTGGTTCAGGGGGAGTTGTCATGACAAGGACCACGAAACGAGGGTTGCTCTGTTACGACGAGCAGGCGAACCGATTTTGTCTGCAACTCACGGACCGCTCGTATGCTATGCATTGTGGCGAAAGCATCGGATTACGGGTCGGCTCCCACGTGATGTGGGGCCGGCTGGAGATGGACCGCGCAGGCTGGTATGTGATCTTCTCGGCCTCCGGGGACGGGCGGGAAGCTGCATTCACACTAAGGAACACCAGCTACGACGCGCAGATCTACTGGTAAGTGTTCGCGGCGGCGGGACGACTCTCAAGAATTGTCCCGTCGGACGCACTCTGGCCAGCCAATCCGTCAATTTCCGGACAACAGACACCATCAACCTACGGCCACTATGCTCTAGCAGTAACA
>NZ_JAMCCX010000067.1 GCF_024706985.1 Alicyclobacillus sp. SP_1 | reverse complement strand
TTGGCTCATATTTATGGAGCTTATTGGGACTGATTTAGGCTTTGCAGGGGAAGTCGCCTGATTCATTCAGCACCCCCCACTTACACCATATGACGACTTCAGATGACCATTTGTTTCACAAAAGCCCTGCCAAAATCACTCCACAGTCCAACCAACCGTCGAACCGTGCATAGTCAGTCTCTCCTTGTTTGCTTAGCGAGTGCCTAATGAGTGAATAAAACATCCTTTAGAAACAATTCCGAGTGTGTCTTTTCGAGTGAAAGTGTATGGTTTTTGAGCGGATTGAGTAAAAGACTGTGCATTTGGAAAAACCAATGCTTCTACGAGACGTCTTTTTGCCCTTCGGAGGCCGATGGAACCATTGTTGGCACACGCGCAGCCCACCGTATGTTCGCGGCGACCATATTGTGAAATTTTGGTCGTTGGTGAGCGGTATCGACAACAACGAGAGATGTACCCATCGCACAGTCGTCGCGTCGATGACCGAATCGTAAGCATCACTCAGCCCGACGTCCGACCGATGGTGCGTGGAAAGGCCACGCCGAATGTGGAGTTCGGTGCCACAGTTGCATCAGCAGGGTGGACGGATGCACCTTGATGGAGAAGACGAGTTGGACAACTTCAACGAGGGTACAACGCTGATGGAGTGTGTAGAGCAATCGGGTAGGAGGCGTTCACAAGCGCATAAGTTATATTCGGATTTCCCCCTTGATTGCAATATTGAACTAACTTTACACTGAAGTCTGTCTGCTCATCCACTTGAATCGCGTAGTTCGTGCAAATAAAATTTAAATCTCCATCAAACTGATAAAAGAATTGCGCCATGATGGACTCTCCTTTTCGATGTTTTTCCACTCAGTTGAAGTGGTGAGGGGCGTTTCGTTTTGCCCCTCTACTCTTTACAACAATCCGACTGGCGTTTTTGAGAACCCCTCTCATCAATTTTTTTCGTGGTCTCTAAAATTAATCGCCAACAAACTCGCTGTTCGCCATCTTGCCGACTTTTCTCCGGCAACATAGTGGACAGTCGACGCATCTCATCCACAAAGCAGGCACACAGTTCCTCGGCTACATCCATCTTCCCTTCCCGAGCTTCATGGAGTAGACGATGCACTCTCTCGATCGAGCACTTCACTGAGCATCATCTCCCGTATCTGTTGAATCGCCTGACGATGAATTTTGCTGACCATTCTTTGACTCACGCCGCACATCTGACCGATCTCGCGTGGCGTTCGTCCCTCAAAATAGAGACCAAGCAAGACCTGCCGTTCTCTCTCCGGCAACTGTTCCAGCAGCACCTCTCTCAGGAAAAGTACATTTTCTTCTCGTTTTCTCACTCAATCGCATGATTTCGCATTTGACCGTTTCGTCACCAGACTGCAAGATAATTTATGAGAGTGGTTTTATCCGTTGATCGGTGCATTGAACTAGACGGGCAATGCCGTCTTCAAAAATATGGTATGCATCGTACGGATCTCCACCAGTTTCTTTCGTGGTTTACCCTCTCATGTCTCACAGGGTCTATGCCCTCAGCAGTCCTTCGTACGACCTATCGAAAGGGTGGAGGCCAGCGAAGCTTGTATGCAGGGTCTGTGCCCGAATGGAAAAAATGTCTGCCGGCTTCTCCGTGCTATACGTTTGTCAAATGCAGATTCAATCTTGTGTAGTCTTGTACGATATTCTGAGCGAAATGACCGTCAATCCTTTGAATCAAGCAGCCGGGTTCGTGAGCGACCGGTACGCCGGACCAAGGGCTCGAATGGGATCGTAATCCACACGCCGTGTACCTACCGTGTACAGAATGCGTATCAGTTTTCCGCAGAGAGCAACGAGCGACTGTTTGGGCCTCAGCGGGTTATCCACACGCTTTTTGTAGTGCTGGTGCAGCAACTTGAACTCCGAGTTCGTTGCGACCAAGAAGAATACGCCTCGATAGAGCAATGCCCGCAGTCGTGCTCTACCTCGCTTGCTGATGACCGTTTGGCCCTTATGCATGCCGGAACGGTCTTCTTTCAGGTTAAGCCCAGCCAGCTTGCGAATCTGGTGCCAGCTTGTGAATAGAGACAGGTCTCCTACCTCAGCCAGGAATCCAGCGACTGTGGATAGCCCGAGACCGGGTATCTGGAGCATCTGTTTGGCACCCGGAATTTCCGTCAGCAGTTCGGCAATCTGTGCTTCCAGTTGATCAAGTTGTTGCTCAATCAGGTCATATTGACTCATCAGGATCTGCAGCTCCTGACGGGCCATGGTGGACCCTTCTCGCAATCCAATCGACCCCTGTGCGCAGCTCACGAGCTTCTTTGCTGCCTTCAACCCAATGCCTCGTTTGATATCCGCCTCCCTCCACATGTGAACAACATCCTCTGGCGCCATTTCAGAGATATCCACAGGCAGCCATGCTTGGCGTAACAGGGCCAGCGCCGCCTTGCCGTCCCAATCCTTGAACACAGTCGGTACCAGCTCCGGGAAAAAGCGATCCAGCCAATTGTGGATACGACCTTTGACCCGATGCATATCCTCCATTAGGCGCTCTCGTTGGTTCATGCCAGTCCGCAGTTCGGCGTACACACCGGTTGGGATGATAGGCTCTGCGTAACGACCGTCTTTGACCAGACGGGCAATGGTGAGCGCATCCTTGACGTCATTCTTCGTCGGTGAGTTGTCATCCAGTTCCTTGCTCTTCTTGACGTGTGACGGATTGACGTGAACCACCGGAATGCCACGTTCTCGCAGATACTGAGCGAGCGCCATCCAATAATGTCCAGTTGGCTCCATGCCTATTAACACATCGTCTTTGCTATGAGAACGCTTCAAGTTTTCCAACCATTTCTCTAGATTCCCAAGCCCAGTCCTGGTATTCTCGAAGGTGAGGGGCTTGCCTAGTTCGATGCCTCGCCAATCGACGCTTCTTGCAACGTGCGTATATTTGGCGATATCGATACCGACGACGAGCGTTCCCTCCGTGATACGTTGAATCTTGGCGTTCACATTCTTTGCCATTTTAGCTTCACCCTCCTGCGTTTTGTGGTTGTCTGGACAACTACCAACGATACCAGGAGGTTTTTTAATCTAGCAAACCTCAAATTGCTTTATTACAGGACTGCTTAAGTGCTACGGTCTCTTCGATGCTGGATGAGCCATCGGGAATGTGTTCAATGCGTTCCTCTTCATGCTCTGCATCCAAAGGAGTATTGAGAATCAACGCTTCGCGATGCCATCGTTGACACCGTTTTCGTTCATTGAGCATCTCATTCCGTATGATCTGGCGAATTCAGGCGACTTCCTGCTCCGGTGTGTACTGCGTCATACTGATTCACATCCTTTGGCATCTCCACGCCCACGCCCCCAATAGAGCGCATACCCCAGCAGGTGGTCTTGCAACGTCTTCGCTTGAGTCGCTAGGTCGAC
>NZ_JAMCCX010000066.1 GCF_024706985.1 Alicyclobacillus sp. SP_1 | reverse complement strand
ATCGATAGCAACATCGATAGCAACATCGATAGCAACATCGATAGCAACATCGATAGCAACATCGATAGCAACATCGAGAAAGTTTTGATAAGACAAAGAAAAGTCGACAAGCATTATCGAGGATTTTATTTAACGCCAGAAGTAGACGGTGCTCTAGACGAAATAAAGAATCATTATGGTAAAGGTGTACTTTCAGATTTAGTCAATGCGATACTGGCCGACGGATTGATGGCTCATGGTCTATTGAAATCGTGACTACACCAGCCACCTAAGTCAACGAAAAGGGCCGTCAGAGAGACAGCACACGTCGGCTTGTTTTGTTGCATCGTTCCTCGATGACTGGATTGGAATAGCCGCTTCATCCCATAGATCGCAGGCGAGCCTGGCTACGCGACGCTCAGTTGTTACACCAAAACCGTGAGTTGCATGGTGATGACTTTGGCCGATTTCTGGAGGAGTGTTTATCCGTGCTGAACCTCGTTAGTGCATCCAATGAGAACTGAAAAGTATTGCCGTGTGCCATTTTCTTAACTTTGTTCATGTGCCCATGAGTGCGCCTCTCCGAACGTTGACTGTGGCAAGCCTGCCACGAGCATTCACCATAAATTGCATACGAACATAAGTTTGCATTTTCGACCTACCTGCATATAATATCAAATAGAAACATACGTTCTACAATTGGGGGGTGGGGATGTGCATCGACCGACCGCTACTCTGCGTCGTCTTCTCATTTTAGAGTCGCTTCAGGACTACATAACCCATGAAATGGTCGCCGTCAGAGAGCAAATGCGACTGGACGACTTGACCATCATAGACCGAAAAACCCATCTGCAGGACATTTGGATTCAGTACAAGTCTGGACATGAGTTTGGTGAGGCGATTTTCATGAAAAAAATGCTTGAAGCGGAGTCGAAAAACCGTGCCAAGCGAACTGGGATGATCTCATAATGACCCTCATCTACGGATTGTGCGATATGCAATCCTTTTACGCCTCCTGTGAAGTCGCATCACGGGAAGAGTACGCCGCAAGACGCCAGGAGTTTGACGATTCGACCGATCCAGCACTTGTCGTGTCGGGAGACCCGGCCCGACGCAGTGGCATCATCCTTGCTGCCACGCCCACGGCAAAACGATATGGAGTGGGGAACGCCATGAGGCTTGGGGAGGCCCTGCAACTCCACCGCAGGCTCATCGTGGTGAGGCCGCATATGGAGTTTTACTTGCAGGTGAGTGTGAGAATTCAAGAGGTCATGCGACAGGTCTTCCCGCTACAAGAGCAGTTCAGCGTGGACGAAGGTTTTTTCGCCTTTCCGTATCCTTCCGACTTATTCCCTGATCCCATGGAGGCTGCCCGAAAGTTGCAGGCGAAGATATGGGATCAGTTCCGCATACGCAGTCGGATTGGTATGGGGCCGAACAAGTGGATCGCCAAAATGAGCAATGCTCAAGCGAAAAAGACACCAGGGGGTATTGTGTGGTGGCGCGAGGAGGAGATCCCGACTCTGTTACATCCGTTACCTGTTGAGTCTATGTGGGGACTTAAAAAGAGAGCAGAGACGCTGAGAACCGAGTTCAAGGCTCAAACCATCGGCGATGTCGCGCGGATTCCTATAGGTCAGCTGCGCGCAAGATTCGGTGTCTGGGGCGAGGTCATCAGTCGTTGGAGTCACGGCGAGGACATCAGTGACATCCATCCGAACAGCTACCATGCAGCCCATAAGGGGTTTTCGCATCGTACAACGCTACCAAGAGATTTCTACGAACGAAGTGAAGTAGCGGTTGTCATGCTGGAATTGCTCGATGAAGTCTGCTACCGCCTGCGTCGTGCCCATCAAAGTGGTAGGCGTGTCGGACTGGGATTAACGTATGAACGGATGACCGGCGGCTTTTGGAAGGCGAAAACGATGGTTCGGCACACGGACGCTCCCGAAGAACTATACCCAGAACTACTCGCGCTACTCGACAAACATTGGGACGGCTATACAGGCGTCCGAGCGGTGTGTGTGGGGGTGGATATGTTGCAGTTGTCGGATGCGATGCAGCTTTCCCTATTCGATGATGTTCCAAAGCGAAAGGAACTCTATCAAGCGATCGATCGCATTCATGACAGGTTTGGAGAAACCAGTCTCATGAGAGCGGTCAGTTTGACGAAGGCAGGACAATTGCGCGATCGCAGCGATAAAATTGGCGGGCACTATGCCTAGGTAGGTGAGCAATATGAAAATGAACGAGGGCAATCTTTTCGAAGCGATGCGACTTGTGTTGCCGGAACATCGAACCATGATGCAGCAGTGGCAGAGCGAGCGTAGCCTTCGGAATCCACCGACACTTTCCGAGGATGAGTTTCAGCAGATGCAGTACACATGGTCGGAGGCCATTCAAAACCGCTCCAGAGTCCGTGTGACGCTGTTTGGGGCGAAGGGTGACACGGTAGTGGAAGGTGTGCCGATGTACCATGGACGGTTACGGATGGCGACGGAGGAAGGTGTTCAGAGCGTGGCTGTGGAGCGGCTGGTAGCCGTTGAACTGGTGTAGGGAAGTCCACGAAACTCGAACTTATTTCCCAAGGTTGGCTCTAAATCATTCAGCATTTGCGATTTTTCCAGCCTTGTGCTGACTCGAAGGTATCGCACGCGGATGGTACTCAGATACTCTCGCCGACTCTTTTTGGACATCCGCACAACGATCGCTTCGGCAAGCTTTCTGTCTGAGTGAGCCAATACCCTTTCGGTATGATTTTAGTTGAGTGATTGCGCGATCCCCCATAAAGAGAACAGCCTTCCTGTCCTACTTGGTCTCATCTTGGATCATGGACGCTAATGCGTAAACTACTGCAGAAAATTTTCATGATAATCTTGTGCCCCGATAGGGGCATGGGTGTTTAAGGCGTTTTTTATGCCTATGGGTGACGACATAGTGAACATTCGCAATCTTATGACTATAAAATCTGATAACTTAAAGCTCTTGACAAACCGAGAATTAATTCATGCAATGCTAGTGAGAGAAAGAAATTACACAATGGGTGATAGATCTTTCTCGAAGAGGTTTTCCAGATTGCTTTTTACAATTCTTTCGACGAATTTTCGGTCGAAATTCGGACAAAATCGCGGGTACGTGCGATCCAACCCATAAGACCACTTTTCTAGAAGTTGTTCGTTGTAATCAAACATGTCCTCTAACACAAATTGAGGACTGTAGTGATTCCTGGTATGCACTCCTATCCCTCCATCGTATAGCTCCCCAGAAGGAAGACAGATGCAGATGTGATCACATTCATCACGAGACAGTGTCATAACAAAGCAAATGTGAACTTTTTCTCGAAACAACGCGTTCCATTGTTGGAAAAAAACCTGGGCAAATACGCCACATGGCCCATAGTTAATTCTTGGCGTGCTTTCGTGAAATCCATATTCAGCATTGATTTGTGTTCTTATGTTTTCTAAGGTTTGTGCTACTACAGGATGGAGCATGAGGCACCCTCTAACGTATTCAGTGTCTGATAGCGCTATTATCCCGGATTTCGACGGTTTGTTCACTTTTAATCGACTTGAATAATTGAAAAGTCGCTCCATGTATGGCTAAATTGGGTTTGTCGAGAACACAATCCAAGCCAGAAAGGAACACCTTTTGGGTGAATCATACACCAAAACACCGCCGTCGGAAAAGCTGTAAAATACATACTCGCTTTGACCTCCACTCTGCCACCGCCTTTGGCGGGGCGGCAGAACTCATAGACTTCGTCCTCGAAACCGGCATCGACAAGAATTTTGGTGCAGCGGAATGGCGTAAACGCAAAGATGCTCGATTCCAGGTTCTGGTGCAAAGATTGTGAGCAGTTTAGACTGATGTGCCAGTGCCTTAGCCAATTCACGAGCGTTGCATTAATGTGATCTGAATATGTTGATTTTTGTACTTCCCGGATTGAGTGCTGAAACAAGACAGCCTGTGAACAGTTAGGTAGCATCATCCAGTTTTTGGACTATGGTTTTGCGATCCGTTTTACCTCAGTGACAATGCGACAATGGCTCTTGCGCTTTACCGAATGCGCCGTAAAGCCCCGCGCTTTAGCGCTGGGGATATAAGGCGCTCGCCGCTAGGCGAATCTTTTGTC
>NZ_JAMCCX010000065.1 GCF_024706985.1 Alicyclobacillus sp. SP_1 | reverse complement strand
GAACTATGCCAAGGAACTCGTCAAAACCATGCCCGTGTCCGCCCTCGCAGGTCGCCCCACGGCCGCGGTCTCGGGAGCCCGAGATCCCCGCTATGACAATTTCTACAAGCTCTTTCCCGACTCTTTATAAATTGACGTAAACTTGGCGCTTTTATCGTCAACCCACGTGATACGCTCCATGTAGAGAACGTCCAGCTTCTCTGCAAAGGGGTGTTTTTTATGATGGGTCGAACGCACATGGGGATAGGGGCTGTCGGAGCCGTCGCCGCCACGCCACTGCTTCTTCATAAGACCTGGGAACCTATGCGGTCCTTGCTTGACCACCGCTGGGGAGTGCTCCCACATCTTCTGGTCTTGCAAGCGGTCTTCGTGGTGGCGTCGGTGATGGGGTCTTTATTTCCAGACCTCGATGAACCTCATGCGCTCGCTTCGCAAGAGGTGGAACGTTTTCTGGCGGTTCCCGTGTTCCTCATGATGGTAGGGTCGGTCTTTCTGTTGCGGTTGGAGACGTCTCTCGCGGCCTGGGGCGGTGTGCTTGTGATGACGCTCGCCTTTCGAACGGCGAAAAATCTCTCCCGACGCATCGGGTTAGGCGTGCTGTCCGTGGTGCTGGCCTATTTGGCCTGGACACACGTACTGCCCGTCGTCTCTGCCAGTGCGATCATCCTTTGGTGCGTGGGAGCGATGTGGAGTGCGCATCGGACGTTCACCCACAGTCTCTTGGGCCTGTTGCTGCTGGGTACAGGACTCCTCACGATCCCTTGGCACACCACATCCGTCGACCCTCTCCTGCACCGGGTCGTCGTCGGATGGATGGTGGGTTACGTCCTGCACCTCATCGCTGATGCGGTAGCTGGAGGGATCCCGGTCTTCTGGCCCATTTGGAAGAAGAGGTGGGGGGTCCGCTTCGTGACGACAGGCGGAGCTTGGGATGACCTTCTCGGTGGGATAGCCCTGTTCGGATTTCTGGCCCTCGCGCTGATTTAGGAGGAAAAACACATGCATGCACCCGTCATCGTCCCTCCGACTGTGCTTCTTGGTTGGGTGACACGTCCGTGGTTTCGGTGGTTGCTCATCGGAGGGGGGCTCTATGGGGTCTATCGATACGTCTACCGCATTGTGGGATATGGGTATACGGCTCTCGTCCTCGGGGCTGGGGTGTTCTGCGGGTTCGGTGTGTTCGAGGTCCACCGAGACCTCGCCCATTGGCAACGCACGCTGCGACCCACGACGACTGCACCCTATCCTGCTCTGTCGGGGACAAAAGGTTCCCTCATGCACACCGTCCTTGTCCAACCGTCGATGCCATCTCTGAATGGCTTCAGTCCTCTCGCCAAAGAAAACCCATGGATCGTGGCGATCGCGTTGGTTCTTGGCGCGATAGGGTTGCTTGGCTATCTCCTCTATCGCGGGTTACCCGCCACGGTGACAGCGAAGTGGCGGCAGCGCCTTCTGGAGGGCAAGGCTGTGCCCGCTCGTTGGTCCCAAGGACACGACGGGGCCTATCCCATTTCCCCGATTGAACTCGGAATCCACAAAGACACCGGGAAACCGATTCGCATCGAAGGCAAAGACCGCTTCATCAACACCGCCGTTCTGGGCAGCATCGGAACCGGCAAAACGTCCCGCATTTTGCTCAAGGCCGTCTATCAAGACCTCGTCGCCATGAGCCAAGGCTGGCCGATGGACGTCATCGTGCTCGAACCGGATGGCGAGTTTGCCGAACAGACGATTCGCCAAGCGAAAGCGTTCGGCATCGAAACGGACATCATCGACCTTCGCTCGGGCGAAGACGAAGCCGATCACCCTTACTGGGAGAGCACCGTGTCGTTTACGCCGTTTGGCGGCAGCACCCTTGCCGATACCATCGACAACGTACGGGCGGCGCTTCAAGAGAAGATGGGAAAGCAGGAAGGGTTCTTTCAAAACGCACAAGATGCCCTGCTTCGTAGCGTCCTTCAGATCCAAGTCTCCCTCTGGCCGGACACCGACTTTGCACAATTTGCCGATCTGATTACGGACATTTTGCACTTTCGATCCATCTGTCAAATGATCCACGACTACACGACCCAAACGACGGGGGGACGCAAGAAAAGCGAAGCGCTCGACGAGTGGAGTGCGGCATGGGAGTATGAGCGAACAGAGATTGAGACGCGCTTGGCCAAACTACCCGACAGTGTGCAAAAAATGGTCTCTACAGCCGCTCGGTCGTTTCTGATGGATACGCGCAGCGACCAAAAAATCGATCAGCTCGAAAAAATCACGCAAGGACTGAAAATCGTCGTCGGGGAAATCGCGTACAACCCCCGATTGCAGCGGGTCTTTCGGACGTCTCAACTGCCCATCCTTGACTTGAAAAAATTCCTGAATCCTGTCGAGGATCGTCCTGCGCGAGTGCTCGTCCTCGTGACGGGGAACCAACCGGCCGGCAAATTGTTCGGCAAATTGTTTTTGGTCACGCTGAAGATGATGGCCTTGCGGCGCAAGGGTGATGAAAACACGCGGCGCCCCGTCTATCTCTATGTGGACGAGTTTGCCGTGTACGGCACGGAAGCGTATGCGGAGATGTTTTCCCAAGCGCGCAAGTATCGAGTGGGTCAGATGGTGGCCTATCAAGTGCGGGCGCAGCTGCTCGATGTCAGCAAAAAGTTTCAGGATGTGGTGGAGGGCAGCTGTCGCAATAAGGTTTATTTCCCGGCTCCGTCCCCGGAAGATGCGGGATTTCTCGAAAAGTCGCTGGGGTCGTTGGCCAAGGTACGGGAAACCCATTCCGAAAACCGCCTAGGGTTCTTTGGCTTCGACAACCGCACCTTGGATCGCAAAGTCAGCCGGACGGAAACCGTCGATCCTCGATTTCGTCTGGAAAACATTCTCTACGGACTCCAGGCCAACGAAGCGATTTTTGTCATGACCGAACAGAACCAGGCGAAAGCACCCGTCGTTGGGCAAACGTCGTATGCCACCGACTGGCTCAAACAAAACGCACCGACGCGATCCAAACCGAAGCGTCGACCTCGACAAAGCACGTCTGAAAAGCCGACGCAGACCAACACGTTCGATCGGGTGTCGATAGCAGCGTTACGCGAAGCGGCAGCGACCGCTTCGGAAGACGCGCCGAACGCGTCGTGTGCCCCACTGCCAAGCCCAAACCGTGGTGAGACACAGGCGACACCGACGTCCAAGGTGCCGTCGGTCCCTTCAAAAAAGGACGAGACGCCCACGGCCACGCCTCCTTCCTTGGTTGGGACGGCTGAGCGCGTCAAACGCACCCATTTGCACAAACGGGCGATGGAGGTCACCCCAGGCACGAACCCCATCTGCCCGGCTTGTGGTCAGCCGCTACGCTTGGAGGAGCGAGAAACGAAACAAAAGTGGGTTTGTCCGGCCTGCGGGTTTGAACGCAAAAAGCGATGAGGCTCATGTATGGCGTTTTTTTGGCGTTTTATACGTTGAAAAATTCGTTATGCTGGAAGAAACGATAGGAGGCAACCTGATATGGAAAACGTCCGTGCGATCTACGTCAACACCTATGCGGAAGGTGCCCGCAGTACGCCGCCTGTAGAACTCAGCGAAACCGACTTTAAGATGGTTGTGCCCAACTGGAAACGGGCCAAAACGGTCATCCACGTCTACCTGTTTGGGATGCAGCGTCGCGTGGTGAATGGCGTGGCACAGCGCTATTTGATTGGCGACGTCGGTGCAGGGAAAGTGATGTTGCCGACTGACCCGGATCATCTGGGCCATGATCCTGCGGATCCTATGGATTTGACGCATCGCTGGGTCTGTGGTCTGGTTGACGATTTCGACGTCAAAGACGATGGCAACTTAACCCTGCTCTTGAATCGCGCCAAAGGCATCGAGACGCTGCAACGCTTGAACGCGGAACGGGTCTCGAAAGAAAACAACCGAGCGACGGGGGTTCTTCGTGGCGTGCGACGAGGGGCGTACGTGCTGGACGTCGGGGGCTATCCTGCCCTCATGCCCAAGAGCTGGTACGATTGGGATGAGGCGAAGGGGCCGGACATCGGCGAAGAGATGCAGGTCCAAATCATGCGCAGCAGTCGCCCGGAGCAGATCTTGGTCAGTCGACGCCATCTCTTGACGCATCCTTTGGGCGATACGCATCAGCTGCTGGAGCGGGGCACGATCGTCCGTGCCAAAGTGCGATATTTTCGAGACCGCATCATCGTTGGGGAAATTTATCCGGGCCTTGATGTCAGCATTGACCCGATGCTGCTGCGGATGCCCCCAAAGCCGGGGGACATCATGACGGTCGAGATTCTGGGTCAAAACAAGCGCGGCTACTACGGTCGCATGAGTCTCGGCTGGCAGGACGAAGCGTGAAAGAGCCTTTTCGAAAAAGGCCCTCCAAGCGAGGGCTTTTTTTCTTGACACGGAGGGAGGATTTGCTAGAATGGGGGTGTATTCAAATTCCCCTTGAAAACTCCATGTCTCCCTTCGTGAGACCCTATAGGTCGT
>NZ_JAMCCX010000064.1 GCF_024706985.1 Alicyclobacillus sp. SP_1 | reverse complement strand
TCTACAGGATACGTCTACAGGATACGTCTACAGGATACGTCTACAGGATACGTCTACAGGATACGTCTACAGGATACATCTACAGGATACGTCTACAGGATACGTCTACAGGATACGTCTACAGGATACGTCTACAGGATACGTCTACAGGATACATCTACAGGATACGTCTACAGGATACGTCTACAGGATACGTCTACAGGATACGTCCTGAAAGAGGATAACAATGTCCGTTGGAGAAACTAAGGGCCACACGTGGGCGCGTTAAGGTAGAGAGACAGCACAAGGGTGGCTGTTCGAGGACAATTGACCAACCTTTTCAGCGACTGGACATCGGGAACGTAAATCGCGTATCCTGATGGCACGCTCACAATGGAAGTATGTTAAACGCAATCCGGTGAGGAAGAGAGTCGAGGCCGCCAAACTTCGAGTTTCTCCACTTAAAATAAGTTCCTCGTATGACTGTCGTGATCGTAAGATTCATACAACTCATCCTTTGACAACTCAGATCACACAGGCCTCACATCTTCTGTCAGAAAGCGTGAGCATCTACAAAACAGAAAGAACATGAGAGTGACTCATTCCATTGGTATGTACACCGTACCTCTTTGACCGCACTGTCGCCGCGCCAAGCGGTTCCTTTCGGAGAAAGGATAGACTTATGATGAACGCAATATTCTGACTCGAGCAGAGTACCCGCGGGAGTTTGAAGTAATGACGGATGTTAAGTCTGCACCTGTGACGGACATCGGGTATGCAATTTGGGTAGGATTCGATCGGACCGCTTTTGAGAAGGCGCTTTCCGTTCATTAGACCATCAAGAATTCGGAAGGGGTGCTTGGGCTGAAACTTTGGAATTTATTTCGACATCCAGCAACACTGAAGGATCTCAATGTTTCCGAATTACGAACGCAGCTCGACCAAGGGTCCAACATCGCCGTGATCGATGTAAGAACGGCGGCAGAATATCGGGCAGGACACATCGTAGAGGCTAAATCTTATCCGATGGGCAAGGAGCAGGAAATCGCCCGGGACTTCTCTCCAAGTCAACCAATTGTTTTAATTTGTAAAACAGGCCATCGTAGTCAAGCTGTGGCCCACGAATTAATAGCACTCGGGTTTACAGATCTCGCTCATCTGGCTGGCGGGATGGATGCTTGGTGGCGAAACGGATAAGTGGATGAGTACAAGAGATGGCAACCCCTGACGAAACCTTGCGTATGAGAGGTACCCTTCGCGGCACATCGTCATCCTGTCTTCTTTTGTCGAAATATATCATTGCGTCATTGAGAATGCATGAATTTTGATGATCATTTCACTTTTTTGAAAGGAGTGGGTATGGTGTGTACAAGATACTCCACCTACCAAGGGTCGAGCGAAGAATTCTATCCCTCATTTTGATGGTGCTCCTCTTTCTTGCGCTGGTTGGAGGATGGATTATCCATCGAAGCGTCCAGGTGGTTCAGTCTCAGAGCCGTTCATACCAGGATGCCCAGACCATTGCGGAACTCGACGAATTACTTATCGAGTTAATTGATGCGGAAACCGGACAAAGGGGTTATATTATCACGGACAATCCTGCGTTTTTGAGGCCATATGATCAGTCTATCACCAAAATTCCAATTCTACAGCGAAAACTACAACCCTTTCTCCAGTCTTACGGAATTCCTACGCAGCAAACAACGGATCTACGGAAGGCCATAGACGATAAACTCGCATTCTTAAAGCAAACTATTCATGAGAAATCATTAGGACACGCGAGAGAAGTCATTGCCACGATTGCTCAGGGTCGTGGATTTGTTACAATGAACGACATTCGTTCCATGATTCATCGCATGGATAGGCTAATTCTTCAGCAAGAAAGCGCCGAGAGAGATAGAGCATATCACTACTTGCGCGACAGCGTTGTCTGGATAGCGATAGCTGGATTACTATTTCTACTCTTCGTGACAGCAAGTTATTTTAGAATATTGTCCGCTCTGAGTGCCAAAGAGCGACTCAATCAAAAAATAAAGGAATTAGCAAACCAGGATGGACTCACGAAATCATTGAATCGTGCGGCGTTTTTAGAATATGCTTCGTCGACGATAGAGCAGGCCATGCGAGACGGGGAGACCATCGCTGTTTTATTTGTGGATTTAGATGGGTTCAAGTCGGTCAATGATACATTTGGACACGAAGTAGGTGACGATGTTTTAAGGAATGTAGCCCATAACTTTCGTGGGGCTGTACGCTTCGCCGACTTAATTGCTCGCTTCGGGGGAGATGAATTTGTGGTTCTCGTCCGCCACGCGGAGATGGAGCATGAACTGATGACACTAGCTCAAAAGATGCTGGACACGTTTTCGGATGACTCCCTGCAAAATATCTCAACGAATTTAGGAGCCAGCATTGGTATTGCAGTTTTTCCGCGAGACGGGGACACGATTGATCTGTTATTGAAATCTGCAGATGCAGCGATGTATCGAGTGAAGCAAATGGGGGGACATCGGGCGGAATTCTTCAGGGATGCTTTGAATGAGAACATTCGTGATGAGCAGCGGCTCAAAAATGATTTGTACGGGGCCTTCGAGCGTAATGAATTAGACGTATATTATCAGCCTATCATGGGAGAGAATCGACAACTTCAAGGCATGGAGGCATTAGTGCGTTGGAATCATCCGCAATACGGGGTGCTTTCTCCTGCTAGCTTTCTCCCTATAGCAGAGGTGTCAGGACTCTTGCCAAAATTGTCGATGTGCGTTCTCGAAAAGGCTATTACGGATACTGCCCAATGGCTTCGAACCTATCCCATGCTCTGGCTTTCCATCAACATTTCCGAGCAAGACATTCGCCTACACCATGGACTATATTCGCACTTAGACACCCTTTTGGCGAACTGGCAGGTCAACCCTTCCTCCATACAACTTGAAATTACTGAGAGCTCTTTGTTGCGCCCAAATGCGGCGGACGCCTTAAAGGATTTTCACTCCCTAGGAGTGCGACTCGCTGTTGACGATTTTGGAACGGGTTATTCCTCTCTGGCGTATCTCCAACGGTTTTCACTCGACTGTATTAAGATCGATCGCAGTTTTATTGAGTCTCTTCCGGAGAATGAATACAACAAAAAACTGGTAACTGCCATGATTTCCATGGCGCACTCCTTGGAACTGAGCGTAACCGCAGAGGGAATAGAGACGGAGGGACAAGAACGATTTTTACTAGGAGTAGGATGCAAGAGTCTCCAAGGATACAAATATGGTGAGCCGATTCCCATTCAACAATTTTGCGACCAATATTTTCTCGAAGGCTAGTTAGAGGCTGCTGAATGAACTCAAGACGCTGTTGTAAAACACATTCGCGTGTCTCTTTGTCGCAGGAAATCGCAGGCACTTTGAGGGGGCTGAGTAAGAAACCGCGCACTTGGGGGAGGACATGGTGCTTGAACCCTCATCAGGTCCAGAAAGTGACCACTCCACATGCCCAAAGATAGGGGGAGTGGTCACATATAAAAGATTATGTCATTCACATAGGAGTGCGATATGAAACGGATGCATCAATTTAGATTTGCCTTCATGTTAGCTGTGTTTTCTGGATTAGGATCTCTTACGTTTGATATGTATCTACCGTCGTTCCCACAGATGATGAAGTTTTTTGGAACGAATGCGTCGATGATTCAGGCCAGTTTGACGTCGTGTTTACTGGGACTAGCACTTGGACAAATAACCATGGGTGCATTAAGTGATGTATTCGGAAGACGGAAACCACTTATCATCTCTATGATTATCTATTGTTTGTCCTCATTTGGGTGTGCCCTCGCTCCGAATATGGAAGTTTTTATCGCTTTGCGATTTGTTCAAGGATTCTCCGTATCCGCAGGAACGATCGCGAGTGCAGTTGCTCGTGATACCTTCAGAGGAACGGACCTCACAAAATTCTTTTCGCTAATGAGTGTCATGAGTAGCGTGGCGCCCTTGGTAGCTCCCCTTGCGGGAAGTACGATCATTCTGTTCACAAAATGGGAGGGTGTGTTCTATGTTTTGGGGAGCGTAGGTTTCATTCTGTGCATTACAACTATCTATCGGCTCAAGGAAAGTTTACAGGAAGAAAATCGGATCCGTAGTGATTTGAGTGTAATGATGCATAATTTCAAGACGCTTCTTGGTCACCGTAGATTTATGGGATACGTCTTGGCTCAAGGATTTATCCTTGGAGGCATTTTCGCGTATGTTGCAGGTACGCCGTTTGTGTATCAAAAAATTTACGGAGTATCTCCTCAAGGATTTTCTATGCTATTTGCATTAAATGGAATAGTGTTAATTGCTTCCTCACAAATGGTTCGCAAATTGGTGGGTAAGATTTCGGAACAACGCATTCTTCATTTTGGACTTGGAATGTCATTTGTTTCTACGGTTATTGCATTTTTTGTTGTTTTAATTCATGGACCGTTGTTCGCGCTTGTCCTTCCTTTGGTTTGTTATGTCGCATCGATGGGAACTATCGGCCCGGTTTCTTTTTCGCTAGCGATGAACTCACAGGGACATATTGCTGGCAGCGCCACGGCTTTACTAGGAATGATTCCTTTCTTGTTGGGTTGCATAAGCTCCCCGCTCGTAGGGATTGCAGGTGAATATTCCGCTGAGCCGTTAGGCATTATTCTCTTAACGGCAAGTTTACTCGCTATAGGTTCTTATGTTTTTTTGACGTGCAATAAAAGGATGGATACACAAGCCACGTGAGCGTCAAATAATTCACAGCGCGCCTAGCCAAGCTAGGCACAACTAACCGGTGAGAGTCCGGTCGAGGTAGGGACCAGACCGCCTCGTAGC
>NZ_JAMCCX010000063.1 GCF_024706985.1 Alicyclobacillus sp. SP_1 | reverse complement strand
AAAGAGACGAGCGTCCCTTGAAAACTAAACACGCACACCATCCGAAAGAACGAAGAAGACAAGACCAGTCGAAAGACTGAGCAAGGAATGGATTGAGAGTTTGATCCTGGCTCAGGACGAACGCTGGCGGCGTGCCTAATACATGCAAGTCGAGCGGACTCCTTCGGGAGTGAGCGGCGGACGGGTGAGGAACACGTGGGCAATCTGCCCATTGGACTGGAATAACGCCTGGAAACGGGTGCTAAGGCCAGATAGACACAGAAGAGGCCTCTCTTGTGTGGGAAAGATGCTCCGGCATCGCCAGTGGAGGAGCCCGCGGCGCATTAGCTGGTTGGCGGGGTAACGGCCCACCAAGGCGACGATGCGTAGCCGACCTGAGAGGGTGAACGGCCACACTGGGACTGAGACACGGCCCAGACTCCTACGGGAGGCAGCAGTAGGGAATCTTCCGCAATGGGCGCAAGCCTGACGGAGCAACGCCGCGTAAGCGAAGAAGGCCTTCGGGTTGTAAAGCTTAGTCACTCGGGAAGAGCGGGTGGGAGAGGGAATGCTCCCACCGAGACGGTACCGGGAGAGGAAGCCCCGGCAAACTACGTGCCAGCAGCCGCGGTAATACGTAGGGGGCAAGCGTTGTCCGGAATCACTGGGCGTAAAGGGTGCGTAGGCGGTGTTGTGGGTCTGAGGTGAAAGGTCGGGGCTCAACCCTGAGAATGCCTTGGAAACTGCAAGACTTGAGTGCTGGAGAGGCAAGGGGAATTCCACGTGTAGCGGTGAAATGCGTAGAGATGTGGAGGAATACCAGTGGCGAAGGCGCCTTGCTGGACAGTGACTGACGCTGAGGCACGAAAGCGTGGGGAGCAAACAGGATTAGATACCCTGGTAGTCCACGCCGTAAACGATGAGTGCTAGGTGTTGGGGGGTACCACCCTCAGTGCCGAAGGAAACCCAATAAGCACTCCGCCTGGGGAGTACGGTCGCAAGACTGAAACTCAAAGGAATTGACGGGGGCCCGCACAAGCAGTGGAGCATGTGGTTTAATTCGAAGCAACGCGAAGAACCTTACCAGGGCTTGACATCCCCCGGACGGGTGTAGAGATACACCGTCCCTTCGGGGCCGGGGAGACAGGTGGTGCATGGTTGTCGTCAGCTCGTGTCGTGAGATGTTGGGTTAAGTCCCGCAACGAGCGCAACCCTTGATCGGTGTTACCAGCGCGTCAGGGCGGGGACTCACCGGTGACTGCCGTCGTAAGACGGAGGAAGGCGGGGATGACGTCAAATCATCATGCCCCTTATGTCCTGGGCGACACACGTGCTACAATGGGCGGCACAACGGGACGCGAGAGAGCAATCTGGAGCCAACCCCTGAAAACCGCTCGTAGTTCGGATTGCAGGCTGCAACTCGCCTGCATGAAGCCGGAATTGCTAGTAATCGCGGATCAGCATGCCGCGGTGAATCCGTTCCCGGGCCTTGTACACACCGCCCGTCACACCACGAGAGTCGACAACACCCGAAGTCGGTGGGGTAACCCGCAAGGGGGCCAGCCGCCGAAGGTGGGGCCGATGATTGGGGTGAAGTCGTAACAAGGTAGCCGTATCGGAAGGTGCGGCTGGATCACCTCCTTTCTAGGGAGAACGAAGGATGGGGCCTGGGGGACTGGGCGCGTGCGTGTTTAGTGTTTGAGGGGACCGAAGGCCACAGAGCCGAAGGCACCTCAGCGTACCTTGAGAACTGGATAGCACCTCATGCGAACGAAGAGAGGTCGGGAAACCGACGAAAGACGGTGAAGATGAGAAGGGCGCACGGAGGATGCCTAGGTGCCAGGAGCCGACGAAGGACGGGGCGAACACCGAAATGCCGCGTGGAGCTGTACGCAAGCCTTGATGCGCGGATGTCCGAATGGGGCAACCCACCGGCCGTGATGGGCCGGTACCGCTGTCTGAATGCATAGGACAGAGGGAGGGAACCTGGGGAACTGAAACATCTCAGTACCTGGAGGAGAAGAAAACAACCGTGATTCCGCAAGTAGTGGCGAGCGAACGCGGAAGAGCCTAAACCGAATCGGTGGAGAAGGGAGCCCCCGTTGCCGATTCGGGGTCGCGGGACCAACGAGCCAGCCAGGGCTTTGGCTGGGCAAGGGAAGCGAGCGAAGCCAAACGGTCTGGGAAGGCCGGCCAGAGCGGGTGAAAGCCCCGTCGGCATAAGGTCGCAGACGTTGCTGGTTGGGACCCAAGTACTGCGGGACACGAGAAACCCCGTGGGAATCTGGGAGGACCACCTCCTAAGGCTAAATACTCCCTGGCAACCGATAGCGATGAGTACCGTGAGGGAAAGGTGAAAAGAACCGCGGGAGCGGAGTGAAAGAGAACCTGAAACCGTGTGCTTACAAGCAGTCGGAGTCCCGAAAGGGATGACGGCGTGCCTTTTGTAGAATGAACCGGCGAGTGAGGATGGCGAGCGAGGTTAAGGCGAGGAAGCCGGAGCCGAAGCGAGAGCGAGTCTGAAGAGGGCGACAAGTTCGCTGTCCTCGACCCGAAACCGGGTGAGCTACCCCTGGTCAGGGTGAAGTGCGGGTAACACCGCATGGAGGCCCGAACCCACCGGCGTTGAAAAGCCGGGGGATGAACTGGGGGTAGGGGAGAAATTCCAATCGAACCCGGAGATAGCTGGTTCTCCCCGAAATAGCTTTAGGGCTAGCGTGGAAGCGTAGGAGGGACGGAGGTAGAGCACCGATGGGATGCGGGGCCCGACCAGGGTTACCAAGTTCCGTCGAACTCCGAATGCCGTGTCATCCGCTTCTGCAGTCAGACGGTGAGTGCTAAGATCCATCGTCGAAAGGGAAACAGCCCAGACCAACAGCTAAGGTCCCTAAGTGTCGGTTGAGTGGAAAACGATGTGGCGGTGCACAGACAACCAGGATGTTGGCTTAGAAGCAGCCACCATTGAAAGAGTGCGTAATAGCTCACTGGTCGAGTGACGCTGCGCGGAAAATGTAACGGGGCTAAACCGAGCACCGAAGCTTTGGATACAGGAATGTATGGTAGGGGAGCGTTCCCTTGACGGAGAAGCCGAGCTGAGAGGCGAGGTGGAGGCAAGGGAAGTGAGAATGCCGGTATGAGTAGCGAAAAGACAAGTGAGAATCTTGTCCGCCGAAAGCCCAAGGTTTCCTGGGGAAGGATCGTCCACCCAGGGTCAGTCGGGACCTAAGGCGAGGCCGAGAGGCGTAGTCGAAGGACAACGGGTTGAGATTCCCGTACCAGATGGGTTTGCTAGACCGATGGGGGGACGCAGGAGGAGAAGGAGAGCGGCCGGATGGAAGAGGCCGTCCAACTCGCAAGTGGGTCGGGTAGGGAAAACCGCCCGGCAGGACCATGAGCGAGGATGGGGAGGGAAGGACAGTACCGAAGCTCCGGACATCACACTGCCAAGAAAAGCCTCTAGGGAGAAGCCATCTGCCCGTACCGGAAACCGACACAGGTGGGCGCGTGGAGAACACGAAGGCGCGCGGGAGCACTCTCGTTAAGGAACTCGGCAAAATGGCCCCGTAACTTCGGGAGAAGGGGCGCTCGAAAGAGCCGCAGTGAAAAGGCCCAAGCGACTGTTTAGCAAAAACACAGGTCTCTGCGAAGCCGTAAGGCGAAGTATAGGGGCTGACGCCTGCCCGGTGCTGGAAGGTTAAGAGGAGGGGTGACCCGCAAGGGGAAGCTCTGAATTGAAGCCCCAGTAAACGGCGGCCGTAACTATAACGGTCCTAAGGTAGCGAAATTCCTTGTCAGGTAAGTTCTGACCCGCACGAAAGGCGTAACGACTTGGGCGCTGTCTCAACGAGAGACCCGGTGAAATTGTAATACCTGTGAAGATGCAGGTTACCCGCGGCTAGACGGAAAGACCCCGTGGAGCTTGACTGTAGCTTGATATGGGAGACGGGCCTGTCATGTACAGGATAGGTGGGAGACGAAAAAGCATGGGCGCCAGCCTGTGTGGAGTCGGCGTTGGGATACCACCCTTGAGAGGTTCATCTTCTAACCGAGCGCCTTGAAGCAGGCGTCGGGACAGTGTCAGGCGGACAGTTTGACTGGGGCGGTCGCCTCCTAAAAGGTAACGGAGGCGCCCAAAGGTTCCCTCAGCGCGGATGGAAATCGCGCGAGGCGTGTAAAGGCACAAGGGAGCTTGACTGCGAGACGGACAGGTCGAGCAGGGACGAAAGTCGGGCTTAGTGACCCGGTGGCACTGCGTGGAAGGGCCATCGCTCAACGGATAAAAGCTACCCCGGGGATAACAGGCTGATCTCCCCCAAGAGTTCACATCGACGGGGAGGTTTGGCACCTCGATGTCGGCTCATCGCATCCTGGGGCTGAAGTCGGTCCCAAGGGTTGGGCTGTTCGCCCATGAAAGCGGTACGCGAGCTGGGTTCAGAACGTCGTGAGACAGTTCGGTCCCTATCTGCCGTGGGCGGAGGATACGTGAGAGGGGTCGTCCTTAGTACGAGAGGACCGGGATGAACCGACCGCTGGTGGACCAGTTGTCCTGCCAAGGGCACAGCTGGGTAGCCAAGTCGGGTGGGGATAAGCGCTGAAAGCATCTAAGCGCGAAGCCCGCCTCAAGATGACGTATCCCATTCCGTCAAGGAAGGAAGACCCCTTGAAGACGACAAGGTAGATCGGTCCGGCGTGGAAGCCGAGCAATCGGTGGAGCGGACGGATACGAATCGGTCGAGGGCTTCACCGTAGGCGCGTGGCGCGAAAGCCGCCCGTGGCCGCTTCGAGCGCGCATGAGGAGCTATTCAGGAGCCAAGGGACACGCTTGTACGACCCGTGGACGAGGTCAACGGGGATCGTGAAGACAAGTCTGGTGGCCATGGCGGAGGGGCAACACCCGTACCCATCCCGAACACGACCGTGAAGACCTCCAGCGCCGAGAATACTTGGGGTGCAGACCCCTGGGAAGGTAGGACGTTGCCAGGCGAGAGAGA
>NZ_JAMCCX010000062.1 GCF_024706985.1 Alicyclobacillus sp. SP_1 | reverse complement strand
TCTCACATCGGCTTCCTATCTGTATCCTTAACTCTGCCGTATACAACCAGTGAGAACACCGTGGACTACCGTCGATACTTTGTTCTCTATCATACTATCAATGGAACTCAATGGAAACCTATTTGGATAAGTCCCGATTCTTCCCTCTTAACAGACTTTTTAACATCTAAAAAGGGATGGGCTATCGTCTTTCAGGGCAAACAACAGGAATTGGAGCAAACCCTGACAGGTGGTCGCTCATGGGAAACGGTTGCGCCCATCCCCTCAACGATCCATCCCATCTGTCTCAAGTTTTTCGGTCAAACAGGATGGATCGTCTCCCAGAGTATTCAATCAAATTCCTTGTCTTTATGGAGATCTCAGAACGGGGGGGAGAATTGGAATGTTGTAGTTGAGTAGCACGATTTTATTCGATATAGAACGCCCCACTATTCAATCAACAAATCCCCGGAGATGTCGTAGGATTCCAAGTGTAATTAGAACTGCTGCTCACTCCATCTACATATGGAGTTACATCATAATCTGGGTCTTGGATATATTGCCAAATCATCGGCACATATCCACCCACTGTTGGCATGGGGCAATATAGTTCTTCCACCGTCGTACAATCTTGTGAAGACTGTGTATCAGCAATCCACACTACAATTGGCTGTGGAGAAATCCACTTATTGGAATCTAGGAGATTTTGAAATTCTCCAATTTGACTCCCATAGAGTCCTATCGTAGTAGACGACGAGAATGAATTTGCCGCATTTAAATTTGCAAGTTCATTTAAAAAACCTTCTACGACAGTTTGATTTTCATTCCAAGCCGTAGAGTCATTCGCAGTATTCCAGCCACCACTACTGAGCGACACAGATCCAAACATTGTACCCCCAGGATATCCTCCGGGATATTGTTGGTTCCAAAACTGGTTCCAGAAAGCCTGAGCCTGTTCTGCTCCCCACTCTTTATAAGTAGTTCCATAAGGTGTATTTACTGGGCCTTCAATGTTCCAGTAGGCAAAGGCAGGAATAGAAATACCTGTAATAGCCCAATCGATACTTACAGTTGTACCATAACCCATTCGACCGAGATAAAAACTCATTCCGCAAGGATTACTGGAAGTTCCTGAATCCGAACCAAAATACCATGTCATTGAATATCGCTCCCTTTTGATGTTAGTTCCACCCGGCCGGAGTGGTGAGAGGCGCTTCGTTTTGCCCCTCTACTCTTTACAGCGTTTGGACTGACACTTTTGAAAACCATCGACTTTCATTTTTTTCGTCCATTCAAACATCAATTGCATACGAGCCCTCTGTTGCCCATCTTCACGACTGTTCTCCGGTAGCATCTTGGAGACGTGCGTTATCTCGTCTTCAAAACACTCCCACAGTTGAACGGTTGCGTCCTTTCTCCCGATATAAGCCTCATCCAGCAGAGCATGAACTTTCTCTATGGAGCATTTCATGGCAATACCCTCCCTCGGATATGTTGGAGGGCTTGACGGTGAATTTTGCTCACCATCATCTGACTCAATCCGAATGCCTCAGCCACTTCCCGTTGGGTACGCCCTTCGTCATACAGAGCGCGTAGAACCCGTTGTTCTCTTAAGGGCAACTGTTGCAGAACGTCATGAAGGGCTAGCCCTTCTTCCCAAGCCACCGATGTCGGATCCGGTATTTGCTCTACCCATTCTTCACCATTCTCCATGTCCAAAGGAGCATTCAGTATCAAAGCTTCCCGATGCCACCGTTTCCATAGCCGATATTCATCCAGCATGGCATGGCGTATGATCTGGCGAATCCAGGCCACTTCCTGTTCCGGTGTGTACTGCGTCATGCTGGCTCACATCCCTTGGTATCCCCACGTCCCCAATAGAGCGCATACCCCAGCAAGTGGTCTTGCAACGTCTTCGCTTGGGTCGCCAGGTCCACACACACCTGTTCGAATCGGTCGCGCTCTTCTTCGTCCCCCAGAACGTCCAGACACCGGCTATAGGCCATCAAGGCCCGGTGCGTCTGAGTCAGGGCATCTAGCAGCGCTTCTCTGCATGCCATGTCGGTCTCCCCCTTTTGTCTTTGTCACAATAGAAACATGTGTTCTTATTTAGGGTACACCTATTCCCCCTGTTTGTCACCCTATCGGAACGATGGTTCCTACGTTCGAGAAAGAGAGCAGCTTCTCCCTCTCCGTCCCCAATCGATGGTTCTCGCATCGGACGGGATACCGACATCTGCGCTATCTTGGCTTCCCATCGGGACAAAGGTCGTATCGGTCGGGATACGGTCATCGCGGGATAGACTACGAACACCTCTACAACGTTGGCCGCATCCCATACCCAAAGCCCGACCTGGTCTAGGGTCAGGTCGGGACGCACAAGGAAAGGTCTCGGTGCCTTCCCAGTCTCGCCGGGTGAAAGCCTATTCCAACGCATGCTATGTCCCGACGATGCCAGGGACGTATCTCCCGTCGGTGCGATGGGCCTTGTTTCTGTGTCGAATCCCGTCGATATTGGTCATGTTTTCTGGAAGCGTTGCAGAATTCTTCTGGTTCGGTACCATGGCCTCGATGTCGAACCGAAAGGCAGGTTGCCCGTGAGTCCGTTGCCGAGCACCGATACGATTCTAACGATTCTGCGCACCTTTTCCGACGCTGCGCTCGAAGACCTGCTGTGCATCTTGCAGTACACCTTGACCCACGAGGACGGACGCTTCCCCCGAAGCGATGCCGAAGTCCTGTACCCGTTTCTTCTCGCCGAATTGGAGAAGCGAGGCATCCCGGTGGAGGACGACGTCTGAGTGCCGTGTGGTACACGGGATGTGCCGTGGCGGACCACCCTAGACCCAACACACCCTGCGGAACGCACATACGCCACGGCTTCCCCATACGTCGCCCCTACCCCGACGTGGACCGTCTTTCTCCCGCACCCGGTGAAGCTTGGTTCACGCCTTCACTCGGTCACCTCATCCGCACTCTCCCTCTCCACAAACGCATAGACGCGCCGGACGCGTAGGCGTGCTTGGGGTTGCTGCGCTTTCCAGGCTCTGCGACGTTCTCTCGCCTCGGCCAACTCCACCTCTTCCCGCATCGTTCGCATCACCGCTTGAACCAGTCGGTATACGTGGATCCGGTCCAGGTAGTCGCTGCGACGTTCTCGTTCGTTCGTCTTCATCCTTGTCTCCTTCTCTTACCACGCTCACTCTACCACCGACGGCGCTCGTTGCTCTCCGTACGCCCGGAAGGCGGCGAGTTTCGCCTGGAGCCATGCTTGCACCTGTGGCTTCTGGAACGCTGCTTGCCAGGCCGCGAAGTCTAGGCGCTCCAACATATCCTTCACATGCCGTTTCGCGAAGCGTTCGCCGAGGGCATCCGCCGCATCGCCTCGCGTCCATGTCTCGTCGCTCGTAATCCGGTACTTCGCCAACACATCGCGCTGCTTGGGCGTCATCGGCAGCTTGCGCCACTCGGCTTCCTTCTCGACGTATCGCGTATCGAGTAGGTCGAGGATCGATTCGGCAACGCCCTCGGCGTAGTCGAGCGGCATCGCTCGGTCGTGAATGGGCATGTACTTTTTGTTTTTCCGTTCGAGCACGGGCCAAAACGCGTCGCCGTCTCGGACCCAATACGCCCATCGGTGCTCCAGGTACTCGATGGCAAACACCTCGTGCCCCTTCGTCTCGATGCGCATCCAACGATAGCGACTGCGGTTGGCAAACAGGTGAATCGACTCGACGACTTTCTCCATGGCGGCCGTCTTCTCCTGCTCGGCTTGCAGGGCGTCCATCACCCACGCCGTCACCGACGTGTCTTCCGGCATCTCAGTTTGCTCCAGCTCGGACACGCTCGATAGGGTGTCCGTTTGTTTCGTCTGAGTCTTCATGAGCCTCGTGAACGTCTGCAACGATTTGTCTTCGCTGGCATCGGCGAGATCCAGGACGAGGGCATCCTTCTTCTGTGGATGCCGTCGCAGAGCTCGTCCGACCCTCTGCGTATACAGCGCTTGAGAGCGCGTTGGTCGTGCGATGACCACACAGTCCACATCCGGTGGGTCGTAGCCTTCGGTGAGAATTTGGCAGTTCACGACCGTCCGCAACCGATTCACGGCAAAGTCGCGCAAGACGCTCGCCCGTTCGGTTTCCGACATCGTCCCATCCACAGCGGCCGCCGCAACGCCCGCTTGTCGAAAGCGTTCGGCCAGCGTTCTCGCATGCGCGATGTCGACGGCGAAGACCAAGCTTTTGCGCCCGCCTGCGTGCTCTTGGACCGCTTCCACGACCGCATCGATGGCCGCTTGGTCGTTCAGCGCACCTGCGAGGTCTTTCGCGTTGTCGTCGCCTGCGGTCGTTCGCATCGCACTCAGGTGCAAACCCGGAATCTTCACTTTTTTCCCGCGAACGTCGGACAAGTATCCGCTCAGGATCCTCTGCAAAATCGTCCGTTCGTACGTGACCCGTTCGAAGATGTCCCCCAGCGCATGCTTGTCCGCTCGGGTCGGTGTCGCCGTTACGCCCAGCAGCGTAGGACCGTCTTCGGCAAACACACCAAGCCGTTCCAGAGCTCCCACAGCGCCTTCTGCCCGGCTGTGATGACACTCGTCGTATAGGATGAGTCCCGGCGGTCGAATCTCTCGGACGAGGACAAGCGTTTGCGTGGACGCGACCAGGACGTTGCCCAGTGGCTCGTTGCGGCTCCCTTGCACGCGGCCTACGACCGCTTCTGGCCAGACCATGGCGAGTTTTTGCTCCGCTTGGTCGAGGAGTTCACTGCGGTGTGCGAGGATGAGGATCGGGCGTGTCTGATCCGACGCCTCCCACCAGCGCTTCGCAATCGCCCCAAACAGGATGGTCTTCCCAGCCCCCGTTGGGAGCACCATCAGCTGTCGTCGACACGCCTCGGCAAAGAACGCGTCGACCGCCTCCGCTTGGTACGGCCTCAGCGTCAAAGCATGCCCCATCGTCCCATCCCTCCTCATCGCCTTCCCAACCTCGTGAAGCAGCAGCAG
>NZ_JAMCCX010000061.1 GCF_024706985.1 Alicyclobacillus sp. SP_1 | reverse complement strand
CGCATACTACCAGAAGTCTAACGCCAAGGCTTTTCGCTCTCACCAGAAACGGCGTCTTCAAGGTTCTGCTTGATGCGATTACCTAACTGCGTTGTAGTGTTAAGCGCTATCGAAAAAGGGACGAGACCCAATCCGTCGTTTGACATGATGTGTCGCTTGGCTCGTACGTACGGTCTGTCTTTAGACTACTTCGCAGAAGACACAGCCCCTCGCACGGACCAAAAACAGGGCGAATCGACATCTCTTCATGATGTCATCGACAATGCAGAGAACAGTACCATCCAACCGGACATTCGCGCATTCTTAGTTGCCGATAACTCTGGGCCCTACCTAGCCTTAGCCAGACATCTCGCCAAGCGCCGGGCGCTCGAGAACACGACCGTTTTGTTGGAGTCTATCGCAGAGTTCTTGACGGACAGGCAATCTCAATACGCGGCATTCCCGACCTCAAACGGTCCCAATTCGCAGGCTTCAGAGTAACCGTTTCTGTATTTCCTCCAGACTGAAACCAGGATGTAGAGGCGTAGACACAGCGTGGTAACTGAGCCCATCCTCGACCAGTTGCAAATTCCCCTCATCCTCCTGCTCGCAGGTTCGGACAGTTGCCCAGATGTAAAATGGAAGTTTGAATCCAGTGCGAAAAACGCCATCGGCCAGGCACAGGCGAACACCTGTCCGAGTAGGCTCTGACCATGCCACGGGGACACGACAAAGTTGCAGAAAGGAGCGGCCTAAGTCGCTTCTCGTCAAGATGTCCATTCCGTCCGTCTGGGGTTGTGTTCGAAACGTCGCGAAAACTCGCGGCGGTGACCACCAGGACACCTCTCCGAATTGCAGGTCCTTGTTCTCCAATAGGAGGACGAATGGCTGACGCCAAGGCGCAAGCGCTGGTGGACACGCAAGCAGATGCTTGCCTAGACGAGCGTGGCGGCGAAAGTGATGCCTGACCTTCCATCGGTTTGCCACTCGTACCGCCAACCATAGTAGCGTACAAAGCGTGGCGATGTGCACATCGCTTTTAAGCGATTCACCACTCATCCACAGCAGAAGTCCGAGTGCGGTGCTACATAAAAAAATCGGATCGTACACAAACAGCACATCGAGCGCAAATCTTCGCTTGACAAAGGGCCACAGACACGCCGTGCCGTATGGCGTAAGGACATCTGTCAAGACATGGACACCCGCATTTACAAGCGCGATTGTGAACAGCAGGCCATCGTGTCCAGAGTCTGCGAATCGCCAGACCCAGGTGAGGAATACAGCCATAAGAGCGATTCCCGCCATGGAATGCGTGGCGGTTCTGTGCGTTCGAAGAAAAAGCGTGCGACTCACGAGCCTCGTGACCACATCCACATCCGGACATTCCGACGCCATCAGACTCACCCCAAGCACGGCGTGCTGCAACGATAGGGGAGCATTCTGGTCGGCGCTTAACCATATCGCATACACGCCGAACCCCAGTGCAGCGTGAGTGACATTGTCCATAATACGCCCCTTTCCAGACGGAGACCTGCACACAAAGTGGCCTCTTTTGTGACCGACAGACTTTCCATCAAGCAGTATTCCAAGTTGTCGGTATCTCACGCACAGAATGCCTGCAACTTGACTTTCATTTCCTATCGGCGCCGTGTAAGATGTCAGCAAGGAGGACGAACGATGGCAAAGGGCAACAAGGAATTCGTGAAAGAAATCACCCCTCAAGATGAGGACTTCTCTCGTTGGTACATTGATGTTATTCGCAAAGCGGACCTGATGGACTATGCACCAGTCCGTGGCTGTATTGTATTTAAGCCAGACGGCTATGAACTGTGGGAAGCGTGCCAAGAAGAACTGAATCGTCGCTTCAAAGCCACTGGCCACAGGAATGCATATTTCCCGCTATTTATTCCGGAATCGTTTTTTCAGAAAGAGAAGGAACATATCGAAGGATTTAATCCGGAACTTCCTTGGGTTACAGAAGCTGGGGGCGAAAAACTCGAAGAACGCTTGGCGGTACGTCCTACGAGTGAGACCATCATTGGTCACATGTATTCCCAATGGATTCAATCGTACCGCGATTTGCCGCTGCTGATTAACCAATGGGCCAACGTGGTACGTTGGGAAAAGAGAACTTTGCCATTTCTTCGTACGAGCGAGTTTCTCTGGCAGGAAGGGCATACGGCACACGCTACGGCCGAGGAAGCTGACGCCGAAACGAAGCGCATGCTCGATATCTACATCGACTTTGTGGAGAACTTTTTGGCAATCCCCGTCTTTCAAGGTCAAAAAACGCCGCTCGAGAAATTCGCTGGCGCCGTCAGTACTTTTTCCATTGAAGCCATGATGCGAGACGGCAAAGCACTGCAAGCGGCAACATCTCACAATTTGGGGCAAAATTTCGCCAAAGGATTCGACATTCAGTTCACAGACAAAGACAATACTCTTCAGTACGCCTATACCACGTCATGGGGACTATCCACCCGTATTCTCGGTGCCATCATCATGGTCCATGGAGACAATCGCGGTCTCGCATTGCCGCCCAAAATTGCTCCGACGCAAGTCATCATCGTTCCCATTGGGCCTCAGAAGGAGCGCGAACGCGTGGTGCAACACGCGACAGAACTGTTTGAACGGTTGCAAAAGGCGGGAATTCGCACGCGGATGGATGCTCGGGACGATGTCAGTCCGGGCTGGAAATTTAATGAATACGAGATGCGCGGCGTACCCATTCGCCTAGAAATTGGACCGCGCGACCTCGATGCAAACCAAGTGGTGTTAGCCCGCCGTGACACAGGCACTAAAGAGCCTGTCTCCATGGACACCCTGGAAGCCACGATTCCGCTCTGGCTCAATGATATTCAGAAACACATGTTCGAGACAGCAAAAAAATTCAAAGAAGACAATTCACACATTGCCGGATCCCTTCCGGAGTTAGCGGACATCATCAACAATCAGCGCGGTTTTGTGCTCGCTGGATGGTGCGGAAACGACGCTTGTGAACTCTCCATCAAGGAGCAGACTGGAGCCACAAGTCGCAACATCCCATTTCACCCACCGAGCACACAAGAATTGTGCGTGGTCTGCGGCAAACCAGCCCGCCATAGCGTTTGGTACGCAAAGTCTTATTAACTCAGGGTGTGCGAACTGGGGGCATGCGGTTCCCCTACGACTTGACCGCCCGTCTTCTCTGGCTGAGAAGAGCCGGGATGTAAGATGATTCTCGGCTCTTCGCTGGCCAGAAACTGAAACCAGCGCTGGCGAAATCGAACTTGCGGTCCATCCGCAGGCACATGCGCTTCCATCCGCAATGCTTCGGGAATGGGGCGAGGATGTTGGCTCTCCACCACGGCCTTGTCCTCCGTCAGCACCTTCAAGCTATACCGCCGAAAGATGGGATTCATAAACGGCATCTTGCGCAGAAAAGTCCTGCCAGCGTATCCGAAGATGATGGTCGTATCCGAGTCGACGGGACAAAAGGTCACATAGTTAATGAACTGACTCTTACTTGGAGTCGATGGCCGCAGTATCCACTGCTGAGGAAACTGATATTCCAGAAGGCCTCCCCCGTTGCGAATGACAATTTGATTTTGTTCCTGCACGTCAAAATCAACCAACTTAATTTCTTCGGAAAGACGCTTACCAATCGTGGACTTGTGGACAAACGCGAGATGGGCTACATCCAGGACACTTTCCACAACGCGAGTCAAGTGCGCTTTCCAAGTCTGCTCATAGGGAACCAAAACTAACTCTGGTTGCTCTAACTCCGAAAAGAGTTTGAGGTCTGGAGGCACATCAAGATCGTCCGGGTAAATCCAAATTAATCCAGCTCTCTCCTGAACAGGATAGGCACGTATCTTTGCAAACTCAGGTATTGGTCGATTGGGATGGGCTGGGATTTTCGTGCAGTGACCCTCCGCATTGAACTGCCAGCCATGATAAGCGCACTGAATGCCATCCGCTACGCACTTGCCCAATGACAAATCTGCTCCACGATGGGCACAGTACGCTTCCAACGCGTGAATCTGGCCTTTGCTGTCGCGATAGACGACCACATCTCTGCCGACGACCCGGCGCTTGACAGGTTTGTCTTTGAGTTGACTTGCCCAAGCGATTGGATACCAGCTGATGGGAAAAACAGTGTCGTCACTCGGAAACTTTTCTCTATGCGGAAACAGCGCGGAAACCGATGATGTTGGTGACAGAATAGACATCTTCAAGACTCCTCTCACACGTTTTTCAGACGAAGTGGCGTGACTTCGCCATTTTGCAGCATACCTACCTCTTAATTATACTACATAGTCAATAAAAAGTGCGCAAAAAAAAGGCATCCTCGCGAATGCCCAGACACAGGTTCCTATTGCTTTAGAATGCTGCATCACCGAGTGCTGGTCCTGTAGACAACTCAAACTGGACGGTCGTTCAAGCAGACTTTTTAAAGGATGAACGACCATTATAGCGGTCCCAAAAACGCAACATCCATCGAAATGGGAACGGGACCCAAAAGCCAGCTCGGTCCAACTGCTGCAGAAACGCGATGAACGACCCTGCCACACGGCGCTGAACTTTTAACTTTTCGGAGTTGCCGCGAAACGTCACGCGATACCCATCTTCTAACCCTTCTAGCTTCCATTCGAAGGGACCGACAGACTGTTCCGCCTGCTTCAACACACGCTCTTCTGTCATGTCAAATCGCCTCCCTCTTGACATGTTCCCTAGCTTCGAGACACTTCATACAGTGCGTACCCCGCCGAATGCACTTTGCCACGTGCCGCAATCTTTAATTCACAGACAGGGTTTGATAACGCCACTCGCGGCTTACCTGAGTTACAATCCGTTTCTGCCATAACGCAATCGTCGGCGGTCAGACAGCGTCCGCAAAAAGCGACGATGCTGCACGTGCGTAAACGCAACCATGATGAAGGCCACGAAAGCTAGTCCAGCACTGATGTATTCCGCCAAAGTGTTATGCAACCACAGACTTATCATGAACAATACCACAGAGACAAGGAAAAACATCACGCAGTATAGGCGATTTCGTGACAAATATATGCCATGGACCGTTTCTTCGTGCTGCATCTCTTCAAATGCGAGCCGTTTGACGGGTACCTCGAGAGCATCCTCGATTAATTTCGGATAGCGCAGAAGAGGAGCCCCGTATGTCAGCGCCAGCCGCCACCATGGCGTGCCGTCTGTCGAAGATGTCTGCTCATCAATCCACCCCTTCACCAAGGGCTTGCCAAGGGCCACAATATCCACGCCGGGCGAGACGATGTGCAATACACCGACAAACGTCGATAAAGCGCGACCGAGAAAAGCAAATTCCGTCGGTAATTGGATGGGTTGTCGTTTGATGACCGATTGAATGTCGATAAGAATTTCTTCGACCACGGTCTCGTCGTACTTGCCAATGCTCTGCTTTTGATACAAGTCCATTAGGTCTCGAATGGCTCTGGACAATGCCTCTCTATCCGCATGAGGCAAAAGAAAGCGCAACGCCTGCAGACTGTCGAGAATTTTGTTCATGTCGCTGAACATAATTCCTTCAATGAGGTTGCGTATGTTCTTCGCGTCATCACTGCGAAGTGAGCTAATCATCCCAAAGTCGAGGAAGACAATGGACCCATCCGGCTGCACCAAGATATTCCCTGGATGCGGGTCGGCATGAAACTTACCGCCGTAAAATATCTGCTCGGCAAACGCATGGAACAACCTTGCCGCCAAATCTTCACGGGAAATATGGTGCTTTTCCAGATAAGCGAGATCCGACACTTTATTGCCGTCCATCCACTCCATCACAAGGACGCTTCGAGTCGTGTACTCCGAAAAGTAGCGGGGAACTTTCACCATCGGATTGTCTGCATATTTCTTAAAAAAATACTCGCCGTTTTCCATTTCTTTGAGAAAATTCAACTCGTCTCGAAGAACGACGACCATCTCTCGATAAAGTGCAGACCAATCGGCCACTTGGCGAACTTTACGAAAGCGTTTCGCCAGAAAAATGACAATTCGAGTAGCCCGAAAATCGGCACGAATGATACGGTCAATTCCCGGACGCCGGACCTTGACGGCAACCTCTGTGCCATCGTGCAGCACGCCGCGATAGACCACCCCGATGGAGGCAGACGCCACCGCCTCGACAGAAATCTTGTGGAGAATTTCCCCGTAGGGAACTCGCCACTCCTTCGCCAGCACATGCTCTACTTGCTCCCAGGGAACTGGGGGGACTTGGTCTACCAAGTTATCGAGTTCATGCAAGAAGGCATCCGGCAGAAGGTCCGCTCGCGTGCTTAAAAACTGGCCAACTTTAATCAGCAAGCCTTCTAACTTCAGTGCCACACGGCGATATTCTCGAGCCTGCTTGACGAGTAGACGCTCCCACTCTTCGAGAGCAGCCGCATCGCGCGGTTCCGGATATCGCTTCGTAAACCAGTATATCTGCAGAAAAAACTTGATACTCATGGTTACAATGAGCCAGATTCGATACGCAGGAAACCGTGTCAGCATCGGTCCACATCACCGCCTTTCGGGATGTCAGGCTACGCCCATGACCGACATTCACTCCGGCATAGCAACGCGCACCAACTGCTTCCCAATGTTGTCGCCCCGGAACAGACCAAGAAAAGCTTGGGGTGCATGCTCAAGCCCATCCACAATGGTCTCTTTGTACTTCAACTTGCCTTCCTTTAGCCATCCTGCCATCTCGACTGCGGCTTTGCCGTAATCCGCATGGTAGTCGCTGACAATGAAACCTTTAAGAAGCACTCGATGAATCAGCAACTGTGACAGTAGCCTCGGACCCATTTCCACTTTCTCCGCATTGTACCCAGCAATCTGTCCGCACAAAGCGACTCTGGAGAAGTCGTTCAAGTGAAGAAACACTGCATCTGTGATGTCGCCACCCACATTGTCAAAATAGACATCGACGCCTTCCGGGCAAGCTGCAGCGACTGCCTTGCGAAGTGAATCCACCGTCTTGTAGTTGATCGTTGCGTCGAAACCCAATTCCGACTCAAGATAGCGATTTTTATCGTCCGATCCCGCTATACCAACCACTCGACAGCCTTTCAACTTGGCAATCTGCCCAACAAGACTCCCGACCGCACCCGCCGCACCGGAAACCACCACGGTCTCCCCCGCTTTGGGTCGACCGATGTCCAGCAGTCCAAAATAAGCAGTCATTCCAGGCATCCCCAAGACCCCTAAGTACGCGGTCAGCGGAGCTAGGTCTGCATTGAGCTTCGTGAGTCGTCCGGAACTAAGATTGTAATGTTGCCAACCCAACTCCCCGAGCACAAATTCACCGACATGAAACTTGTCGTTGTGCGACTCCACAACCTGCCCAACCACACCGCCCGTCAACACATCTCCAACGACAAACGGAGGGACGTACGATTTCGCGTCGCTCATTCTGCCACGCATGTACGGATCTACGGAAAGATAGAGAGTCTTGACCAACACTTCGCCCGGTCCTGGTGTTGGTACTTGCGCTTCCACCACAGAAAATGTTTCTTCGGTCGGCATACCTTTCGGGCGACTGGCAAGTCTTATCTGGACGTTGTTTGGCATGAAACGATCACTCCCTTTGACGTACTCTTATTTTACCTCTGTTCTCTAGGAGCACCAAACTGACGACGCACGGCGAGAAACTCTCATGCTATCTAAAAGAAGAAGCCCTCTTAGAGCAGAGGGCTTCTTCTGAGTCGATGTGTTGTCGAAGACTTTTAGGAAGCACTTGTACCGCACAGGTGCAGACGTAGACTTCTTGTTATTCGTCTTACGCTCCGGGTGAAATCGTCTTAGCAACGGGCGCAGTCTCAGACTGGTGGGAGATACTCTCCATCGACTTACCTGCAGGCTCCGGCAAGACAAGCGTCAACAAGACACCAGCGAGCGCGAAGACGAACGTAATGTCGAGCGTCCCTTTCAGACCCAGCGCACCGCTCAGGACCGGGAAGAGGAAGACTCCGATAAAGGCACCGATTTTGGCAAATCCTGCGGACATACCATGACCGGTCGTTCGCATCGATACCGGATAAACCTCTGCGGCCATGACGAAGGTCGTCGTATTCGGCCCAAACTCCGCGAAGAAGTAGCTGATACCGTAAAGGATGATGAAGGGAGCCAAGGAACTGGCCACGCCAGGCACGACACCAATCAACAAGAACATCAATCCCATGACGAAGAACCCTATCAGTTGAAGTCGCTTGTGTCCTATTCTATCCATGGACACAAAGGCGAGAATGTATCCCGGAACAGCCGCAATGGCAAAGATAAGAAGTGACAGGGACTCCGATTGAATCAGTGACATGTGCGGGGAGACAAGCTTCAGGATGGCATTTGTCGATATCGTGTTGCCATAGTACGCATAGTCGAACACAAACCAAGAACCAGCTGTACCCAGCAACAGGAGAAGATATCGTGGATTGCTGATAAACTGCCCAAAGGTCATGCGCTCCACGCGAGCGGAACCGACGGATGGATTGACCGCACCGTTGGAATAGTCACGAATGCTCTTGACCGCTTCTGACTCACGTCCACGCACTTGTGCTTCGTAACGCGGAGACTCTGGCAAGGTGCGGCGCAGATAGATGACGAACAAAGCAGGAATCGCTCCCAGACCCAGCATCCAGCGCCACGCCAAGTCATGTGGGACACCGGCTCCAATGAGAGCGATAGCCACCATCGGTCCTACAACCGTACCGATAGCTTGCATCGAGAATACCATACCGACCGTCTTACCACGGTCTTTTGTGTTCGAGAACTCAGACATAATGACCACACTGACCGGATAGTCTCCGCCAATACCCAGGCCCATGACCACGCGAAAGATAATCAGCCAGATGACGTTTGGGGCAAATGCGCAGAGAATCGCTCCAATTCCCATAATCAACGCTTCTAATCCATATAACTTCTTACGACCATACACATCGGCCAAACGGCCAAACACGAAAGCTCCAACAAACGTCGCGATGAGCGTCGCACTACCAACCCAACCTATTTCCGTACTTGTCAGATGCCACTGCGTCTTAATAAGTGCGAGTGCTGCGCCAATAATGAATAAGTCATACGCGTCTGTGAAAAAACCTAATCCTGCTGTAATAACTGCTCGCAAATGAAAGAGTCCGAGCGGCGCATCATTCAGCGCATCTACCACATTCCCGCTTTGGGCCATTCTTCTACCGATTCACCACGGACGAACACGCCCGCGTGAATCATCCACCTCCCCTGTCTGGTCCATACGAATGCATTTTGCAGAGTACCCTCGGCATAGCTGATATAAGGAAGCAATGATGATGAAGATCCTGACACTGCGTATCATAATGGGGAAATGTAAAGATAGCGTGAAGCTAAAGTAAATGTTTTGTGCGATTTTTAAGCACGGCGACATCCAGTTAGCTTCTCCTAATTGCGACGCTCAACAGGCTCACCGTATTAATACGAGAGATTAGAACGCATACAAAAATCGCCCCTGCTTGGGGGCGATTCTCGATAGGAATAAGGGCGACTGACTATCGATGACTTTGCACAGCGATGCAGTCGTGTACAACTCCGAGCCGTTAACAAAGGTGGATGCATCAAACAGAAAACACAGCTTTTACCGTCAATTCTCAAGGGATGCTTCTTCAATTGACACGCCTTTGCCAGTCTCAATTCCTTTTGCCAACCAGACCAAGGCTCCAATCAGGCCAATGGCCCATATGCCGATGTTTAAAATCATGTTACCTTTGAGACTTGCCGCACCGGAAATGTAGATGACCGGAATGTAGAACCCGATGGAAATGAAGCGAACGATGGCTGTGTATGTGCCTCTTCGAGCCGTCGGCCAGACTTCCCCTTTGAGCGCGTCTTCGGTGAGATATCCAATGTTGACGAAAACGTTCAACACGACCAGCAAAATCATGAAAAATGCAATGCTCTTGCTCCACGTCCCGACCGTGAAATAGATGAGCACAGTCACCAAGAATGTCCCGAGATACCCAGTCAGAAGAAGATTTTTGCGACTGAGACGGTCCGCCCAGAGTCCGAAGAATCCGGAAATGAACCCTGTTCCACCCGCGATTAAGATGATGAGTGACGTCAACTTAGGAAAGAAGTTGGGGCCAAGCGTGTACGTCATGAGACCAAAACCAGCAGAACCAGCAAACGCTGTCGTCAAAGTCACCAAAAAACGAATGGATAGAGAAACCCGCTTGCGATTGGATTGGGGTGCCGTGACCACCCGCTCCTGCACTGGCGTCAGCCGAATCATTCCTTGTTCTTCGCCATAGTATCGCACCGCCTCCGCGTGTGCTCTTTCCGTCTGTCCGCGACGGACCAACCACCTCAGCGATTCTGGTGTCCGCGTACGAGCCAAGAAGAGGACGAACAAGACAATCAAAATGGCAACGCCTACGGTTCCCTTCTGGAAAGCGTGTGACGAACTCCACGCCGATGAAACAACTCCGAGAATACCCACCAAGAAAGCTCCCAGATTGATGAAGTTAAGTTCCATCATCATGGTCTTGCCGCGATGCATCGCTGGCATCATCTCGTGTGAGGCAACCATGATGGTGTTCATCTCGCCACCAGAAGCTAGCAACAACAGTGCGAGTGAGATGAGAAGCACAAGGTAGGTCGTCGAAAAAATTAAGATGATTCCGCCGACTGCGTATAGACCCATCGTCAGGTAAAAAGTCGATTTCCGTCCGTACCGGTCTGCTATCGGGCCAAAAATGATAATTCCAATAATGAGCCAAATGGGCGCCCATGACAGCAGCAAAGAGTCAAGATACTTCGGAACATGAACCCAACCGGTAGCAATCGGAGCTATCGAAAAAATATAGTTTTCGAGCAACATTCCCAGCCCGAAAGACCAAAAGAGCCAGCCGTCCGTCCCTGTCCACTTCTCACCCTGATGGCCAACTACACCCGATGCCATACAAAAATCTCCCCTTCCCATACCCCCTATAGTTTCACAAAGCAGCTCTCACCATTCGCGCCGGTCTCTATAGACTCCAGCGTTCGGCGGGACAACCGCCCGCGAATACTGTGTATCTTATCAGACATGTGACAAAATTGGACACAAATCATGACCGTTTTGCAAACTATTTTTCTTCACAGACTAAGGGTGCATTCATAGGTCGCGTCGCCATTCCCGTACGACGTGCGTATCGGCTTGTCCTGCCAGACCTGAGCTCATCGTCGTCTCAGACGTATCCGCCTCAAAATTTTTCGTCTGCCGCACGATGTACATAGGTCGACCACGAACCTCATCGTAGATTCGCCCGATGTATTCACCTAAGATGCCCAGCATCAGCAGTTGAATACCTCCGAGAAAGAGGACCACGACCATTAAAGATGCCCAGCCGGTAATGGTATCGTGGGTAAAGAGCTTCTCAAAGAGGACGAAAAAGATACCGAGAAATCCGCAAACCGCGACCACCAAACCAGCTTGCGTCGCAAATTGTAAGGGGCGGAAAGAAAACGACGTGATGCCGTCTACCGAGAATTTGATCATCTTGCGCAGTGGATATTTTGAGTCTCCTGCGAAGCGCTCCGCGCGCTGATACGGAATACCCACTTGGCGATAGCCAATCCACGAAATCATGCCTCTCAAAAAGCGATGCCGCTCGCGAATGCGCGACAACGTCGTCGCAACGTCTCGACTCATCAAGCGAAAGTCACCTGTGTCGAGCGGGATGTCAATGTCCGTCATGCTCCTCAAGACACGATAGAACCAATGGGCTGTGACTCGCTTGAACCAGGTCTCACCTTCGCGGCGTTGGCGGATGGCATAGACCACATCATAGCCTTCCCGCCACTTATCCAAAAATTCGGCGATTAACTCAGGGGGATCTTGAAGGTCTGCATCAATCAGCACGACCACATCTCCGCGAGCATGGTCAATCCCCGCGGTCACCGCAATTTGATGCCCAAAGTTGCGGGAAAAATCGACAATTTTCACACAAGGATCGGCAGTGGCCGCTCGCTCCAAAAGGTCGAGCGTGTTGTCTGTCGACCCATCATTCACAAAGATAAGTTCATAGCGCACTTCTAAACCCGTTAGAACGTCCGTCAAACGGCGATACGTCGCTTCTATCGAACCTTCTTCGTTGAATGCCGGAACAACGACGGAAACGTAAGGATGGCGATGAGCATTGGCAGACATGGCAGACGATTCGTAGTTCGAAGCGATGGGCGAATTGGCCATCCGATTCATCGTGCTCTTGCTCCTCTCACAAAGCTTCTTTCTCGGACTTCGCAATGGTGATAGTCCCCTCGCGAAGACAGTGGGCACCTATCAGGCAATCCATATCCCTCGATAAAACACTCCACTTTTCCAGAATAAGACGACAGCGAACAACAAAGCAATGAATGCGCAGAGAGTGACCGAACGGAGAACCTTGCCGACAATTCCGAAAGCAGGAAACAACATCAAGACGTAACGCGGCAAGGAAACCAGATAATCCGGAATATTTACAGAGGGTTCACTCGAAGTGATAAATCCTACGGACAGAACATAGAGAAACCATCCGATATACGCAGCCTGGCGACGCCACAGCATGTAACCTAGAGTAAATCCGACTAGGACCACCACCGCGACAAAGGCGGCTACTTCAAACTGAATGTACTCCTGAGACATGATGGTCGTCTTCGGATGAATGAGAAATTGAACCGTCCGCTCAATGCATATCCACGGAGCAAGATAGTGGCGGTGCCAGTGATGATGTTCCGCATAGAGAAATGGAGTCCACATGCCAAACTGGCGCTTCAATCGATAGCAATATACCACCAGCGTAGCCGCAGGAATTAAAAAATAGACGGCTCGCCAGCTCAACTTTCGCCACCACGTTCTCGTCCAAAATTTCCATCCTAGTTGTTTCTTCTGCACGTAATCAAAAAAGAGTATAAAGCCCAATAGACCCCCGGTATTTCTCGTCAATGTGGCCAAAGCGGTCCAGACGTTTGCCCAAAATAAATGGCCGCGCCGTGATGTATAAACCGCCAATATGGCGAATAGTGTGAAGAGGGATTCCGTGTAAGCCGCATCAAAATAAAATGACGTAGGGTAAAACACGAATAGAAGTCCGCCAGAAATCGCAGCCTTTGCTCCGAGGGATTCGTCTATCCAGAGCAGGAAAAACCAGATGGCCAGAAAAAACGAGATAGCCGAGAGCACGATGGCAGACACGTCGTATCCAATGCCCGTTCCCTCGTGAAACCAACGAATAAACCAAGGATAGAGAGGCCAGAAAGCGGTCTCAGTCAATCGCACATAACCATGCCGAGCAATCTCTAGATACCAGCCTGCGTCCCAATGAATCATGTCAATGACGAAGACGCGGTACCAAGTCCACGCATATTTCGTGTGACTTGCACCGTGAATTTCCCCAGCAGCCACAATGACCCTCTGAGCGACAACCATGGCCAGCGCAATGAAGGCGTAGCGAACCACACGACGCCAATCCGATGGAGATGCGTCGTCAGCAGTGCGCTTTGTAAAAACGTATTTTCGATTCACATAAAAACCGACCAGCGTCGTCGGAATCAGATTCAGCGCTTGAGCCAAGTAAGGAGAGGCTATCACGTGGTGAGAAATCAAGCGCAGACAGCCCTCACTAAAAATGAGTACCCCTACGTTGATCCCGATGAATTTGACCAACTGCCAAGTGTGTTTAGCAGATGTCTGAAAAGTCCATCTGGCATTGAGGACATAGGAAGTTGCCATACCGCAAACATAGCCTGCCGCCAACGCCGCGGCAGAACCCACTCCCAAAAACACCAAAAAACTGAATACCACGTAGGACACTCCGGTATTTAAGACACCGGTGACGCAGTACTTCAGGAAGCGCCGAACACTCGTCGACCACGATTCGGTCACGCCTTACTCGCTCCTTTACCGCAAAGGAATGGGAAATACGCTTACGAGAAGCTAGTATACCGATTGTCCTACCAATTGTCGACGACAGAGTGCGACATAATCTCTCACCAGATGCAGAAGATGCCACGGTTTCCCATGGCATCTTGGGTTGAGGACCGATGGATGGTGGACATGATGCACGAAGCTGCTGCTCCGAGTCACTCGGTCATGCCAGTTGCTCTTCATCCTTACGCGCTGTGCCCGATGGCACGACCGGATCGACCATAGCCTCGACCGTCACATCGCTCATCAGTTGCATTGGGCTGCGCACATCGACAAAGGCCATCGTTGTAAAAAATGCACTGAGCGTCGCCATAAAAGCATCTGCTCCGACCAACGACGACAGCGTGGAATGGAGCAGAATGGGCACAAACCCGAGGAAGACCAGCGTCATGGCGAGCGCAAACCACCCCAACGAACGGCGCTTGCCCATTACGCTGATACATAGATTTCTCCGCTCGACTAGGAGCGTTCCTGCCATCAGTACCATCAGCGACAGTCCCGTTCCGACCCACATGGGATTCAATCCAAAGACGAACTTCGTTGCCGAGAAATCCGTCAGTGCGTTCCAGAGCAGTCCACTGCCAGCACCAGTCACCATGGATGCTACGACAACGCGCGGCCGGACCACTGGCCACAGCAGAAACGTGATGGTCGGGCCGACAATCACCGCATTGCGAAACGTCAGACCAAAAACGTGCCACCAGGCAATTTCCTCTGGTCGGAGCAATGCATAAATGACCATGAGCAGACCCTGGAGAATCAGTGAAAAGCGTGTCAACGTGCGGATCCGCTGCGCAGGCCGAGGTCGTTTCGCGGACGTTAAAAAGTCTAATCCAAACGAAGAAGCGCCAGAGAACATCAGGGGGGCACACCAGATGAGGGCCGATGCAAAGAATCCAAGCGCAACTAAGACGACCGCCCAGTCCGGCGCGATTTCCCGCAAATAAAGAGGGAAGGCCAAGAGTCCACCTTTCATGTGCGGTAAGTAGCCGCGCGCCGCCGTTCCAAACAACGTGGGGATAACCGCAAAAGGAATCAGAACCAGTGCAGACCAGTAGACCGCCTTTTGACCTACGCGAGCTTCGCGCACGGACGCAATGGTTTGAAATTCCGCCTGAGCCGAAACAGAGTTGAGCAAACTCATGACAAACCAGAGAACAATCGTGGCGGATCCGATTCCAAAAATCCCCGAGAAATGTGCAACATGCGCCACGTGCTGGGGGAGAACGGGATGGCCATTCCAACCTGCACGAAAGACAAAAAAAGTCGCCACCAGAAGTCCCACAACAAGAAGCACCAAATTCGCAATTTGGGTATAGGCAAGCGACCAGATGCCGCCAGCCCAGACGTACACAATGACGAGCACAGTCGTGGCAATCAAGACAACAGGCAAGCTCCAGCCCAATGTGGCGTGGAGAAAAGATGCAGCAGACAGTACATTTCCCATGGCGAAGATGGGAAATGTAAGTCCAATGACCAATGCCGAGACATCCCGAGCTCGCTCCCCGTACTGTCGGCCAATCAGATTGGAATTCGTCAGATATCCAATTTTGCGAAAAGGCTTTAAGAGAAAAACGGCGACGAAAACGGACATTGCAATCGTGGATGCTCCAAACCAGACGGCCGACAGTCCGTTCAGATAACCACTGTCAATCTCGACGACGAACATACTCGACCCCCACATGGCGGTCATCAGCAAAAATACGTGCCAAAAGCCGAAGCGACGGCCACCATCCAAATATTGCGACGCACTGCCCGTCTTGCGCCGAGAAATCCGTCCGAGAATTAGCAACAGACCCGTGTAGAGCGTGAGAATCCCGACCATCGCAACTCCCATTCAATAACCACCTTTTCCGATGTTAATTGTTTGTTTTATGAGTATAGACGAAATGAGGTCGCTCATCCAGTACTTTTGCACCCATTCCCTAAAACTTTTGAGAGGACGAACAGGCACTGATGGACTGGACATTGCGTCTCCTCATCTTGACTCACCTTCGAACCGATATTTTGACCTTCATCTTTACAGGGATTTTGATTCACGTCATCGACACACGGAGATACAAAGTAGTTCCGGAATATCGGAGAGAGTTTTTGCTGACAAGAATCATTGCCCGCATCTATATCATCGGCGGTAGCTGTCTGTATGCTTTCTTTCAGTTCTTGCTCTGGTTCACCTGAATCCGAGTGGGACAACCAACGTGTTATGGCCCATGGTCTGCACCCCGCAGGGCGCTCAGGTGATGCTCATCCCAGCACGGCGAATGTACAGTTGACAGTGTACGTGAATCGGAATGGTCGAGAAGACGTCATCCCATTGCTTGTGTTTGGCCACAATGCAGGTATTCCAATAATGCGGTGCATATCCGCGAACATACTCACCATATCCAAAGACGTCGGCGTGCAGAGTCTGCATCTTGTGCGCCAATTTTTCCTGATTTTCTTCGAGGTCTTTAGAAATTTCTCGCTCTACCCCGGGGATAACAGTCGTCAGCGGCTGATGCCCGGTCAATTCTTCAATGTTTCCTTCGACGTAAGAATACACGTCAATCGTTGGTTTGCCGTGAACAAAATGCAATTTGACGACAGCTTTACGGTCTACACCGCGGACAATAGCACTGCGATTTGCCTGCCCCGGCAACGGTACAGAAACGCCAAACCCGGCTTTTCGTTCGCCGGTCATCTCCATGAAGGCGGCTGTCTCGAGTGTATTCAGGGTGCCGACCATCTTTTCTCGACGAAAGATGGCGAGCCCTTTTAAGTCCAACCTCTCCTTGTCTTTGACCGCAACAAACGGCAGTACAGCGTCCTCTCCTTTCGAGGAGGAAGCTGACCAGTAGTTCCCGAGGAACATATTCGGTAGCTTTCCTAATTGCACAGCATGGTCCATCGTTCCAACCAAATACAGCGTTGGCACGCGCTCCAATTTCGACTGCAATTGCATGACCTCTTCGGCCCGGCCGTCAGAAATCATCAACCAAGCCAATCGCCGAATTTCGGCATTGCGACGAAAGAAATCCTGGATGTCATGCACTCCCGGAGACTCAGCTAAATCGCGACTGATGACGATGGCACGCAAATGTCCGAAAAATATACGGTCCGCCAATTTTTGCTGCAACACATTCACCGCATCGTCCACGGTTCGCCCGACCGCGTGAACAACCCAGATGGGTTGATCTTTGCCACCGCCTGACGTTCCTTCTCCCGGTCCAAGAGGAATTCGCCCAGGTATCGCCACTTGAGCAGCAATGTCATATCCATCGACTTCGCTCTTCGCTGCCTTCCCCGTGATAGCAGACGTGACGGGTTCTTTGGCCCGGTCGATCGACATTCCCAAAATCGTCCCTCGGTCTTCAATCTCCAATCGGTCCCAACAGCCCGTCAACTGAGGAAACACCGCACAACATACGACCGCAAAAATCCACCGCTGAAGTTTTGACTTCATGTCGACTTGGCCCTCCTTCGCTTAGAAGACGGCGCGGGATGAGCCCTGCGCAACACATGAAGGACTGCTAAGAGAAATGGATAGCCAAGACTTAAGACCAGACCAGACAAACCGACCGTTTTGATAATGCGGTAGAGATCTACAATGTTGCTCGGCTGTGCAGCAAGTTCGAAGATAATCGGAAACACAGCCAAACTGAGTGCTCGGTGGTCTTGCAGCCGAAAGACATGGCTGAGTGCGTTGATGGCAATGAAGTAGGCCGCGAAAATGGCGCAAAAGACAGCAGTCACCCAGACCGCTAGAAAGATCGGATCGAGCCGTTCAATAAATGCAGCAGGGAGTGCCGCCGTTTTTGCCAGTTCTAGCGTGGGCCAGGTGAGATTTTTGATTTCTTCGAAGCCAAAAACGGATAGCACGGCGAACATGATGATGATGTAGATAGCACCCGCAGAAAACATGCCAATGAGCGTGCTTTTCCACGCGGACTGAATTCGGTACATAAATGGTAACAGCAGACCGACTACCAAATAGTTTTGATACAGTGCCGCAACAATCAACACAGCAATCACGGCATCCCATCCACTCCCTCTGTGAAACATGCCGAGGACTGGCATGATGTTCACTAGCCGTGCGCTTTTCAAGCTGAGCACGACAATGACCAGAGCCGGAAAATAGACCAACGGCATGTAGAACGACAAAATTCTCGCGAACGATCCGATGTCATTACGAGTCGAGACCGTGGCCAACAAAACCATCACCATGATGGTGACGGTGATCGGCGTGTGCTGAAGGACGGAAGTGATGACGACCTCTCCGAACTCTCGACTCGCGAGCGCTGTAAGTTCGAGGAAATAAACACCGAGCACTGCCAGCACGATTCGATTGAAGGTGCGTCCCAGCAGATTGTCCGCATACTCAAAGAGCGTTTGTTCCGGATAGGCATTCCCGAGGTAACACAACACCAAACTGCCGAATGCCATTAGGGCAATGGCAAAGAACGCCGCCATCGGAGCACCCGTATCGACGTACTCCACGACAATCCGTGGAAACGCCAAGATGCCCACGCCAATGATGGCCGTCCCTGTGGTCAAGGTCAGTTGCAAAGAAGTGACAGACTTCGGCTTTTGCATCTACGTTTCTCCTAAGATTTTGAACGATTTTTGGAAGCCGAAACAATGCGGGCCGATGAGGAGGTGGAAGACAGCGCTCGACCTTTTTGGGTCTGAGCCGGATTTTGGTCATTCATTCGCTTCTGGTTTGCCGTATGCAGTTGGCGCGGCCGTTTCCACATCATCCAGACAGGGGCACGAAGCACCGCATCGCGCAGTCCATAACCATCCCCAGGCATGACGGGACTTAGATACGGAACCCCGAAGGATTCGAGCGAGCAGAGGTGATTCGTGATGAGGATGAGTCCTACCATCACCCCGTAAAGACCAAACAAACCAGCCAAAATCATCAGCGGAAAGCGCAGCATGCGGAGTGCGACAGCAGCATTGTAGGCGGGCGTGGCGAACGACCCAATCGTGGTCAATGCGACAATCACGACGGTGATAGGACTGACGAAACCAGCCTGCACGGCTGCTTGGCCAATGACGAGAACGCCCACAATAGACAGTGCCCCACCAATCTGCTGCGGGAGGCGGATGGTCGCCTCCCGCAAGATTTCCATAATCATCTCCAGCCCGAAAATTTCAGCGATGGCCGGAAACGGTACCCCAGCTCGTCCTCCCGCCACCGCGACTGCAAATTTTGTCGGAATCATTTCCGGGTTGAACGAGATGAGGGACACATACAAAGACGGAAAAATCAGCGAAAACAACAGCGCCAGGACGCGAATGCCGCGAATCATGCTGGCCATAAAAAACCTGGTATCATAGTCCTCCGTGGTTTGGTAAAACTGTGTGAACACTGCCGGAACAATGAGGGCAAATGGAGTACCGTCAACAAGAATGACCACTCGGCCCTCCAGCATGGCTGCCACTGCTTTGTCTGGACGCTCTGTGTTCTGTACCTGTGGAAACGGTGAGAATGGGACGTCTTCAATGAACTGTTCAAGATATCCTGCCCCGTAAAGTGCATCGACATCGACCCGTTCCAATCGCTCCTTGACCTCTTTCACCAGGTTCTCATTAGCGATTCCTTTCATGTAGCAATAGACCACATTCGTTGCGGTGACTCTGCCGATTTGAATCAGTTGCAAAGACAAATCACTCGACCTCAGTCGCTTGCGCAAAAGCGACATATTGGTACCAACGGACTCAATGAAACCTTCGCGCGAACCTTGAATGACCTGCTCTGTCTCAGGTTGAGCGATGGTTCGCTCCTTAAATGCTTGTGTACTGAGGCCGATGGCACTGTTCAAACCATCGATGAAGAGCAGAGAGTTCCCCGAGAGTAACCAGTTGGAAGCATCTAAGAAATTCTTTTTCAGCGCAATGTCCGCATACGGAATGCACTGCTGCACGACGATGTCGAGGAGACTGTCGCGACTCTGCTTGCTGCTGTCCATATCCAACATGAGCGCGTGAAGAATTTCATTCATGTCCGCTTTAGAGGACGATCCGTCCAGATAAACTAGCCCACAATGATGCTTTTGACGGCGGACTTGGATGAGGAAGCGACGCACTAGGAGGTCGGCATTGGTGCCAAGAATGCTTTCAAATGCGCCCAAATTCGTTTCTAAGTGATGGGAGAGAACACTCTTTTGTAATTGCATGGATGGAATTTTTTCTTGAAGAGCTTGCCGATTTTTGTTGGAAAGCGCCTCCCGCGGCTTTCGATACTTCAATCGCGAAAAAACATTCATAGCTGTACCACCTATTGGAATTTAATGCTAAATAGTTTTCCCAGCCATGGTCGATGTATACCTTCGCCAGGCTTTGTAAGCACTCCATTTGAAATAGAGGCGCTGCCACTGATATGCACCTACACAATTCAGGGGGCAAAAATCATCTTATAGGAGTGTTAAAGGGGGTGACATCCATGGGAGCATTTGGAGGGTATACTCGTTGGGCGGTCGTGTTCTTGATTATTTTCGTCCTGTTCTTCCTGCTCGTCCCCGCATACCAACAGGTATGCAAAGAAGTTCCTGTCTATTAATCGGACTTGACACCAGTGTTTTGTCCATCAAGGAGGTGTGTCTAGTATGAACGGCGTCTTTGGCGGATACACACAGTGGGCCGTAGTGTTCCTGATTATCTTCGTCTTGTTCTTCCTCTTTGTCCCATACGGAGCCAACTATTGAGCACCGATGGATTGACCGTGAAAAAAAACATCGAGTCGAGGGACCTGTCGTCTCCCGACTCGATGAAATTCGCGGAACTGTGCTGCTACGGTGCGAAATGCATGGACATCGACGCAGCATCCTGAACACCCGTCTCGCGCTCGCGCCTTCCGCGTAGAGACTCTTTCATTCAAATAGCAGGACGCTCTCGCGAGATTTTTCAAATTGTCTTCGTTCGCAAATACCAGCGCTTGTAATCGTATCCCTTAGCTTCTGCTTCTTCCTTGGTCTCCAGAGCAGATGCGGTGGCAGGCGGAGCGACAACCACTGGCTGTCCGGGGGTCCAGTCTGCCGGAGTGGACACTCCGTGTTTGTCAGAAGTCTGAAGCGCATCAACCACTCGCAAAATCTCACTGATATTGCGACCAACGTTCATCGGGTAATAGACCATGGCCCGCAAAATCCCTTTGTCATCGATGATGAAAACGGCTCTAACCGCAGACGTGGTCGACGCCCCGGGCTGAATCATGCCATACATGGACGAGACCTTCATATCCAAATCGGCGATGACCGGGAAGGAGATTTTCTGACCAAATACCGATTCTATGTCGTGAATCCATGCCAAGTGCGCTTGAACACCATCCACGGACAGACCGATGAGTTGCACATTTCTATCGGCGAACTCTGCTTGACGAGAGGCAAATGAACCAAACTCAGTCGAACAAACCGGAGTAAAATCGGCTGGGTGCGAGAATAGCACGACCCATTTTCCAAGAAAGTCCGTGAGCTTGATTTTACCGTGTGTAGTGATAGCTTCGAACACCGGTGCAGGTTCATTCAAACGAGCCAATGACACGGTTGGCGACTGAAGTTCCATGGACATCGTGAATCCCTCCATAACAAAGTTATACCACTGGAATAGTATATATTATTTTTCCCAAAAGTTCCTCCGTTGCACCTTCGTAAGAAAAAATCCGCCTCCGCCTTATACACCAATCTCTGTAAAAACAGCGTCTAGGAAAGTTTCAACTTGCGCCTTGCTTTTCGCATCTCTGCTAAACAAACGTGTTACGAGTTCGCCGTTTTCAAATGCCAAAAATGTAGGGATGCCGCGCACCTCATAGCGCTCAGCAATCTCGGGAACTTCTTCACAGTTCATTCTTGCCAGTTCGAATTTATCGCCGTAGCGCTTCTCCCACTCCGGAAAATACGGCTCTACACGACGGCAGTCCGGACACCATGTAGTATAACATTCGACCACCGTTCGACCCTTCTTTAGAAATTCTACAAACTCGGATTCCGTCTTGATTTCCATCATTCGTTACACAACTCCCCATTTTTTGAATGACGCAGAACTTATACCAACGTCTTGAAAGCGCCAAGTGGATGTTCCCCTAGCGTTTGAAGCACGCTCGATAACTTTTTCAGTTCTCGGGGAAAGTCTCTTAGGTCTGACCTACCCAGTCCGGCTTCGCCACAGCCAGGTACTGTTCACGAATCGCCCGATATTCCTGTTCCGACAGATTTCGTTCGTTCAGCAGCAGTGCATTTTGCTTCCAACGCCCGGGGTTAGAGGTGCCAACAATGGCCACAGACACTCCCGGACAGGACAAAGTGAAACTGAGGGCAGTCGCTACACCCTCCTCCAAATTTCCGTGGAGAAAGTCGTAATCAATTTCGCGCAGGCGTTGCCAGTATACGTGATGATAAGAATTGCTCGGGAGCTCCTTGCTCTTCCATGCCGCATTGGCGATGGGGCGCTTTGCGATAACGCCCATTTGCCGCTCTACTGCCGCTGGCAGCACGTCCTCCAAAACACGCTGGTCAGCGATATTGATGGACGTCTGCAAGGCGTCAAACACACCCATTTCTACGGCTTGCAAGGCGGTATCATGATCACCACTGTATCCAATGAAACGCACCTTGCCTGCCTCTTTCGCCCGGATTAACTCTTCTACCACAGACCCGTCTGCCAAAACTTGCGAAGAGCAGGTATGGAGTTGCATTAAATCAATGTAATCCGTCCGCAGTCTGTGCAGACTACGGTCAATGCTGTCACGAATGGTTTCGCGTGTCCAATCCGCTGAAGGCAGGCCGCTGGCATGGCCACATTTGCTGAACAGATACAACTGTGAGCGGTGGTGTCTTACGGCAGCTCCAATCTTCTCCTCACTGTCCACGTAGCAGGCCGCAGTGTCAACCACGTTGAGGCCTTCATCCATAGCTGCACCGAGCAGTTTATCAACGGTCGCCGAAGACGTGTGCTCGTAACCAATTTCGCTACCACCAAAACCTAAGACCGAGACTTCCATGCCTGTCTTGCCAAACAGTCGGCGCTCCATCATCCGTCCACTCCTCCCGCTTACTGGCACTTCGGCAAGTAAGCCAAAACACAGCATTACAGCACGCACTCAGCTAAGGCCAAGAACGAACGGAGCATCGCAGTGTGCCTGAGCCGTCCTTCTACCAGTCCAAGCAACCAACCAGAGCTTGCTTCGTCCCCATGTTCCGTTACTCCGGTCATGAACCGCCAAGCTCACTCCACCTCCCATTATATAATTAGAGTAACTATCATTCAATAAGAGTTGCATGGAAGTTCATCACGGCATGTCCTATGGCATCTGTACAAGCACTGCGCGAGGCTCGCTAACCATGCCTCATCACGACATTCACAGACCGATGACCAACTCGCTGGTGCGAATCCACATTATTCCCAGCTGGCTTGATAGAGCTTCTGTTCGGGAGTCAACGTATCGATAGCAGTTCCCCACGCAGCTAAACGCATGCTTGCCACCCGGGTATCCAGGTCTAGCGGAATGCTGTGCAGGCCTGGAGCGGGACGATTCGTGATGACGTGGTGAAGTCCGAGCAACTGAAGCGAAAACGTCATGTCCATGACTTCCACTGGATGCCCGTCCGCACAGATGAGATTGACCAAACGCCCTTCTGCCAACAAATATAACGTTCTGCCGTCTCGTAACCGATATGCCTCTACATTCGGGCGAACAATTTCTACGCGCTCCGCTAATTTCGCAAGATCGGGCTTACAAATCTCCACATCGAAGTGACCTGCATTCGCGAGCACTGCTCCGTCTTTCATCACCTCGAAAGCTTCCCCAGCAATGACATCCCGATTTCCTGTAACGGTTATGAAAAAGTCTCCAAGTCGTGCTGCCTCGACGATAGGCATCACCTCAAAGCCGTCCATGATGGCTTCAATCGCTCGAATCGGCTGAACTTCTGTAACAATGACGCGTGCACCCAGGCCTTTAGCTCGCATCGCAACTCCTTTCCCGACAAAACCATAGCCAACCACCACGGCGACACTGCCTGCAATGGACAGGTTGGTCGCGCGAATCACACCTTCCCAAGCCGACTGTCCGGTGCCATAGCGGTTATCAAACAAATGTTTGCAGTAGGCGTCATTGACGGCCATCATCGGGTATGCCAAAGTCCCTTCAGACACCATCGCCTTCAAGCGCACAATCCCCGTGGTCGTCTCTTCACAACCACCCACTATCTCGGCCAACTGCTCCGGATAATGGCGATGCAACACCGTCGTCAAATCCGCGCCATCGTCAATGATGGCCTGTGGATGCTTGGCTATCAAGCGATGCAAATGGTCCGTAAACTCTGCAGGCGTGACTCCTCTTTCAGCAAAGGCGGTAATTCCGCGCTCGACCAAAGCGGCTACCACATCATCCTGTGTCGAAAGCGGATTGCTTGCGACGATGGTAACCTCGGCACCGCCAGCCTGCACCGCGAGCGCAAGGCATGCGGTCTTTGCTTCAATGTGCAGGCAAACACCAATGCGCATGCCTTGAAACGGCAAGTCACGCTCCATGTCTGACATGAGTTGACGAAGAATTGGCATGTGCAAAAACGCCCATTCAATCTTCTGATGGCCGAGCGGTGCCAACCCTATGTCGCGAATGCGCGACTCGCCGAGTGCGTTAGTCAACGTACTAAGTTCTTCTGCGTCCTTGGAATTCATCAAAAAACCTCCACCTATATGATGTGACCGACAACACCACACCCCGCCTCAGTCGAAGCAGGGCGACAAACGGTTTCCAGCGAAAGTACCGAACGTCCCCAACAACACTCGGAAACTAACTGTGTTATAGTATAACTTGCAATCACTCAACACCTGTATCACTGATAGATTCTGACATTTTCATCAGCCTGCGCTCAGACTATTCGCTCACTCCCTCTCAAATGGACATTGGAGGACGAGCAACCCCGGGGTGACCAGCATGCATGCGTTCAAAAAAGTCCTGGTTGCGAACCGCAGCGAAATCGCGATTCGCATCTGTAGAGCCTGCACCGAACTCGGAATTCACACGGTCGCCGTGTATACCGAGGAAGACCAACTCTCTCTGCACCGCTACAAAGCTGATGAAGCTTATCTCATCGGCCAAGGAAAGGGTCCCGTCGAAGCATACTTAGATGTTGACAGCCTCATTCGCGTGGCTCTGGACACGGACTGCGACGCCATTCATCCAGGCTACGGCTTTCTCTCCGAAAGCGAGGACTTAGCACGCGCCTGTGTCCAGTCCGGACTGACTTTCATCGGTCCAAAAGCGCACCATCTGCAGATGTTTGGCGACAAAGTCGCAGCACGTCAGGTCGCCACCGCAGCTGGCGTACCCGTTGTGCCCGGTACTTCGCATCCGGTCGATCTCGCTGAAGCAGAAATCTTCTGTCGAGACATTGGCTATCCGGTGATGTTGAAGGCTGTCAGTGGCGGAGGTGGTCGCGGCATGCGCCTCGTCCACAACCCTGAGGAACTCACCGAAGCCTACGCCCGCGCAGCATCCGAAGCAAAAAGCGCATTCGGGTCTTCAGACGTCTACGTTGAGAAGTACGTGGAAAACCCGAAACACATTGAGGTACAGATTCTCGCCGACCAGCATGGTAACCTCGTCCACCTCTACGAGCGTGACTGCTCCATCCAGCGGCGCCACCAAAAGGTTGTTGAAATTGCTCCTGCCCGCCTTTCCCGAGACGTGTCCGATGCCATCTGCAACGCTGCCGTTCAGTTGATGACACATGCCCAATACCAAAATGCAGGTACCGTCGAGTTTTTGTTACAACCAGATGGCACTTTCTATTTTATCGAAGTTAACCCGAGAATTCAGGTCGAACATACCATAACAGAACTTATTACAGGAATCGATCTCGTTCAAGCCCAAATCCGCATCGCCGAGGGTCATCCGCTCAACTCGCCGGAAATCGGCATTTCGGGCCAAGACAGCATTCAGATTCGCGGCGCGGCCATCCAGTGTCGAGTCACCACAGAAGACCCGTTGAACGGTTTTTTGCCGGACACTGGACGCATAGCGACCTATCGGTCCGCAGCTGGATTTGGCATCCGTTTGGATACGGGCAACGGCTATACTGGCGCCCGGGTACTTCCTCATTATGATTCTCTGCTCGTCAAAGTCTCGGCATTTGCACTCACCTTTGAACAGGCCGCACGAAAAATGTTTCGTGCCCTTCAAGAGTTTCGCATTCGCGGCGTCAAGACCAACATTCCATTTCTCGCGAACGTCGTGCGTCACCCCGTCTTTCTTGCCGGCGAGTGCAGCGTGCATTTCATCGACAGCCATGCCGAACTGTTCTCCTTTCCGCTTCGCCAAGACCGCGCCACTAAGATGCTCTCATACATTTCCGAGGTCACAGTCAATGGCCCCGATGGCGTCGGACCAGAGGCGAAGCCAGACATGGACAGTGCGGAGATTCCGAGCGTGCAGGACCGGAACGATATGACCAGCGGATCGCGCTATGAATGGCAACGACTTGGTACCGAGGCATTTCTTTCGAGCATTCAGGCAGACGGTCGCCTGTGGTTGACCGACACGACGTTTCGAGATGCCCATCAGTCTCTGCTCGCGACACGAGTCCGCACACGCGACTTGCTGACAATTGCCCCATCGACTCGGGACATCGGTCGAAACCTTTTCTCGATGGAAGTCTGGGGCGGCGCGACTTTTGATGCGAGTATGCGGTTTTTGAAGGAAGATCCGTGGGAGCGACTGGCCGCCCTGCGCGAAGCCATTCCGAACATACTGTTTCAGATGCTGTTGCGCGGAGCCAATGCCGTCGGTTACAAAAACTATCCAGACAATGCGGTGCGGGCGTTCACCCGCCAAGCGGCAGAGCTTGGGATGGACGTCTTTCGCATTTTTGACAGCTTGAACTGGCTGCCGAACATGGTCGTCGCGCTCGACGAAGTCCGTCAATGTGGCAAAATTGCCGAAGCTGCCATCTGCTATACGGGAGACATTCTCGACACGGCGCGAACGAAGTACAATCTGACGTATTACGTCGAATTGGCGAAAGAACTGGAACGCGCGGGCGCCCATCTACTCGCCATCAAAGATATGGCTGGATTGCTCAAGCCGATGGCGGCAGTGCGACTTGTGCATGCACTCAAAGAAGCCGTGTCTCTGCCGATTCACCTGCACACACACGACACGAGTGGTAACGGTATTGCCACTTTGCTGATGGCAGCGGAGGCGGGCGTTGACATCGTGGATGTGGCCATCTCCTCGGTTGCCGGAAACACATCCCAGCCGAGTTGGAATGCCTTGGTGGCGGCGCTTAGCGGATCGACCAGAGGGGTTCTCGACTCGCTGGAGGAATTGCAACAATTGTCCAACTACTGGGAAGGCGTTCGGCGATATTACCACAAATATGAGTCCGGATTAATCACGCCCTCGGCGGAGGTTTACGAGCACGAGATGCCGGGTGGACAATATACAAACTTGCGCGAGCAAGCGACGGCGCTTGGGCTGCGAAGCCGGTTTGCGGAGGTCAAAGCGGCCTACCGGGCGGTGAATCGTCTCTTAGGAGACATCGTCAAAGTGACTCCTTCTTCAAAAATGGTGGGCGACTTCGCTATCTTCATGGTACAAAACGGACTCGATGAGAACAATTTAATGGAACGCGCCGAATCCCTTGACTTCCCAGCGTCTGTAGTCGACTTTTTTGAAGGTAAAATGGGGCAGCCCTATGGCGGTTTTCCAAACGACCTGCAGCAAGCTGTCTTACGCGGCCGGGCGCCTCTGACGGGCCGTCCTGGGGAAAGTCTGGACAGCGTGGACTTTGCCCAGGAAGCCAAGACATTGAAAGAGCACATTGGACGCGCGCCGAGCGAATGCGAGGTGCTCTCCTATGTGATGTATCCGCAGGTGACGCTCGACTTCCTCAGACATCGTGGCCAATTTGGAGATTTGTCTACGCTCGATACGTTGACTTTCTTTTACGGGATGAAACCTGGCGAAGAGATACATGTCTCCATAGAGCAGGGGAAGACGCTCATTGTGAAACTATTGTCCGTGGGTGAAATGGATGCGTCCGGATACCGAACCGTCTTTTATGAGTTAAATGGCCAGCCGCGCGACATCCGCGTTCTCGACCGCACGGTACCAGAAAGCGCACAGGCTCGACTGAAGGTGAGCGGATTGCCGGGAGAAGTTGGCGCAAGCATGCCGGGCACTGTGGTCTCTGTCCTCGTCCAGCCAGGCGATGTGGTGGAGCGCGGACAAATTGTGTTGATTACGGAAGCGATGAAGATGGAAGTGCAACTAGGAGCGACGAAGTCCGGCACGGTGGCCGAGTTGCACTGCAAAGCCGGAGACACGGTGGAACCTCAGGACTTATTGTTGACCATCGTTTGATAGTCTCACTTCCCTAGAAGGGGATTCGACGGACCGCTCACCCATGCTTTTCAGCAAGGAACAAGAAGACTCAAAGAAGGAGCCCACCCTGAGACGTGAGGCTCCTTCTGCACATAGACCCGTGGATAAGTGGCGATGGTAATCCATGGTCACACTTTCAACATGTCACGCAACTCCGCTACGCACTGACTGCGGTGTCGGCTCAGAAGCTTTAAAAATCCACCAGTCCGAGAGATATTAAAAGACCTTCATGAACGCGTTTCATCATCTTTTCGTCTAAATGAGTAATTCGGTCGGTAAGCCGCTGCTTGTCAATCGTGCGAACCTGCTCTAAGAGGATGACCGAATCTCTGTCGAGACCATATGGCTCGGCTGGCAACTCTACGTGCGTAGGCAGTTTTGCTTTCTGAATTTGCGCCGTGATGGCAGCGACAATGACGGTGGGACTAAACCGATTGCCGATATCATTTTGAATTATTAAAACCGGTCGGAAACCGCCTTGCTCAGACCCGACGACCGGCGACAAATCGGCAAAAAAAATGTCCCCTCGCTTCACATTCACGCTGTCACACCCCGCTAACCAGACGCTCCACTGTTCCTCCCGCCTCCTGCTCCAACGGGAACGCTTCTGACGCAATACGCAAGTTCAATCGCGCCATCTCCTGATACCCTTGCTGCATCATTGTACGTATTTCGAGCTTGTGCTGTTCCTGAACATAAAAATTTAGTGCTTCGCGGACTACTTCACTCCGGCTTTCCCGCTCCCGTTCTGCCACACCGTCCACTTCCTCCAAAAGTTGCTCTGGAACATAGACTACCATGCGCTTCTTGTCGGACACGCGCGGCACCTCCACAACACTCCCTGACCAAGTATGCCTCCCCCATTATAACGATTGTAGAGGTTCATTACCAACTACAAAATGGCCATAACGAGTCTGTACTTCCCTATGAGAAACGGCGCTCCGGAGTCAGAGGCACGTAAAAACGCACCACTCGGGGAGATACGGCACAGAGAAGTTCGTAGGAAATAGTGCCCGCCAGTTTGGCCACGCGGTCCAAGGACACCTCTCCAATCCGATCCGTTCTGCAAAACGTCTGCACAATCCACTCGGCGCGCTGTGCTTCTTTGCACTTGGCAATGTTGCCGCCGTCCCATGAAGACGGCGAGTACCTTCCAAACAGCGTCACGACGTCTCCCACCTCTACCCCTTCAACATCTGTGACGTCGATCATCAGTTGGTCCATGCACACCCGGCCGACGACGGGCACCTCTACGCCTTTGACGGCGGTAATGCCCGAGTTCGAGAGAGAGCGAAAATATCCATCCGCGTAGCCAATCGGCACAGTGGCCACACGCATCCTGCGCGGTGCGACAAACGTGGCACCGTAGCTCACCGTTTCTCCAGCATCCAATGTGGCAACGCGCGTAATGACGCTGTACAAATGCATCACCGGGCGAAGCGGCAATTGGAGTGGCCACTCTGAGTTGGGGGAATAGCCGTAGGCGCCAATTCCAATTCGCACCATTTGGTATCGCCAGTCGGAATGATAGAGCGCTCCGGCCGTATTGCTCGCATGGACAATGGGCACCTGGATGCCAGCTTCCGTCAACGACGCCAAGGCGTGCTCAAAGCGCGCAATTTGACCCTGCGCGTGGCGACCATCCGGGTCATCCGCAGATGCCAAGTGAGTGTACACCCCGACCAATCGAAGGTCCGGTCGAGCGACGACCGCCTTTGCGGTTGCAATCAACTCTTCGGCCGTGCGCAGGCCAAGGCGCCCCATTCCTGTGTCTAACTTGAGATGCACGACGAGAGGCTTCGGCATGGTTGGAAGGTTTTCTATTTCTTCTGGCGAACCACTCAGGGTGACAGCGATGTCGGCCATGGAAGCTGCTACCGCACCATCGGCGTTGATAGCTCCGAGAACCAACAGGGAAAGAGGCGACTTGGCGCGGCGGATTTCCAACGCCTCCTCTACAGATGCCAAGCCAAGAGCTTCTGCACCTCCATGCACAACAGCGCGGGCCACTGGCACAGCTCCATGGCCGTAGCCATTGGCTTTCGCCGCTACCAAAACCGCTACATCGGGACCCAGTGCATCGCGAATGGTGGCCACGTTGCTTGCAAGCCTTGGCAAATCGACGACTGCAAACGTATAGCGATACAGTTTGATCACCCCTTCGACTCGTTCGAACTGTCGAAAGTATAATATGAATAAGCCTGCTTCGACACCAGGGTTGTTTCGATTCTACAGGAGGTGTGCGTTACGAAAAAGTCTAACCTTGCGAAATTCGCCGCGCTGACCGTTGCCACTCTCTGCTTATGGGTGACAGGGTGCGGAACGTCCACCCCAACGCCAAATCCAGTCTCCCCCAGCCACATTGCGAAAACAGCCCATTTCGTGAGTCTCTTGACAGAGGATAAAGTTCACCCCATGTCTGCCTTCAACGCTGGTCCCGTGACCCATCCCAACGCCGAGGAACACATTCGCGTAGAAACGACCGCCGGAACATGGGTGACTCTCAATGCAAAAAATCATCCCGTTTTGTTTGCCGCCTATTGGTGCCCACATTGCCAGCGGACATTGGTCCTTCTTCAGAAGCACATAGCCGACACACCCGGCTGGCCTACCGTCGTCTACGTGGGCTATCCAGATGGATTCCCTCTGAAAACAGCGGTACGCATTGAGCATGAGGAAAAGAAAGCGTTCCACTTGACCTACACCCATGTTTATTATTTGATTGGATCCGCTGACCAAACCTACATCCACGGCTTCCCTTATCTCGTCTTCAACCGTCGAGGAACACTGCTTTCTCTGTTCGGCGAACACACTTTTCCTGTGTGGAAAAAAGCCCTGGACGACGCGGCGAAAAATCGATGAAAAAGTCACTCAATTTTCTTAACGCGCGTTGTCTGTGGACTCTGGAACCAATCCCAAACGAATTGCCGAAAGAATGGCCTGCGACCGGCTGCGGACGTTGAGTTTGCGAAAAATATTGCTGACGTGAAGTTTCACGGTTGTTTCAGAAATATAGAGCAGGGAAGCAATCTCGCGATTCGAAAGTCCTTCGATGAGACGGGACAAGACTTCTAATTCTCTGTGAGACAATCGTTCGGGAGCAGGTGCCCTCTGTGCCTCGCAAAATTTTTCCGACAAATTAGCATGCAAAACGGTACTTCCGCCCACTGCCACATCGCGAATGGCCGCAACGACTTGCGTCACTGGAGCATCCTTCAAGAGATACCCCCGAGCACCGGCGCGAATAGCGCGAAACAAATATTCATCTTCGTGATACATCGTCAACATCAAGACGTTGACTGTCGGACAGAGTTCGGTAATTCGCTGGGTCACTTCTATCCCATTCATCCCCGGAACATTGATGTCCATGAGGACCACGTCCGGTTGCTCGCGAAGCACCATTTCAAGCGCACTGAGCCCATCGCCACATTCACCAACCACCTCCAGCTCGCTGTCTGCCTGCAGTAAAGCAGAGAGTCCCTGGCGTAAAATAGCGTGATCGTCACAGAGAAGCAACCGTATCGTCATATCTGTTGTCCTCCTTTATCCACGGTAATTCTGCCAAGATGGTGGTTCCCTGACCAACCTTGGTGAGAAATTCAAGAGTTCCTCCAAGAGACGCAGCAATAGTGTGGACATTCTCTATGCCGAATGATTTATCCGACGCCGAGCGCAACGCCATTTGTCCAAATTCGAATCCTACTCCGTCGTCTCGAATGGACAATGACAAGCCCTCTTCCGTCTGAGTCAGTTCTACGATGAGCATGGAAGCCTGCGCGTGCTTGACGACGTTACGCACACCCTCTAATACGATTTCGTAGACTGCTCGAGCAACTTGCGGGTCACATTCTTGATCGATTTTCGCATAGAAAGAGACATTCAAATTTGAACCAACTGTCACATCATCCATCAGAGCCTCCAACGCGCGAACTAGCCCTACTTCTTCATACGGATGAGGGCGCAAGGAGTAGATGGACTCTCTGACGGTCGTCGTGATGCTGGCCAAAGTGTTGCGTAAATTTTGAAGAGATTGCTGCAGCGGGGTGTCCGCCAGCCGCTTCATCATCTCGACCTGCAAAATGGCAGCAGCTAAATCTTGGGCGAGACCGTCATGAATCTCTCGTGCCATGCGATTGCGCTCCTCTAGAAGCAATCTTCTGTCGCGCTCTTGACGAAATAAGGCATTTTTCATCGCGGCACCAGCATGGGAAGTGAAAATCGACATGAGCCTTTCATCTTGATGATGAAACCCCCATGTATTGGTCTTACCAAGTGACAACACCCCGACAACTTGCGTGTCTACAATAATGGGCGATACAAATAGAGAAGCAACCTCCGCATTCACCTCTAAAGGGCAAAAACGGTCATCGCGATGGACATCGTGAGAAATTATGCAACGTTGCTCTTCGACAGCTACATTCACCAAACCTTTACCAGGCGGCAAAACTACCCGTCGACCCTCTCTAAACCCCTCTAGTTTCCCGCCATCGATACACTGATAGATGGTGCCCCATGGACTGTGAAACAGCCGCTTAGCCGCCGTGACTATCTGCTCTAGAACCATATCGAGTTCCTGCATCTGATTGAGCGTCTGAGAGACGGCGAAAACGGACTCAAGCCCGGATTTGGCTTGCATAAGACGGACGATGAGACTGGAAACGATAGAGATTGCAGGCAACGGGAGAAAGAAAAAGAATGTCCCTAAACTTCCGGAACTCGTGTTGTTCGGATTGCGCGCCAGCCAAAGCATCGTCCCGTCATAGATTAGGGCAATCAAGACATCGACACCCATAGCGCGAAAACTTGCCATCAGGCTCTTTGTCCATCGCGCACTAGGTCTCCAAATCGCCAGAATGACAAAGTTTAAAAACGATGAATACACCACCAGAGAAACAAGCAATTCCACAAATAATTGTTCAAAAGGACGGTTCGACCAAATCAAGCTTTGGCGAACTGATATCATCGACCACCCCGCCAGATATATGGCAATACATCGTGTGGACACATTATAGAGAACGGTTTCATAAGGTTTGCGACGAACCAGTTGCACCGCTAGTAAGAAGAGGACATCGCATACTGTAGCTGCTCACACTGTTTGTCGGTGGATGGGCGGTTTTTTATTATCCGTTTTGACGAAGGATTTTGTCAATGATTGTCGTATGCAGATCATAGTTGAAACGACAACCATATGCGGGAGGGTTACGGCATAAAAGAAGAGAGACCTCAAGGTTTGCCGCCTAGTCTCTCTTCTTCCCACAAGGTCGTGCTTACGCACGCCTTAATATGCCTACATAATACATGGAACTGTTCCCAAATGTCCATTCCTACCTGGAGTTTTGTGAGCATCCGGATCTATCAAAAATACGTCCACAGGCGTGTACAGGTTGTGGGAGGCCGCATCCCTTAAGCAAGCACGACCGGTTCGAACGGGATGTATGCTGTGGCCAGCATAGATACCACATTACCTTGTTCCGGTTCAGGTGTGAAGCCTGCGGTAAAACCGTCACCGTATATCCACCTTTCATTGGGCGTTACCAGCGCTGTATATGGGATCTGCAAGAAGATGTATTGCTTGAACATGAAAATGGGAAATCGTTGGAGCAGGCGGGAGAAGCTGTCCCCTACCCCTCTGGGCCTGTTTCCTCCAAAACCGTTTGGCGATGGTATAAACGGTGGAAGGCGTGGATGGATTCGATGGAGTCCGGATTCTGGCAGTGTGTCCTCGTCGCCAAACCCACCTTGGAGATACCGCGTGGAAGAGACCGTCCTGCGAAGCCGATCGCGCTTTGGAAACACATCTGGCGCGAATCCTTGCCAATGGGAGTGAGCGTTGGACTATTTCAGGGTCTATTCCGTCTACGTCACTCAAGCGAACATTTTGCAAACTGAAATTCCCCACAAAATGTGTCTATGGAGCCTTCCCCCGATTCCTATGAAAATGGGTTCATAGCCCAAAAAAGAGGAGGAGCCCGATGACACAGGGGTCAAGAGAACAAATCGCCAGCTTTCGGTACAGCCTTATCGCTCCCGTGGTGAGTCGGCAGACACCGCTGACGCCAGGAGAGCTTGGGGCATTTCTGCGTGAGGTGAGCTCACGGGAGTACGATATTCCTGGCAGCACAAGCCGGCGTGTAAGTGTACGAAGTCTGGAGCGTTATCTCGCACAGTACCGAAAGGGTGGCTACGAGGCATTAATACCCAAGGTACGTCATGACACGGGCAACATGCGTTTACCCGAAACAGTCTTTTTGAGGGCTGCAGAACTACGGGCTGAGCGCCCAGAACGTAGCGTTGAGCAGATCATCCTGCTGCTCGAAGCGGAAGGTGTGGCTGAACCCGAAACTGTTGCGGTGAGCACGCTGGCTAGGCATCTTCGTCAGGCCGGACTGAGTCGCCGAGAGTTATTGATTACACCACAGAACAAAGGGACATTTCGCCGATTTGAAGCCGAGGACGTGCACGTGATGTGGCAGGCGGATTTTCAGCACACGCTATACTTACCCGACCCAGACAACCTTGGTAAACGGAAAAAGGCGATTCTATTCGCAATTTTGGATGATCATAGCCGCTTGATTGTCCACGGACAGTTCTACTGGGATGAGAAGATGCCTCGGATGGAGGACAGTCTCAAGAAGGCAATCCTACGCCACGGTCTTCCCGAGCAGCTGTATGTGGACAATGGTGCTGTTTTTGCCTCTGACCACCTGAAACGTATTTGTGGCCGTGTGGGGATTCATCTGTCCCACAGTACCGTTCGTCGACCGGCTGGACGTGGGAAAATTGAGAGGCTATTTCGTTTCATTGACACGAGTTTTGTTCCTGAAGCGTACCAAGCCATTGATTCAGGCTATATAGAGACTTTGGACGACCTAAACGATGCCTTCCAGACCTGGGTCAACGGTTATTACCATGAACGCAAGCATGGCAGCACTGGAATGTCTCCTAAGCAACGGGCCACACAAACCGCACGCAGGCCACGGAGAATATCCGAACAAGAGTTGCATGAAATCTTCTACTGGCAGGAGGAGCGAAAAGCCGATAAGGCAGGATGCGTTTCGCTTCAGGGGAATCTGTTTCAGGTGGACGACGAGCTGGCCAACAAGAAGATACAGCTGCGTTATGATCCATTTGACCTTACCACAATACAGGTCTGGTACAGCGAGACACGGTACGCGGATGCCACGCCCGTAGATCTCACCCGTCGCTATGACCGCCGGGTACAACATGAGACAGAGACTAGTGCACCACCGGCACCAGGAATCTCAATGTTTGAAGCGCTCAAGCAGAAACAAAAGGCCAAGGCTGAAGGACTCAGTTTTGCCGAAAGTGGTGACGTACAATGACACCAATGGAGCGATGGAATTGGCAGTCCATCCCGTTCCGACGGGATGCCACGGGCGAAGCACTCTATGATTCTGCAGCACACCGGGAAGCGATCGCTCGTCTCATGTACGTTGTGGAAAACCAGGCCTTTGGGCTGCTGACTGGTGAGGTAGGCAGTGGCAAAACGACGCTCATTCGCAGGCTCATCACTGGACTGGATGAAATGAAATACTTGCCGATTTACCTGTGCCAGTTGGGACTGAAACCCAAAGACTTCTACGGTGAATTACTGAGCCATCTCGGTGAAACGATGCCGTTTGGATTAAGCAAGGCAAGAAAGTTGTGGAGTGACCGCCTCCAAAGCCAAGGCGAACCGTCTGGGCGACGGTGGGTTGTGGTGATTGATGAAGCGCAAGACATGGCTGAGGAAATGATTCAGGAGCTTCGATTCGTGCGCAACCAGCACATGGACTCAACCTCTCCGTTTCCGCTGATTCTAGTTGGACAACCGGAGATTCGGAGAAACCTACGCTTGAAGAAATATGAGGCCATTTCTCAGCGGATTGACATGGCCTACCACTTGACAGGCATGACTCGAGAGGAAACAGCTCAGTACATTCGACACCAAATGAAGCAAACTGGGACCAACATACCCGTTTTCACGGATGGAGCCATCCAGATGATTTACACTGCCAGCCGAGGTACCCCGCGTGTGGTAAACCAAATGTGTACACAGGCGTTGTATGATGCGGCGGCTCGAGACAGCGAAGCGATTGATGAGGGGCACGCTCAGAGGGTTCTCACAGACCAAGAGTGGCAACGCGGGACAGCTTAACATTGATTGACGGACGAACAACCCGTACCATGGCAGATTGACGTTACAGCCGCTCCGCCACTGGCGGTGAACCAATCACCGACAAACAGTGTGAGCGGCTACAGCATACGACAGTCACTTGAAAACCAAAAACCAGAAAGAACCCAAACAAGAGGGGAAAGGCCAACGAATAATGGACTCGACCAAAATTTATCGTGAAGTACTCCAGAGCGACTAGAAGAATGGACAGCAGGACCAACGACTTGACATGAGAAAGGCTCGCCCCGCGTAAGGCCAAGATAAAGCACATCAGGCCGAGCAACCCAAACCCATGAGTCATCCAGTTTCGGGCCTGAAAGTTCTGAATTCCCCGCAACCAACTCACCCATCTTCCCTCGCTGTTCCAATTAAAGTATCAGCTCAATCTAAAAAAAATTTTCACTTCCAAGGCAATATTTTTAATAGCGCAGGTGATTCATTGTCTATATTTTATCAAAGTTGCACAGTAGAGATGACATATTTCAATATTTACTTATAATTAACTTTGGACAATCCGCCAAGATACGACAAATTTCAGCAAAGACCATGCCACACAAGACAAGCTCAGATATGACACAATGGCGAGGACGCGTGATTTCGTTGGCCGATGACACCTGGAACTACCGAGATGAACATTTCATCAAATTGTTGATTGAGCAAAACCCTGACGGCATCTGTTCCATCGATTCCACAGGTCTGCTCATTCGTACCAATCCTGCACTGTGCACGTTGACCGGGCGAACACAGCAGGAACTCATAGGCACGCATTGCTTTAGCTTCATTGCCCCAGAGAATTTACGCAATGTCTGGAAGGCGATTGAGGACGTGATGGACGGACAAAAGACGACCACCGTGTCGACTTTTGTCCGTCACAAGTCCGGGAGTAAATTCAAAGCGACCGTGTCTATCTCGCCTCTCTGTTCGCAAAGTGGCGTTATTGGCTGCTATTTAGTCATGAAAGACTGTTCAAAAGAACAAGACACCGAAGAACTGCTACAGACAACGCAAAAAATCCTCGTCTATGCGCAACAAATCGCCCATCTGGGCAGTTGGGAACTGAATCCGCGAACACAGATCGCCATTTGTTCAGAGGAGATCTTCCGGATTTTTGGGCTTCCCTACACTGGATATCTGCCGATTATAAAAATTTTAGATCATATACATCCCGATGACCGCGAGCCAATGGAGCAACAGATGATCGACCTGTTGCACGGCCAGCCGTACGACGTAGAGTGTCGCATTGTTCGTCCGAGTGGAGAAATACGGCACATTCACGCCAGGCGCCAGACGATGAGCGAAGGAAAACACAAACGGATTGTCGGCACCATTCAGGACATGACGGACAACAAGCGCGTTCAGGAAGCCTTGATGCAAAGTGAAAAGCTGGCCCTGGTCGGACAATTGGCGGCAGGCATCGCTCACGAGATTCGCAATCCACTGACCTCGTTAAAAGGATTCCTGAATTTTATGGCGAAAGGTCATTTTGAAGACCATTACATGGACATCATGCAGAGCGAGTTGACGCGCATTGAGGCGGTCACGAGTGAACTACTCGTGCTCGCACGTCCACATCCTGTGCAGTTTCAAACGATTGACCTATACGAGCACTTGAGCAAAGTCGTAGAACTGCTGCAGCCGCAATCCATGATGAGAGATGTCTCCGTCGTGTTGCAGGAATGCGACCAGCAGGTCCACGTAGAATGCGACCCTTCGCAGTTGCAGCAAGTACTCATCAATGTGGTCAAGAATGCCATAGAAGCTTCCGCGTCTGGGTACCAAGTGCGGCTGTCGATAGACACTTCCCACACAGAGCACGTATCGGTACGCATTGCAGATACCGGGCAAGGTATTCCAGCGGAGCATTTGAACAAGCTGGGTACCCCATTTTTCACCACGAAGGACAAAGGAACTGGTCTGGGACTGATGGTGAGCAAGAAAATCATTCAAAGTCACGGAGGTGACTTGACCGTGGCGAGCGAACTGAATAAAGGTACGGTAGTCACCCTGACGCTGCCGCGACGGCAGCACAGTCCAGGCCCGCGAAGCGTAGAATAACTCATCCCTGTGGAGAGCGGGGAGGATGGCGAGACACAGATGTCCTGAAGAGCGGGAGATGTCGCGAACCATGGCGAAGACAACGGTGACCATCGCTCTTTGTGTGCACAACGAGGCTTCTCGCATACAAACAGCATTGACTTCCCTTGTGCGCCAAACCGACGAAAATTGGGAGTGTGTGGTGGTCGATGACGGATCGACCGACGGCACATCAAACCTCGTCGACCAACTGAAGGAACCGAGAATTCGAGTCGAACGGTGGTCGACGAATGTGGGCAAGGCGTTCGCACTCCAACGCGCGGCGGAACTAGCCCGAGGTGACTATTTTTTGGAATTGGATGGGGACGACTGGCTGGCAGAGAATGCGGTCGAAGAATTTCGCCAAGCCGGAAGCGACCTTCATGAGGAGGTAGGATTGCTGACCTCGCGCTACCACCTCTGGCGACTGTCTCGCCGCGGACATCTCAATTATCGCGGAGTCCATGAGCACACGCCCATTCACTTGGATGAAGACTTTGCTCGCGTGCCCATGCCGCGCTGTTTTCGCATCTCAGCCATTCGCTGCCTGGGAGGCTGGCATTGGCCAGGAGAACCCCCGTCGGCCAAGCCTCTCTTTGAAGATGTGACCATGACTGCACGACTGCTCCGCCACTACCAAATTGCTATGCTCCCGACCGCACTCTACCATCGCGTACTCCGAGCCGACAGCGTCAGTCAATCTCACCGCCACCGATACTCGGAGTGGTTTCGGGCAGCGCAATCCAGTGCTTCCGAAGATCTCTGCGTGCCCGCTTACGAACCACTGCCTTACGCCGGGATGCGCACGTAGTCTATGCTGGAGTCCTGAATGTCGACGAAGACGTTTGGTCCGTACGTCACAGGCGGTTCTTCTACTCGAAGCGCTAAATCCGTCACGTGGACGAGTGTCCCTTCATACGTTGTAGAGCCAACGACGACTTCCACTGTGTCGCCGAGAAAACTTTTTAAAAATGTGGTGAAATCCAAGGTATTTTCCCCTTTCTCGTTCAGTTGGTCTGCACGGACTGAATTTTGCTGTACGGAATGACCAGTATATCGCCACTCGACTCGGTCAACTCGACGGCATTCGTCCCGACCGCAGTCACGGTCCCCGTCAAACTCCCAGCCGCTGTGGTCACGGTCACGCTCGTTCCTGCGCGTGCTCCGAAGTAGGCTTGCAGTCCTTTGTTGTTTGGCATTCCAGAGGAAATCTCGACTTGCAATTTGTTCACCCGTAGGAGCAACAGACTGATTTGTACTCCGAGAACTCGGAAGTCCTTTCGAACTTCCTCCCCAAGCTCATGCGTTCGCATCTCCAACGTGTGAAGTCTCTGCGATTGACTGTGCAGCTCATGGCTCAGCGCATGCACTTGCTTTCGAAGTCGATGAATTTTGTCAAGGAGTCTTCCCCGCACCACAACGCAGTGGTGTCCTTTCGAATGGCGCCGTAGCGGTCGACACGAGCGGTGTTTCACTCCCCGTATTGATCTTTCTTCCAGAGTTACGATGGTCATCTTCGAGACGAACCCCTCTCTCCCTAAGAATGAAAATCCATTCCAACTTATGAGAGCGGCGTTCTAAAAAATCGGGTATTCATCTATCTTCATCAATAAATAGTGCAATCACCCAATTGTCTGTATTTTTCCTGATTGTCGTCGACGGAGGGACCGGAAACACGATTCTGATGCGTGCCATGTCACTCTTGCCAACACTCCAATTGCGGATTTTGGTCCAACATCGAATCGTAGTGATGACGCGGACAAAATTCCGAATCAGGGTCCCGAGTAATGTAGAATTGGTACTTTGCCAACGTTTCTTCAGAACTCCCCGCGTAGCCATAGTGTTTGATGCGAAGGTCAGAAGTTCGGCCCGGAAAATCTGAAACGAGATTGTTGGGCAAGCTCCCTCCATGCAATGCCTGGTCGTTCCAGCGGTACACGGCTCCCCTCATGTATCGAAAGAGACGAGGACCATATTGCGTAGGAGCCCACAGCTTGTCGATTCGATAGTGCGTCTGTGAGTGCCAGAAATGGTAGAATCGAAACGCGTACCAATCCCACTGAGTCTGATTGATAAGCGAACGGACTTCCTGTTTAAATCGTCTTTCAAACATTTCATCTGCATCCAACGCCAAAATCCAATCTGGTTCTGTTGCCACGGTCGCCGCAAAAAGGCGCTGCTTGAGCGCTCCTTCGTGTACGCCGTATAACGAGTCTTCCGCACGTTGCAACGACACGACTTTTGGATAGGTTGAGACAAGGTCGTAGGTGTCGTCGGTCGAAGCGTCATCGAGCACGACCAATTCATCCACGTATTCGGACAAGTCGTTTAGCACACTCTGCAAATAGCGGTTTGCTTCATTTCTCACTTGCATCATGGCTGTGAGCTTGTTCCCGTGGGCCTTTCGAACGAGTGCCATGCCCTTCCTCTCCTCTGCTGAAATTAGGGAATTCGGCGGACAAGCGGTGGTTTCCATTCGTTCCGTCCCTGCCCTCCAACCACTTAGAGCGAAAATATCTCTGACTCTCTTCAAACCACGCCCGCAGTTGCGAGTGATTTTGAGAACTTCCACCGCCGATGTGGATGAGAATACTGTCTGGGCAGTAGACCACTCGATATCCTTTCTGCCAGGCGCGAACGGAGTAGTCTGTTTCCTCAAAGTAGAAAAAATAATTTTCGTCAAAGTAACCGATATCATCGAGCAGCGCCCGACGGATGAGATACGCCGCGCCACAAACCGACAGACAGTCCTCCGGTTTGTCGTATTTGCCAGGCATATTCGGTTCCAGCCAACCTCTTGGTTCGTGCGATTCCAGCGTTCCGACAATACCTGCCCCGTTGATGCGTCCATGCCCGTCAATCAACTTTGGTCCAACCACGGCGATGCGCTTGTCGCTCTCCATACAGGCGATGAGTGGCTCCAGCCAATGTCGCGTCACTCGCACATCGCTGTTGAGGAGCAGGATGAACGGCGAAGAGGAAGCGCGAATCCCCTGATTGCAAGCCGCCGCATAGCCACAATTGTGCGCATTGACGAGAACATCGAGGTGGGGCCAGCACAGACTGCGCACGGCGCTCACAGACGCGTCCTGACTCCCGTTATCGACCACAACAATGCGGTGAGCTATCGGCGTATAACGGTGAATGCGTTTGAGGCAATCCAGCAGGAGCCGACAGGTGTTGAAACTGACGACCACGATGTCAACGCATGTTTCACCCAACTTGTTTTCTTCCCCCTGTCATTCGTCTCTTGTCATCGAAGGTTCGCGAAGCGGCACTGTCAAATTTTACGCAGGCGCTCTCAAGAGCGCACCCGACAAGTGCGGCATGACGACACCCTATCTTGAAAAATAGGCATGACGACAGACACTGCGCGGATAGGTTGGAAGAGACAAACCGAATCTTAAAAAATTGGCTCCCAACGGCAGCGGCAGATACATTTAAATTGAAGATTCGGACATATTAAAGCTCAATAAAAAGCACCCCCATGCCTTTGATGAATCAGCACGGAGGTGAGTTGTTTGCAAGCCATTAGTGCCCGTACGAATGCATCGGCCCTGAGCCACTTGCGCGCTTGCTAGAGGAAGCTGTGTGAGCTGTGTGTGCCTCCAAAAAGCTCTCCGCCCGCTCATCCTCATGCTTCTCATACGACGAAACTTGCCGAATGAGGCGGTCGAAATTGAACGTTATCATAATGACGGCAACTGCCAAACCGATATACCAAGCGATGTAAATATACATCGTAATGACCTCCTTTAGGATGCGAAGAGCGTTATGCTCCGACGCTGACTATGAATGATTCTTTATACGAATATTGTACGGCGCACTTCGCTTCAAGGGAGGCCTTTCGGACGCTCAGGCATGAGCAAACGGTGAAGGATAAAAGAACGTTCTGTGACCGTTATCCAAGCATACGAAGATTTCTGAAAGGTTCCATTTGGCAGAACAAAAGTGAGCAGAACAAAAGCCGCTCCTTTGGGAGCGGCTTTTGCAGCGCTACGCTGAGTCGAATGATAAAAGGCGGCTGACTAGGTGCTAGCATAGGAACTCTGCACCCACTATTTGCCCACTTGATAGAATGTCGACATGGCCACATCCTCCATCTCATCCATGGACAAAGTACTGGAGGTCAGCGAAAACTCAACCCCATCTTTGGTCCAAAGTAGTTGATGGGCCGTTCCACCATCCACATACACCGCAGGAACTCCATAAAGATTCAACAGTTCTCCGTCCGGAATGCCAGAGACCCCAGACGTCGGACGCCATTCTTCGAGCGTAAACGGATGATTCCCGGTGAATCTCAAAATGGTGTCCGTTTCGCTCGTCTGCCACATGTCCGCCAATTTGTCCCCAAACTCTGCCGTCGGTTCAATATAGCCAAAGGGGCTGGTGGATGCGAGCGAATCTGGATTACCTTCAGCCATCGTAGTCTTCACAGTGCCATTATTCGCGACAATCGACTGCGGATTAAAGTCACTTGTAGAAAATTTGACACCTGTCTGAAACGACGTGTACTTCAAGGTGACAACTGGTTTTAACTGCTTATCTAACAAAGTGACCATCTGCGGCTTGAGTGTCTTCGCCTCCAGTTGGATGCGCTCACGGGCGACGACATCGCTCGCCGGCGTTACCGGAAGTTCAAAGTTATACTGCCCAGAAGAGCGGCTAAATTGCACGTCTTTCCCATCAATAATCTGCTGCAGCAACTGGTTGTACAGATAAATGTGTCCTTGGTTCTGAGCCCATGACCCATTGAACCGAAAAACTTTTCCCAAGGACGGGGAGACGATGAACATGCCTTGGTCATTGTGCACAATGATTTGATGCACCTGTTTATTTGCGTCGCCCAAGGCGATGCGATACACATCCGGTGACTCATACCACGTTTCCACCGTATAGGTTTGCGATCCGTTATCCATCTGCACCGTCATGGTCGCGGTACTCTTGTAGTTTGACTGGTCGAGCGTTTTCACATGAGTCTCCAGCTTGTTGGCCACGCTCTTCTCGCCCATGGGCGTCCCACAGCCTACCACCAAACCTCCCATGACGAGTATTGCGCTGACCGCCACTATCCACTTTCGCATGTGCCACCTCGCCTTTCCCTGACAAGCACACGCTTTTCAACACACTCTATTTCCCGAATGGGTCTGACGAACTCCCGGAAACATCCGTCGTGGCTTCGCGGAGCGCTGCAGGCAATCGCTGAATGACGTCAGAGGCCATGACCGCCGCTTGACCATACGCATGTCCGGCCAATTCTCCAGCACGTCCATGCATCCAGACTCCCATTTGCGCCGCCTCATACCCATCCAACCCCTGCGCCATCAACCCAGCCACAACTCCCGCCAAGACATCGCCAGTGCCTGCCACCGCAAGCGATGCATCTCCCGTCTCGCAGACCGACAGTCTCCCGTCGGGGTGCGCCACGAGGCTCCGATAGCCTTTCAGAATGACGGTGCACTCGGTGGCCTCTGCAAGTCGCCGCACAGCCGTTGGTCGATCTCGCTGAATGTCCGCGACCGTCTTTCCCAACAATCGGCCGCATTCCTTCGGATGCGGCGTGAGCACCACGTCCGGAGACAAGCGGACAGACGCACCAACATCCGTCCGAATCGCTCGGAGTCCGTCCGCATCAACCACGCCGCGACCCGTGCGCGTGAGAACCTGGTTCAGAGATTCGGCAGGAAACCCGCCTCCGAGGCCCGGTCCGAGCACAGGCACCGCGAATTCGTGCCAAGCAGACAAGAAGTCGGACGCCTGCACCGTGACGGCCAGAAAGTCTGGCGGAATGAGACGCTGCATAGGTACAGTCGACACGAGTGTGACCCGCCCAGCTCCGCTACGAGCAGCCCCGCCCGCCGCCAGCAAGGCAGCTCCCTCCATCTCGCCAACCGCAATCTGCACACTCCCAGAATGGCCTTTGTGTGCATCGCGTCGGCGGTCGACCGCCTGGCGCCAAGATTCTCCCGGACGAATCCAGTGGGCAACGGGGCCGTGCGCCAAGGAGTGTGCAGGCACCGGAATGCCAATATCGGCCACCACGACTTGCCCTGCAAACAAGGCGCCAGGCGTCACTGCGGTGCCGATTTTTTCCGCCCCCACGGCCACCGTCCAGTCTGCGCGAACGGCAAGTTCATCTGCGTCACCTGTGGTCGGATGCACACCTGTCGGGACATCGACCGATACCACCGTGCCGGAGGCTTCACGGAGCGCGCCCAAGAGGTCGGCGAAACGTCCTGTGGCAGGCCGAGACAGCCCCGTGCCGAGCAGCGCATCGACGTAGACATCTGCATCTGGCAGCGGCTGCCCCTCACGATAGACGTCGCACCGGACGCCCCTCGCCAGCGCTTCAAGGGCAGCGTGCTTGGCGCCTTTTTGCAACTCTTCGACTGGCACCAGAGCGAAAACGTGGACCGCATAACCATAGTGCGCCAACCACTTTGCCGCCGCATACCCGTCTCCACCATTGTTTCCCTTCCCCGCCAAGACGACCACAGACTGTGGTTGGAGCGAGCGGACGAGGTCTGCGACCGATTTTCCAGCGTGATCCAACAAAACTATTTCGGGTGTTTCGAGTGTGTTCATTGCGTGCGTGTCGAACTCTCTCATTTGTTCGCTCGTGACCAGATACACCAGGTACCCTCCTCGAGGATTAGTTCATAGATATTCAGCCCGTCCATGCATTATTCGATGGTGGCTCAGACAGGCGTGGACGCTCGACCAATGCAAACGCAATAGCCATGCCTTCCGCGTGCGAAATCGTCACATGAACCGTATCATGTGGCTCCAAATGCGCTGGAGGTCTGCCTAGAAACCGAACCGAGAGACCCGCAGCACCCACCTGAATATCGACCGACGCTGGTTGAAGCCGGGCTAAGCCGCAGCCAATCGCTTTCGCCACTGCCTCCTTAGCCGCGAATCGACCGGCCAAAAATTCCGCTTGCCGAGCCGAGGACATAGTGACGAACAACTGAAACTCGTTTGGCGACAACAGACGGCGCGAAATCGCCTCGCCACGACGCTCGAGAACGCCTGCTATTCTCGTCACCCCGGCCAGGTCTACGCCAACTCCAACGACCATGCTTCGCCCACCTCCGTTTTCATGGCTTTTCTATCTGCGACCGTTTACAATGGATGGAGGCCTGTTCGAAGCGACATCGGCATAAAAAAAGAACCTGCACAACGAAAGGACGAAGCACCTTCATGCACACGCTTCTTCATGATGGAATCGAACTCATCTTTTCAGTCGTCATTGCAGTACTGTTCATCATCGCAGTGGAAATTCGCCCAGGTGGACACAAGCTCTCCACCCGCAAACGCATTGGGCTTTTCATCGTGGGCCTAGTCATCGCTGCAGTGTTTATTTCCACCCAAAAATACTACGAGGTACCGACGGCGTTGTAATCGACGGCATTGTCTCGCAATGTGCACACAATGCCGTCCAGAGCTTGGACGGGCTATCGTCAACCGTTCATGGCGTGGCACATCGCCGACTAGTCGTCCCAATCGTCCTCGCGCTCTCTTTCTTGATAGAACCAAAACTGCGTATAGTGTTCCATAATGTACTTCTGTCGATTCTTGGGGTCCGTGATGGGATTATTCCGCTCATTGGGTGGGGATACATACCCACAGCTCGGGCATGTCCAAGACGCGTCATACGGCAACGCCGACAGTTCCGAAAAATTGCATTTTGGACAAATTTCCTTGGACATGGACTGGCCCCCTGCACACTGCTGTATCGTGACATTACCATTACTCGTAATGTAGCATAGTTGAGAGCCAAATGGAGAGATGACTGTGACAACTTTTTCTTATACAGCGGAAGAAGCGCACCAGTTAGACGCAGCGGATCCGCTTGCAAACTTTGTCGACCGCTTCTATCGCCGCGAAAACATACAGTACATGGACGGAAATTCGCTCGGACTCCTGTCCAAAGATGCGGAGGCCGCAACGATTGAAGCGCTTGAGCAGTGGAAGCACTATGCCGTCGATGGGTGGGGGCACCCGGACACGGACTGGCTACACATGCCCGAGCGACTCGGGGCCATGACGGCTGAGCTCATCGGGGCAAAGCCCGAAGAATGCGTCGTCACTGGCCAAACCACGGTCAACTTGCACGCCCTCTTAGCCACCTTCTATCCGCGCGAAGGTCGTCCCCGCCTTTTGGCAGATACAGCAAATTTCCCGTCCGACTTGTACGCATTGGCGAATCACGTCACTTTACACTCTGCCAATCCCGATGGTCTGAGTCTGATTTCACCGAGATCGGACGGATGGATCTATGAGGAAGACGTGATGGAGCGACTGAGCGAAGACGTCAGCCTACTGTTGTTGCCTTCCGTCTGGTATCAGTCCGGTCAACTCGCAAGCATCCCGCGCCTCACGGAGGCCGCTCACGCCAAGGGCATTCTCGTGTGTTTTGATTTAGCTCACTCCATCGGCGTGGTGCCTCATCATCTGCACGAGGACGGCGTGGATTTGGCTGTTTGGTGCAATTATAAATATCTCAACGGAGGGCCAGGAACCATCGGCGGGCTGTTCGTGCACGAGCGGCATCACGGAACCGCCCCTTTGCTTTCAGGTTGGTTTGGCAGCGACAAGGCGCGTCAGTTTGAGATGTCCATCCCCATGGTTCCAGCCCATTCTGCGAGTGCGTGGCAGATTTCCACACCATCCATCATCGCAGCGGCCGCTGTACAGGCAGGGCTCTCGTTGACCTTGGAGGCGGGGTTGTCGCAACTGCGTGCCAAATCACTGCAACTCACGGACTACCTGATGACACTGCTCGACGAGAAAATCATTCGCACGACTGGTGAAGGGCAGTTGGGTACCCCCCGCCAACCCAGTCGCCGCGGGGGCCATGTGGCCTTCTATCACCCCGAAGCCGCCGCACTGTCCCGCGCTTTGCGGGCAAACCAAGTCATTCCAGACTATCGTCCACCGAACACACTCCGCTTTGCGCCAGTCCCTATGTACACCCGCTTTATCGATGTCTGGAAAACCGTTGACACACTCTATCGACTCCTGTCCACCCGGGCTTATGAGTCCTTTCGGGACAGCAACGACCTCGTCTCGTAGCTCGTTCCCTTGGAACAGAGGCAGTGGGGGCGGACAACTCCGCCCCATTCCCCCCACTAAGCCGCTCTCAACCTCCGTAGACGTACTGCCACATTCTCATTTGATGCGCCGGGCTGTGCGGATTAATCCGCTGCGCCACAAGCCACTGCACGGCTCCGTCCCGCTCCGCAGGCGTGATCGGCACGTTCAATGCGTAGCTCATGTGGTCGACAAGTGCTGCAGCTCCCTCTGGCGTGGCCAAGTCGGCCTGCGAGTAGCAGCGAAGAATCCGATGGGTTCTGCGCCAGTACATGGGATTGGCAATCCTTGAGCGAAAGGCTGCAAATAAGCGCGGATGCACCATGTTGTTCACCTCCCTTCACAGAACCTGCATGACCACTCTCCACCATTTCCGCGAATCTCGACAGAGCGATTAGCGGCCATACTTCGCGGTAGATGTGATAGCGAATGTGAAGAGCGCCTGCGAAGGCCGATCCGGTTGGATAATCTTCCTCCCACTGCCCATGGTGCTCATGCTTCAACAGCCATAACACACAGCGCTCGGCCGAGCGCTGCGCAGCCCGCCGCAGTGCCTCATCCAAATCCCCTGTGGCGAGTGCCACCAACGTGTCGAGCGCCCAAGCGGTCTGCGTCGGCAAACTGTGGCCGAGCGGCACGTAATGACCGAGACATTCGCTGGCAGCAGACTCGCCAAATCCACCGTCCTCACGCTGGACAGACATCAGCCAATCCAAAGCAACCTGCAAAGACGCTCGCACGCCTGCCTGATGCGTCTGACTTACCAACGCCCGGACGGCGCACCACGTGCCGTACACATAAGCGGTCCCCCAGCGCCCATACCAGCTGCCGTCCGCCTCCTGATGCCGCAACAACCATCGGCACCCGCGCGCCACCACCGGATGTGCAGATGGCAAACTCTGCGACCGCGCGAGAAATTCTAAGACTCGACCCGTGACGTCTGCAGTCGACGGATCGGCCATAGCCCGTTTCATGTCATTGGCAGGAATCCACTCCAAATAACTCTTTCCGGCGTTCTTGACAAAAGCAGACCACCCACCGTCCTTGTTTTGCCGGTCCAGCAAAAACTGGACGCCTCTGCTCCAGGCCGCAGCATGTGATGTGCGCACGGGCATCAGGGCCGTCAGTGCGGCGACCGTGTCATCCGTGTCCGGATGGCGCGTGTTGTTGCTCGAAAAAGCCCATCCGCCGCCGTATTCCATTCGGTGCTGATGCGTCAGCAGATAAGCGACTCCGCGGTCAATGGCTCGTGCATGGGTCTTCTCGTGTGCCCACAGACTCTTTTCCTGAAGTGCTTGCAGCGCGAGTGACGTGTTCCAGACATGCGCATTGCACGTCTGCTGATGCTTTCCGAATTCACCTGCAATGAACAGGCAGTTTTTGCGAATGCTGCATAGTTCCTGCGACACATCACAGGTGTCTGGATGGACCCATGCCCGTTTCGCCAACAACCAAAGAAACGTCGACGAGTGATAGCCGGCAAGCGTTCCATCGTCTTCCTGATGTTGCTGAATCATCTGGCGGCAACGTTCGCTCGCTCGCCGTCGAACGAGTAAGCGTCGAGCATTCGTGGTTCTCGCATCCTTGTCCCCGGTCCATGATGAGCCACGTCGACTGATTCGTGAATGCATGTCTAGGTTAGTCAACACGGGTGCCTTCGCATAGGGAGACACGTAGCGTAGGTGACCGAGAAGAAGCATCGGCACGATGTGCAACTGCGTAAAGATGGTCAACTGCTCCAGACGAATGGGAGACCCGCGCCGGAGCAACATGCTGTACCAACGAGCAGAAGGTAGTTCTCTCCAAAGTATTTCGCCACCGACTGCGAGCCAGGTCTTGGTTAAATTGCGACACTTGCGAAGTCCGCCCCGCTCTCGAATGAACTTCTCGGCACGGCACTTGGCAAGTTCCGAACCGACTGGCCATGCCCGCCAAAGAGTCAAGGCGTAGTAGCACTCCACGGTGGTGGACAAGTCCCCACCGTCGCCCGGATAGACGCTCCAGCCCCCATGTTCTTCTTGCATGGCTTGGAGGCGGACCAAAAGAGGTCGCACCCAATCCCATGCCTGTTCCCCGAGCAGATAAAGTCCAATCGCAGTTTGCGCATCCGGCATGACACCCGTATCGAATGCGTGTTGCCAACTTCCATCCTGTGCTTGACTAGCAACCAGCCGTTCTAGGCCATCCTCTAAGACACCACCAAGGCTCTCGAACGCCTCCCCACCACTCCCTACGTTGTTGTTCCAATCCATCTTGGTCCACACCTCGCTGGCTTGGAATGCCCTGCAATTCTCTACCAGAGTATTCAAGAGACCGAGTCTGCCCTGTCGGCGGTTGTCACGTCATGACACCTCGCACCCACAAAAAAGCGGCAGTCACGAGTTGTCCATCCCTTGATGCCACCGCACGCTTTTGATACATTTGTATCGCATCGCTATATCGAATCGATATACACAATAGCTTTTGACAAGGGAGGAACCACTCTGTACGAACTGTTTGTCTTAGGGGAATTGATGGATAGGCCTATGCACGGATACATGCTGAGCGAAATACTCACGCATTCCTTAGGACCTCTGCGCTCGGTGAGCTATGGCACGCTCTACCCAATGATGCGCCGGATGGAATTGGATGGGCTGATTGCCCCGTATACGTCAGATGTCGAAGACGACAGCTTGCGAAAGAAAAAGCAATACACCATTACGGCCAAAGGGCGGGCGGATTTTTTACGCCGAATGCTCCAACCGCTCCCCACGTCTTCCGAGGCCTTGGCCCTCTTTCACTTCAAACTCGTCAACTTGCACCACTTGAAAGAGACAGACATCCGAACCATATGGCTCGATTACCAGCGCCATTTGCTCGAACAAATTCGCGAATACGGAGACAACATCGAGCGCATTCAACAACACGAGCATTTAAGTACCATCGAGCAACAGGACATTCTGCGCGCTATCGATCACACGCTGCATCTTCTTCAATCCGACTTGGTATGGGTTAATATTCAACTAAAAGATATTCCTGGATGAAACAGGCGCGAAGCGCCCACACATCAAGAACATCGACACGAGAAGTCCCTGTGTGAAGGCTCCGCAGGTTGGATGTCCACAACGTAAAGGAGGCTCTTTCATGGCCACGGCACTGTCCCAAGGTCGACAACCCCACAAATGGTGGGCACTTCTTGCAGTCAGTTTTGGACTGTTCATGTCTCTGCTCGACGTCACCATTGTCAATGTGGCGTTACCCACCATTCGCCTCGACACTCACGCCAATTTTTCCGACTTAGAGTGGGTGATTAATGGATACGCTCTCGTCTTTGCCGTTGTTCTCGTCACTGCGGGACGACTTGGAGACATTTTTGGACGCAAGAAAGTGTTCATCGCCGGGTTAGCCGTGTTTTCGACCGGATCGCTCTTATCGTCGCTGTCCCCACAAATTGCCCATATCGGCTTAGCCCCCATTCTCGTGCTCAACTTGGCGCGCGGCATTCAGGGACTTGGTGCTTCCGCCATGACTCCTCTGTCGGCGGCCATCATTGCAGTCATTTTTCACGGACGGGAACGGGGAACCGCATTTGGCATCTGGGGAGCCGTCGCTGGCCTGGCAACGGCCATCGGTCCCCTCGTCGGCGGAGTTCTCGTAGAGAAGGTAAGTTGGCAATCGATTTTTTACCTCAATGTCCCCATTGGCGTGGCTGCGATTCTCATCACCCTCTGGGCTGTGCCCGAATCGCGCGACGAACATTCCTCGCGGCGCATTGACATTTACGGTCTGGTCACACTGACCGTCACGATGTTTTGCTTGGTGCTCGCACTCATCCAAGGCAGCAGCAAGGGATTTGGCTCCACGTACATTCTCGTGCTCTTCGGCATCGCAGCGGTGGGCCTCCTCGCTTTCATCTTCGGCGAACTGCGTCTTAAAGACCCGATGGTAGACTTGCGACTCTTCGCCATCCGAAGTTTTACTGGAGCGACGGTCGCGGCTTTCTGTCTCAGCGCAGGTCTCTATTCGCTGTTTTTCTACCTATCACTGTATCTGCAGAACTACATGGGTTATAGTGCTCTCTCGGCTGGACTTCGCTTTATGCCGCTCAGTGCCATGGTGCTCGTGGGCGCTCCCATTGCCGGCCGTTTTAGCGATCGCGTTGGGCCAAAGTGGATACTTGCCGTGGGTATGCTGCTCGTGACCGTCGGCGTACTCTTGATGGCCCGTGTCAGTGGTGTCCATGTCAATCCGTACTGGGCGATTCTATTCCCGGCGGCCATCGTGGCCGGCATTGGCAACGGCATGGTCAACCCCCCGCTCACCAGTGTAGCTCTCGGAGCCGTCGAGCCGCGGAGGTCTGGCATGGCTTCTGGGGTCAACAACGTCTGCCGCCAAATTGGCACAGCCTTCGGCATTGCGTTTCTCGGGGCCGTCCTCGACAACCGTTACCTGCATCAGTTGCAGGCAAAAATCCTGTCCATCCGCATCCCTCACGTCACGCAGTCAGTACTGCATCAAGTCTCGCGAGGCGTCAGCAAAGCTGGTATCATTGCTGGTAGTGAAGGATTTCGCGGCTCTGGAGAAGCGGCTAAGTACGGTCACTCTGCGTTGCTCACCGACGTTTCTCAGTATGCGCGTGCCTCGTTTTTACACGCATTTGGAATTTCCATATGGGTTGCCGGAGCCCTACTAGCCATCGGATTTCTGTGCACCCTCTTCTTCGTGAACAACGACCGACCTCGGTCTGCCTGACGAAAGGAGCACTCCTATGAAATTTGTCACATTTCAAACCCCGACTGCTGGCGAGCGGTCGGGGTGGATCAATGGTTCGTTGGTGATGGACATGGCGGCCATCTCGGGCGGTAAGTTGCCAAACAACCTGTTGGATTTTCTCGAAGATTCCCACAAACATCTGGACTTGGCGCGCCAGTTGGACGAATCGCTCACCGTTGAAAGTTTGATTGGTGCGAAGGGGATATATGCCTTGTCAGACGTACAACTGCTTGCTCCCTTGCCGCGTCCAAAGAGCTTCCGCGACTTCTTTGCCTTTGAAAAACACGTGTTGGATGCTAGGCGGCGGGCCGGACTAGACATGGTCCCACAGTGGTACGACCTACCTGCATTTTATTTCTCCAATCACCAATCCATCGTGGGCCCCGATGCAACCATCACCAAACCTCGACATGCCAACTGGCTGGACTATGAGTTGGAACTGGCTGCCGTCGTCGGTCGGAAGGTGCAAAACATCTCTGCCCGTGAGGCAGAAGGCTCTATCTTCGGCTACGTGATATTAAATGACTGGAGTGCTCGAGACCTGCAACTAGCCGAGAGCCCGATTGGACTCGGACCCGCCAAAGGCAAAGATTTCGCGACTTCGATGGGACCGTACATTGCCACTCCAGATGAATTAGACGCCTACCGCGATGGCGACCGATACCACTTGGAGATGACCGCCACCGTGAATGGGCGACTACTTTCCCACGGTAATGCGCACGACATGCACTACACGTTCGGCGAGATGCTGGAGCGTGCGGCGGACGAAGTCACGGTCTATCCAGGCGACTTGATTGGGTCTGGAACGGTTGGCACTGGCTGCCTACTTGAACTCGGTCCCGAAGTGCATCGTTGGCTGGAACCCGGCGATGTGGTGGAACTGGAAATCACCGGCCTTGGGAAACTCCGCAATTCGATTGTCGCATCCAGTGCGATGTGACCGCATCAATCCTCAGTCTTCTTCAACAATGGCAACTGGTCTCACCCAAGAGGCGCTGGCTCGGGCAAGCTTCACTGGAAATGCAACCACAGTAAAGCCTGTGGGTGACGGAATTTTGTCCAAGTTGGCCAGCTTCTCTATTTGACAGTACTCAAGTTCTTTACCCACATAGTGGGCTGCCCAGATGACATCTGGATTGCCTGTGGCGCGAAACTGTTCGCCCTGCACATGAAAAGGGACATCCCATCCATACGCATCCGTTCCCATCACCTTAATTCCGCATTCAATCAAATAGCGCGTTGCGTCCGCACTCATCCCCGGGTGCGCATCCATAAACCCTGGCTCAAACAAGAGTTTGTCACAGCCCGTGCGAACGAGGACGATTTCTCCCGGGTGTAACGTGTGAGAAATCCGGGCGAGCGCAGTCTCGACTTCGTCCCGGGAGATTTCCTCGCCAGCACGCTTATGGGTAAAATCAAGCAGCACGCCCGGCCCATAAAACCATTCCAGCGGCAATTCATCGACCGTTTTGGCGGGTTTGCCCGCCGTCGTGTCCCAGTAATGGTAGGGTGCATCGACATGTGTTCCGGTATGGGTCGTAAGAGTCACTTCTTCTGCCGCCCACGCTTTGCCATCAGGCCAATCCGACTCCTGAATGCCAAACGCCCGCGCAGCCAGTGGCAAACTGTCGCGATGATTCTGATACTCGATATGCGGCGGAAAGGGTTCCTTGGCATCGTTGTCGAGCGGGACACTCAAATCGATGAAACGTCGCATGCAATCTCCTCCTCGTATCCTACCGGTCCATGGCACCCAGGCCTCGGTCTCTCCCACTCAGTCTATCGGACCACAAGCATTCCTGACAAATGGTACACCTCGCAAAACGGCCATCGTTTGCGCCGAACTACTAGAATATCTCTGGCCCATCCCGTTGTTGAACCAACGCGACTTTATGCTAAAGTAAGAAAGACAGAGATTGTGGGAGGATTTGTGATTGATTATCGCGAAAAGTCGTCATGAAATTCAATTGATGCGAGAAGCGGGGCAGGTTGTTGCCAGCTGTCATGAGGCACTGCGTAGCTTTATCCGCGAAGGCGTTACGACCATGCAAATCGACCGATTTGTGGAAGACTTCTTGACGAAGCATGGCATGATTCCGGCACAGAAGGGATACAAAGGCTATCCCTATGCAGCGTGCACGTCCGTGAACGATGTGGTCTGTCATGGCTTCCCCAGTGATTACCGGCTGCGCTCAGGGGACATCATCACCGTCGACATGGTCGCCCTCCATAAAGGACTTCATGCGGATTCTGCCTGGAGTTATGGCATTGGTGAACTGAGCGAGACCGCTTCGCGACTCATGCAGGTGACCGAACAGTCGCTCTACATCGGCATTGAACAGGCCGTCCTGGACAACCACATTTCGGACATCGGCCATGCCATCCAGACTTTTGTCGAAGGGCAAGGCTTTTCGGTAGTGCGCGACTTTATCGGTCATGGTATCGGCCGCCAAATGCATGAGAGTCCCGAAGTATTGCATTTTGGACCGCCACACAAAGGACCGAAAATCAAAAAAGGAATGGCGTTTACGATTGAGCCGATGGTCAATACCGGATCGTACGAGTGCACCGTGGACGACGACGGCTGGACCGCAAGAACGGCGGATGGCGGACTATCCATTCAATACGAGCACACGCTCGTGGTCACCGAGAATGGGCCGGACATTCTGACAAAGCTGGCCTAGGTCGCACGCTCGTGCTGGGGCACTACGGGCGAATGCGGAGGAACAGGCCGCACTTGGGCTCAGACTGCAGGGCACCTCTGCCCAAGATGCATAAAAACTTGCCTGCATGGAATGCAGGCAAGTCACCAACGCGTGTGGGTACCATCCCTTTCAGGGCCAAGGGATGCGTCGAAGTTGGGTCACACAGCACATCAATGCACGAGAAGAATCCTTCCGATTTCACCTAAAGCATAGGACACGCCACCGACGATAACGCCGACCAAGGTCATTTCTAAGCCACTCACCCACCAGGAACGCACCGTGATGCGACTCTTTAAGGCGCCTACCACGAAATGTGCCAAGATGGAGATGGCGGCCGCCACAATCAAGGCGATGGCGCCTTGCATGAAGAAAAACGGAATGAGCGGAATGACCGCGCCAACGAGCGTCGATGCCGCGCCAAAGATAGCCGACTGCCAGGGATTCGATGCGCTCGTCTCATGGATGCCCAGTTCCTCTTGGGCCATGGTCTTCATGAACACGTCCGGATCGCTCGAAATTTGACTGGCAATGCGTTCGGCTTCCGCTGCCTCAAAGCCTTTTAACTCGTACAACAACGCCAGTTCTTCTCGCTCATGGTCTGGATTTTCGAGAATCTCGCGACGCTCGGAAGCCAGTTCAGACTCCATCAGTTCATTTTCTGACTTTGCGGCCAAATATGCGCCAGCTCCCATGGACAAAGTGGACGCCAGAGCACCAAACATGCCAGAAATGAGAATTTCCGTATTTTGATTTGTGTATCCAGCCACACCTGCGATGATTCCGAAAATGGCTCCGAGACCGTCATTGACCCCATAAATGGCGTCCCCGACCCAGCCCCCGCTCTCCCTTTTGTGCCAGCGCTCGTCGCCCCAGATGCGTTTCAGTTTTTTCCCTGGTGACGCAGGCGCCTGAAATAAGTCGTCGAGTGAGTGGTGTTGTTTCTCATCCTCGTCAATGATGTCGAGGATACTGAGAATATCCGGTTGGTCCAATACATTTCTCTGCGACTGGTACCACGCATCATTTCCTTGTTCCACTGCTTCAATTTGTTGCATCAACTCGACCACGTCTCCGGTCGGAGCCGCAGGCATGGGGACGCTCTCCGGCTGTACCTCAACACCATACTCCGCCAGCTTGTCCACCCACAATTGTGCATGCTTGTATTCCACTTCGGCAAGACGCTTTAATATCTCTTTCCGTCGTGCGTCCTTCTCTTTTTCCGCAGACACTTGATAGAGATGCGCAGCCTTCATTTCCCGACGCCAGTTCTCCATCAGGGTCTTCTGCAGATACTTGTCCAAGAAGACACCTCCCTAATTCGAGCAACAGTGTACCACATGGGAGGCAGTCCAAACATCGATTTCTCGACTTTTGTGCCGCAAATACAGACAAAAAAGGCACTCCACCGAGGAGTGCCGATGTCGTGCTCAGAGGAGTCGATACGACGCTGTTCACAAGGCACGCGCCGCTGTGAACGTCTATCTGCAAAATTTAAGCTCGAGAGACATCTTGAAAGCCAATTTCGCGATGCGTGCCGTCACAAAATGGCTTGTTCTTCGAATGGCCGCAGCGGCACAGTGAAAAGGATTCCTTCACCTCGAAATGATTGCCTTCAGCATCCTCGAGAATGACAGGACCCTTGACACGGAGCGACCCGTTATCATTGACTTTGATGATAGTTGGCTCTGACATGACAAACCTCCTCACTTCAACTAGGAACCTATGCACTCGACATGTTGCACCCGGTTCATTCGACGCGAGTAGGAAACTCCGTCAAATGTCCCGACGAAAGCATACACCATCGGGTTCTGCCACTGCAAAGTGAGCTTCAGCGAGAATTTTTAGCAAATATTCGAGCGGCGTGCGCGCGACTTCTCGATACATTCTGCGCGTATACAGATGGCGGGCATTCGGCAATTCCCGCCGCAGTTGCTGACGCAACTTGTCGCCGGGGGCATCGGCATCGACTAAGATATAGACATCCTCCTGTTGTAGCGGGACAATCTCCTCCTCTAATTTTTCGTAGGACAGGGTTCCTCGTGTACAGAGAATCCGCACGCGCTCCCGGAGAAGCTGTTGAATGCGTTGGCAGTCCGTCTTTCCTTCGACGATAATGACCTTTTCTCCGACAGGTGCGCTTGGTCGAGTCATTCCAGCATCCACCTTTCCTACATCGGGACGTGCTTAAAGCCCACTTTGCTCCGGACCACAGCGCGTGTCCGTCCATATATAGTATGCCACGATGTTTTGTATCTGTAGAGTCGCTTGTACGCGTCTCTGGCCACCCAATGGTCAAAAACTACCGTTTCTCCTCATCGCATGGGCCATCACCTCTTCATCTGCGCTGAAGAAGCCGTGACACCGACAACATAGAGTATGGAGAAAGGAGGCGAACTCAGTGGCTTCTTCGAAAAGTCATCGGCAACCAACAGGTACACACGCTCGGTCTACCAAGCGCGTCGCTCCAAAGTCCACACGGAGCGGGCCCGTTCGTGGGAAATCGCGAGTAAACGCTGGAGCATCGACTCAGCCCGTCGATGCAGAGCTTTGCTTTCTGCCCCTCTTTTTGCTGCCCATGCTCGGCGCATGGGGCGGGACTCGCGGGGCAAAGCGCATGATGGGCGGAAACACGGGACGTGGATTTGGAGGATTGGGCGGCTTCGGAGGATTTGGCGGAGGGAATCGACAGCCATCCGGGACTGGAAATGCTAACTCATTCCCTTTTGGAGGCGGATTTCCGTTTGGAGGCGGCTCTCCTTTCGGCGGTGGATTCCCGTTTGGGAACATGGGGCAGCAGCAACAGGCAAGAGGCGGATCGAACAGAGGTTTTGGCGGATTTTGGTCACCCAAAGCATGGACTGGCGGTGGAATGGGGGGCTTCCCTTTTTGGTTTTGAGAGCATTCCATGGTCCGTCTCGCTCGGTCACTCCTCCCCACGAAAAAGAGAGCGACGCATTCGTCGCTCTCTTTTCTTCTGCTGTCTGGACTCAGGCAACTGGCGTGGTCGTGCAGGTGGTGGTATAACCCGGGACGAGCAGGAAGAAGAGCACGAAGATGATGAGAAACACCACTGCCCAGCGAGTATATCCGCCGAATACTCCGTACATATGCAATCCCTCCTAGATGAGATATTGGTGCGGGGCACGTTGTAATAAATGCAATGGAGCCTGCGATTGGCAAGGATAGGCGTCTAGATTTGCCCAATTTGGTACACTGATTTCAAGCATGCTGACATGCCAACAGAGAGGGGGACATTGCTGTGCGATGGCTGATGATGGGTTGCGGAAAGGCGTCCACTGCGCTGTCACAACTTCTCCTCGCGGTCAATGAAGACATTGTAGGGGCGGTGACGCCTCGGCCCCACGCGAACGCTGGACAGAGATATCGCCAGCGGTTTCAGACTCCGGTGATGGATTTGGACGAAGCTCGTCAGAGCTCCCTCTGGGGGCACATCGACATCATCGCCGTCTGCACACCAGACGATAGAATTGCACAGACAGCGCATCTGCTCAGTCAATGCCAATCTTCGGCCACGATGGCTATTCATCTGTCGGGAAGTCTCGACCATCATGCACTCGATGCCTTGAGAGACGTGGGTGTGTCGACAGCTAGTATGCACCCGCTCGCGGCCCTCACCGAGTCTTTGCCGGACGACTGGGCCAAAGGAATTTATTTTGGCTTGGAAGGCGACGAGAGGGCCGTAGCAACCTGCTGCGAATTCGTGCGGCGATGGAATGGAGAGGTATTACTTCTGAACGCGAGTGACAAGGCGAAGTACCACGCTGCCGCAGTGCTCGCCTCGAACGCGCTGGTTGCTCTGGCGGACGTAGCGGCCCGACTCATGCCTGGCGACGCCGGCATCCACCCCCTGTTGCCCCTGATGCAAACCTCTCTCGACAACATAGCGCGACTCGGCATTAACAAAGCGTTGACCGGACCCGTGAGTCGGGGTGACACAGCCACGATTTCGAGACACTTAGATGCTCTTGCTTTTGATCCCGTTTTGCTGCAACTATACCGGGATTTGACAACCGTCATGGCACAAGTAGCAGACTCGGTCGATGGCGAGCATCCGGCGCGACGGCAGCAAATTGCGGAACTGTTTGCAACTCGAGGGTGGACAACCTCATAATAAGGCTATTTACGGCACAGAAAGGGGGCTCCAGAGATGAGCCAAATCACCACGAAGACGTTGCTGCAGATGAAGGCGCGCGGTCAAAAAATCGCCATGGTCACCGCCTACGATTACCCAACCGCAGAGAGAATGGATGCGGCTGGTATGCATGTATTGCTCATCGGGGACTCCCTCGGAATGGTCGTACAAGGTCATAGCACGACCATTCCAGTCACGGTCGACGACATGATTTACCACACAAAAATGGTTGCTCGCGCAGCCAAACAGAGTATGGTCGTTACGGATATGCCATTTTTGACACAGAGCATCAGTCCGGAAGATGCTCTCCGTCATGCTGGTCGCATTCTTCAGGAGGGTGGCGCACAGGCGGTCAAACTCGAAGGCGGCCGAGAGGTCGCGAAGACTGTGGCCCGCTTGGTCTCCGCGGGCATTCCTGTGATGGGTCACATCGGTCTCACTCCACAGTCTGTGCATGCCTTTGGAGGATTTCACGTTCAGGGAAGGACGAAACAAGAAGCGCTGCGCTTGCTGGACGACGCTTTGGCGCTGGAAGCTGCAGGAGCATTCTCGGTCGTCCTAGAAGTAGTTCCGGGTGAAGTCGCGAAAGTCGTCAGCGACAGCTTGAGCATACCTACCATCGGCATTGGCGCTGGCGCCGACTGTGACGGTCAGGTGCTCGTCTTTCACGATATGGTGGGATACACGGCTGGCTACATTCCAAAACACAACAAGCGCTACGCACAGGTCGGTCGTACTATCGAAGAAGCGGCCAAAACATATATCGAAGAAGTGCAGTCTGGGCTGTTTCCGGGCACGGAGCAGACGATTCATCTCCGGGAGGACGAGCGCGAGATACTCCTCAGTTTAGAGGCAGCACGGCTCGGGCGAATCCGTCAGAATGAACCAGACACCGTGGAGGAACCGAAGAAATGAACATTGTATCGACCATTGCAGAGGTGCGGGCCGAAGTAACTCAACAACGAGCACTAGGTCAGCGAATTGGGTTCATTCCCACGATGGGTTACTTACATGAAGGCCACCAGAGTCTGGTCAAGGCAGCGAAACGTGCGAATACGTTTGCGGTCTGCAGCATTTTTGTCAACCCTACGCAGTTTGCTCCCGGCGAAGACTTTGACAGCTATCCGAGAGATGCAGCGCGCGACCAGGAACTGCTCGAATCCGCTGGCTGTGACCTACTGTTTCGGCCTACAGTGGAAGAGATGTACCCCCGACCCACGGTGACTTATGTAACGCTAGACACACTGTCCACGCGGCTCTGTGGCAAGAGTCGACCCACGCACTTCCGGGGGGTTGCGACCGTCGTCGCAAAACTGCTTCACATCGTGCAGCCCGATGAGGTCTTTTTTGGTCAAAAGGATGGACAACAGCTACTCGTTATTCGGCGGATGGTAGACGATTTGAATTTCCCTGTCCAAGTCACGAGCGTTCCAACGTTTCGTGAAGCCGATGGACTTGCGAAAAGCTCCCGAAATATTTACTTAACCCCGGATGAGCGCCAACGCGCCTCCATTCTCTATCGCGCCTTGACCGCCGCAAAGCAAGTCGTAGATGCTGGTGAGCGAGATGGGCAACGCGTGCGCCAACATCTGCTCGCCACGCTGTCGTCCGAGCCGGACTTCTGCGTAGATTACGCAGAAGTGGTTGACGCGTCAACTTTGGAACCCCTCGAAACGATTCGTGGCGATGTGATGATGGCCGTCGCGGTCTACGTAGGTAAGGCAAGATTGATTGACAACTTTCAATTTCATGTGTCTGGATAATCTGCCATTGACATCGATGCCTTGTCGTTTCATCGAAGTGCACCACAGGCATGTCGAGTTCGGATGCCATGGCCCAAAACGTGGCCAACCCATCGAGAACGTGTGCAAAGGAGTACCGAGTTTAAACTTCAGGAGATTGGCTTCAAGCTCTGGACAAACGAACGAATATCGGACAGCGACCAAGGAGACGATGTTTCGCGCGGTATGACCATTAAGTACATGCCATTTTGCAGAAGGATGGTCAACGCGTGACGAGCAGGCGCATTTTTCTGCTGAAATGTATCCCACCGCACATCTGACGCCACGGCCTGAAGTCCTGCGAGTGGCAAAGACTCCTCACTATTGGGGTCCTCCAGCACCAAGGCGTGTCGCGACTCGTACAGCACCTGCTTTTCGTACTCGAGAATTAACACGCCGCCCTTGTCCGCACGCACCGACTCCAACTCGGTCAGCCCAGGCAAGCCATTTGGCACATACGCTTCTGTCAGTCCCGCGCGAGTCAAAGCACTCTGAACCGCCGTTCCAGTCGTGGCGCGCACCGTTGGCGCCACTGCGACGGCTAAGGCAACGAGCATGAATGGCCCGATGGCTACCCGCACCCACCCATCTCGCCTTGGCATGCGACTTACAGAACGGCCACCGACCGCACAGGACCGAGTCGTTCGCTGAAAAACCACTGTTCACCGCATCCTTTCAACGTCGAGCATTTTCGCAAGGATGCCCCACCTGTCGGCCGTTTATGCACAGCGCTTCGGGTGAGCTACATCAGACAGTCAGACAGCACCTCCCCAATTCTTTCACGTATCTCCTTGGAGAGCGGTCTGCGATTCGATGCTAGGATGAAGTCCATCAATTTTTCTGTTCCCTCGTCTCCGGCAGAAAAAACCGGGATTTTTGAGAAGCCGGTCATTTCAACGTCCGTATCGGGATGGACAAAGTAAACAATGCCTTGAACCCAAACGTGAATCTGCTCTTCTTTCAAGCGCTCGGCGAGACGATACACGTGCGTCCCTACCTGCTTCACTGGAGAATACATCTGCTTTTCATACACATGACCACTTTCGGTCGTCTTAAACTGCGTCCAATCCGCATCATCTGCGTTTCCCACAACTCGCCCGTAGACATTTTTCGTTTCAACGACGAAAACACCGGTTGGACCGACGACAACGTGATCGACTTGGCTTATCTTTCCATCCGACTCAATTTCCAAATCAGAGTATATAACATACTCTCCGGGGAGATTGGAGAAAGCCTCCTCCGCTTCTTTCTCTCCCGCCAGCCCCACGCCGAGTACTTCCAGCTCACGACTCGTGCGCCTCATGACCATTGCCGAGACACTGACGATCAATAAGCCGAACAGCGAATACATCGGCTTCGTGAACGCTGGTCCAGCGAGAAACAGTAAAATCCCTCCAACCATCCACCAACGGGCAGACCGCTTCCGTCGCCGCCACCGCTCGAGATGGACTTCCAGATGATTCTTTTCCCCAGTGACCACTTCCGCCATACGAATTCTCCTCAACCTGTTGGTTTGTCTGATAGATAGTGTTGCCCAATAGGCATCGACCTACACCAAATACTCGCGATTTTCTCTCCCATACCATTCATGTGACTGAGACGACCACGCATGAGACAGCGGTCTTCGTGGCATCTTAGCAAAAACGCGGGGAGTTCTCCACGCAATAAAAAGTGGCACGCAATAAAAAGTGGACTGAGGAAATTCGCCAAGTCGGGGGAATGCGATATGAGGAACGTCTGGTCTGTCACCGGGACGGTGGCCATCGTCTGTGCAAGTGTGACTGGCTGTACCGTTCCACGCCAAGATCAGCGCGATGGAACCGCCATGTGGTCGAACACCGAGGCGAGCTACGCCATTCCGTTTCAAGTAGGGGTTGTCACGGATACACGCGGCTTAAACGACATCGGCACGCACGACGACTCAGTCGCTGGATTGCAGCGGTCAGAGCTCGCCTTTGACTGCACCGGCGGAGTGATTCAATCGCATACAACGGCCGATTATGTGCCTAATGTCAACGCCTATGCTAAACAAGGATATCAGTTAATTGTGGCAGACGGCAAATCCCTGCAGCCAGCTGTGGCAACCATCAGTCGCAAGCATCCGCGAACCAATTTCTTAATTCTTGGAGCGGAAGCAACGGCGAGCAAAAACGTTGCAGGTGCTGTCTTCAAAACCGAAGAAGGGGCTTATGCGCTGGGATATTTGGCGGGACTGCTCGAGCGCGAGAAGGCGCTTCCTGGACTTAGAGACAAGTCTGGTCGTTCGGTGGTTCTCTTGGAAGACATCCATAGCCCCAACGAAATGCGCGAAGTTCGGGCATTTGCAACCGGACTACATGCCTCTGATGCAGCACTGAAGGCGCGCGTGATTTCGTTGCCGCCCATGTTCGGGACGGCAACGATTGAAAAAGCCAGTCTCGGCGCGATTCAGACTGGAGCCGACATACTCTACGGTCCGAGTAGCAGCGAGACCATGCCCATGATAGACGCCGCCAAAGGGCACCAAGTTTATCTCATGACCGGGAGTCGAGATTCCCTTAAATTAGACCCAAAACAGGTCCTTGGTAGTGCTATGCCAGCAACGGGAGTCGCCGTCTACAATACCGTAAAAGCTGTCGATGCCAACGAATTTCGCCACACGACCACCGTTTACACACTTAAGAATCACGGAATCGATCTGCACATCAGTTCCATCTGTCCACTCGCCGCGAGGTTACAGATGGATCACCTGATTGCCGACATGAGTCGCTGACCAAGATGCCTATACCGCCGACCGATGTCTGCGTTGTTTGTCATTTAGTCTTGTTCCGCTTCAGTCTCCACTGGTGGGCGACAGATACCCACAGTGCAACAATCAATCCGAGCCAAATGACGCCCGCCCCCAACAGGTGGAGATGGGCAGAACTAACGATGGCCGCGACAATCAGAGCCACCAGCAGAATGGACGCCAAGCGGCCATCATCAACGAGGAGCCCCCATAGGGTACGAAGCACTTTCATCGTCCATGCACCTCCACGGAGTGATCGTCAATGTTAGCCTGAGAAGACGCCACCACGCGCTTCGCACGCGCAACCAACAGCAAGGAAACAAGGACCAAAGTGGCCACGAGATAGACAACAGACAATTCTCCTTGTGGCCAGGTAACGCGAAAACTCTCCCCTAACCAGAAAGACCCAAACGCAGTGAGCATTACACCCACAACAAATTTCATCGTGTTTTCTGGAATCGTGGAAAGTGGGCGACGAGCTGCCACCCCCAACAAAACGACCACCACCGTGGCAATCAAGGCACCGAGAATGGCAGAAGACATCGAGTGTGACGAGAGTCCAAACGTCAAAACAATGAAAATAGCCTCCAGGCCTTCCAAGAACGTTCCGCCAAACGTGGTTGCAAACGCAAATCGGTCGAACGATCCGCCGGATTTCCCCGCAGCTTTCTGCCGTTCTAACTCCTTCTGATAGCTCTCTGCTTCGTTGTGCAATGCTTTCAAACCTGCGTAGCGGAGAATCGCTTTGCGCAACCATCGAATTCCAAACAGAAGCATGAATAGGCCGATGATCATTTGCAGCCAAAGAATGTGCATAACGGATACCAGGGGTGCACCTATGATACCAACCAACACAGCCAGCAGAACAACTGCTGCCAACGCTCCCAAGAGAGCGCTCTTAAAGCCTCGAACCGCACCGACTGCTAAAACAATCGTCAGCGCCTCAATAAACTCGACTCCTGTCCCAAGTAACGTCGATCCCAATGCAAATCCATTCATATTTTTCCCTGACTCACCCACCTAAGTGCGTAAGTTTCGCGGTTTCGCCTCCTTCTACGAGTCTTCCGCTTTCAGCCGGAACGTGTAAAAATAACTGAGTTCCAATGGCAAATTCATCGGCGCTCCACACCTCCACGGTCTGCGGAAGCTGCCTCGTCGCGTCTTTCACCTGAACCCGATATTGCCAAGTGAACCCATGATACGCCCTCGCTTGTATGATGCACGGCAAGGATGAGTGCAAAGAGGAAGGTGTCGCTTCGTAGGACAAACGCAATGATGACGGGCGAAACAGAACCATGGGTTGTTGCATGTGAGCAGGACTCCCGTGAACGCGAAGAGTGGCACCGCTCCATTGTATCATACTGAAATTCTCCGCACTTTCGCGAAATTCCGCCTCAATGACGTTGGCTGCTCCCATAAAATGCGCAGCAAACACCGTTTGTGGATTGTCAAACAGCTCTTGTGGAGTTCCCACTTGTTCGACGATTCCATCGTGAAGGAGAACGATTTGGTCCGCCATACTCAGAGCTTCCATCTGATCATGCGTGACGTAAACCGTCGTAATCTTGGCTGATTTAATAATGCTGAGCAAGTCCCAACGCATTTGCTCTCGCAGTTTCGCGTCCAGAGACGATAAGGGTTCATCCATCAGCAACACGCTTGGATTCGGCGCCAAAGCGCGGGCAATCGCAATGCGCTGTTTTTGCCCACCCGACAACTGATGTGGATATGCATTCACATAGCCTTCCATCTGCACCGTTGCAAGCACTTCCTGAACTCGAACAGCAATCTCTGGCGCTCGTCGGCGCTTGACTTTTAGCCCAAATGCCACATTCTCATAGACTGTCAAATGAGGCCATAACGCGAAATCTTGGAACACCATTCCGACATTTCGTTTTTCCGGAGCCAACGTCACGCCTTCGTCCGACCACGTCTGGCCACCCACGACAATTTCCCCTCCATCAATATCGAGGAAGCCCGCTAAAGCGTTCAGCAGAGTCGTTTTTCCACATCCTGAGGGTCCCAGAAGGGCGGTGAATTGACCTTTTGGAATGGACAAGTCAATGCCCTGTAAGACTTTTTTCCCGTTAAACTCTTTGCAAACATCTTTCAATTCAATCTCCACGATAACACCTCCGAAACCGCACTAAGGCGTAAGCATGACGTCAACTTCACGGAGTTGGAGAAGTGACCGCCTTCACTTCGCTCGGTGCCTTTTGTCTTCGTCGCCGAGAAGCCGTCTGAAGTTCTCCGCCGACTAATCGCGATTCCAACAGACGACCGAGACCATAAAGCACAAACACAATGACCATGCCGATGACTGTCAATGCTGAACCTCGCGCGTACTCAAATGCATTGAAAGTCTTTTGAATCGTCTCCGGAAATGGCGGATATCCAGCCGGATAGAGCAACGAGGATGCCGGTAACTCAAACATCGTACCTGTGAGCGTCATGAAAAACGTCGCGACCGCTGTAGCGCGCACGAGCGGCAACACGACTCGCCGCAAAACTGTCCATTGCTTCGCTCCCAGACTGGCAGCCGCCGTAAGCAAGTTTGGTGACATTTGATTCATTGCCCCAAGTTGGAGTCGAATTGCGTACGGTAGCGACCCTGCCAAATAGGCCATTCCGAGACAGATGGGCGTGCCGTAGATGACTAAGTGCAGCGGAATGAGCCAAACCGCATTGTAAGCAAAGATGAATCCCGCAGCCAGCACAATGCCCGGCACAGCGATGGTCGCAATCATGATATTGTTGACCAGACGCGTGGCCACGGTTTTTTTGAAAATCATAGTAAACGCCAGGTACAAGCCAAAAACCATGGTCAACGAAGCGGAAATAGCGGCGTAAATCATGGTTCTGCGCAGAGACCCGAGTCCGCCGCTGCTCAGTTCCAAGGCTTGATGATAGTGATGCAACGTAAAGTTGTGGAACGCTAGACTGGATGCGGAATCCTTCAGTAGAGACTCGAGGACCGTAGACCCGAGAGGCAGTATCAGTGCAAAAAAGAGAATGACCAAAGACACAGCAGTAGCACTCGTGAATCGATGAGACCCATGCGTAGCCGCAGCTCTGGAGTGAGTCGAAATGGTCGAATAGGACCGACCTCTCATCCACCTCATTTGTAACCAAAACGCAATGGCCATGACCACAATGAGGATGAGTGACAGTCCCGCTGCAGAAGGATAATCTACAGGAGCTTCATTTAAAGACGCATAAATTTGATAGGTGATGAGCGGAATATGCGTCTGCGGAGTGATAGCCGCAGCAAATCCAAAGTCTCCAAACCCTTCAGCAAATGCGATGGAAGCTCCCGCCAAAAGAGCGGGCGTCATCAACGGCAAGGTAATTTTACGAAACAAATAAGTTCGCTTGGCCCCGAGCAGTCGTCCTGCTTGCTCAAACTCTTTGCCAATGTTGCGAATCGACTGCGACATCGCGAAATAGACAAACGGAATGTATCGAAGCGACATCACGATAACCAAACCAACTCTTGAGAAGAACCAATGAGACCAACCATTTGGGAGATGAAACAGCTCGGCGGCAATGCCACCGTCTTGCATGAGACTGACCCAACCTTGGGCAATGACATAAGATGGAGCAAAGAAGACAATCCAGACTCCAGTGTCAATGGTCAGGCGCCACCCTCGATGCGCGCGCACGGCACCGAAGGCACAAACTGTGCCGAGCGCGGTTGCAAAAATTGCCGAGACGAGACCTAACACAAGCGAATTCAAGACCGCTTCGAGATTAAGCGGATTGGCGAAAACTTGCCTCAGCGGACTAAGAGATGGAATCAAGCTCATATGGACCCCAAACAAATTTGGAAGAACTGTCTGAGCCAATAGGGTCAAGAGTGGGTAAAGAATCAGAATAAAGAAAAGGAGAAGGCTGGGGGCCGCACCCAGCCAATCTCGAATGTGTCGTACCGAATGTTTACTGTGTGATATTGTCATGGAACCACTGTTGAATAGACGCTTCGTTGTTTGCGGCCTTTATGTCATTCACGCGGACCCAGTTAATCCCAGACTGCTGACGCGCAGGATTTGGGGTTTCGCCTTGGATGACAGGATTAAAGTAGCTATCCCCACCGCCATTTTTCGGATTTAGCATAACCTTTTGTCCCGCCGGAGAGAGCACAAATTCAATAAATTTTTTGGCATTTGCCATGTCCGGCGCGTTTTTGTCAATCGACAGAACGTCAGGAAGGGTAAATACGCCACCCGACGGATAAACAATCTGAATCGGTTCACCCTTCGCTTTGGCCGAAATCATCGCCGAGTCTTGAATCATGATGGCTTTGACCTGTCCTTTGAGCAGGGCCTTTAAAGTGACTCCATTTGTCGGAAACACGTGCAAGCCATTCTTCTTTAAATTTGTAAAGTACTGTTCAGCACCGTTGGTGCCCTTGAGCTGCATCATTCCTGCGACAAAAGGAAAAGTTGGGCCTGAAATAGCGGGGTCGTTCATCGCAATGGCGTTTTTCCAATAGGGCTTCAACAAATCGCTCCAATGGGTCGGATAGTCCGCCGCTGGAACTAATTTTGTGTTGACGCCGATAGCAGCGGCGGCCGTTACACCACCTGGGTAGTACGATTTATCGGCCGGAATAAGCGACTGTCCGAGTGTATCGTAATTGCTCACGTCGTCAGGCGTCCAATTTTGCAACAGCATGCCTTGATTATCCAATGCTTGCATCGTCGATGCACCATCAAACCACGCCACATCCCAATGAGGATTCGACTTTTCTGCCTCCATCTTGGCCACGATGGTACCAGTCGAGTTGTTGACTAACTTGACTTGAATTCCGGTCGCCGCCTGGAACGCTTTTGCGACAGCGGCATCATATCCTTGAGCGGAGTAAAGCACGAGTTGACCCTTATTGCCGCCGGTCGCAGTGCTTGCCGGTTTGGAACCGGTACCCGCCGCGTTCGCGGAGGACGCGTTGTTCCCAGTGCCACAGCCCGCAACGGCACCAATACACAGGCACGCCAAGCTCCCAGCCAATGCCGATTTTCTCCACATCTTCTTCAAAATAAACACTCCCCTGCGATGGTCAACTGAGCATGTTTGCCAAAGCGTTACGGCACATTTGCGTCAAAAGAAGACTAGCACGGAAGTGTAAAGCAACTGTAAACATACGGTGTAAAATCCGTAAACATTTCAATAAGAAACATGAAAAAATCTTATATTTCACTAAATCGATGGAATTAGTGTTGCCACACTGCGCTTCGCTGTCGACCCAAAGAGCATGCGTTTTCGACTTCTTCCCAGGTAGAGTATCGCCTCAAAATGTCTTCTTCTATTAACTCGCTACCACGCTGCACTTCAACCAGCTTCAGCTCTTGAAACGCACGAATCGCATGCCACTGTTCCGCATAAATGCGCACGACATCTCCAGCCGCAATGGGAAAGATACGCGTGTCCAGCGCAACTTCTCCAACACCCGCCAAAATCGTCCAAGTCTCCGTGCGCTTAAAGTGCTTTTGATAGGAGATGTTGCTTCCGGGCTTGATTTCAATCCACTTTGTCAACACTTCTGCATCTTCCAACTTTTGATAGTCCAGCACACGATACGAGCCCCATCTTCTTTCTTCGTACATGGGGCGATTGGCGAACGGTTTGATGGCATCTTTGAGATGTGCGGACATCTCTTTATCCGTAACCAAAATCCCGTCTGGTGTGGCTACGACGACAGCTCGCTGCAAGCCAATCGCCACCACCGGGATGCCGAGTTCATTGATGACATGCGTTCCGTCGCAGGCGGTGGCGTTCCCGAGCCCCGCAACGGTATGGCCCATCTCTTCCGTCAGCGTCGACCATGTGCCGAGGTCTTTCCATGTGCCAGTATAGGGGATGACGACGACTGAAGCCGCACTCTCGACCACTTCATAGTCAAACGAGCGCATGGGCAATGTCTCGAAGCCATCGCGAAATTCCGCAAAAGTGGACGGCAGACCGCGCAGTTCTAAAAGCGACCGCAAATAACCGGCGCGAAAAGCGAAGACACCACAGTTCCAAAGCGCACCCTCCCGAATCAACTCCGCTGCGAGCGATTCTGGCGGCTTTTCTACGAATCGATGGACTTGGTGCCACCGCACACCGTCTGAACTCGGGTGCACTGAAATATACCCAAACTTGCTGGTCGGTTCCGATGGCGTCACGCCCATCAAAGCCAAATTTGCTCCCGATTCAGAGAGTACACCTTCGAGCTTGGCGATGGTCTCAAAATAGTGGTCATCGACGAAGTGGTCAACTGGCACAACCGCAACCACCTCACTCGTCGATACAGTCTCTACGTCCAACAGATACAGTGTTGCGAGAGCGATGGCGGGGAACGTGTCCCTGCGCATCGGCTCCTCAATGAATGGAACTTCGCCAATTTGATGCAACACGGTCTCCCATTGTGGTTTAGACGCACAGACATAGGCCGAACCGTCGAGTCCCACGTCTTGCAATTGCCCCCACACTCTTTGCAACATCGATATATTCGTATCCTGCGGTCCGCGCAGAACCTTTAAAAATTGCTTGGAACGTGCATCATTCGACATGGGCCACAACCGCTTACCTGAGCCGCCCGACAGCAAAATCAATTTCACCGACTGGAACCACCCTTCTCCTCGACACTTGCATAGGCTATACCTTCCGTCAAGACCTGCAGCGGATGCCACCTTACTTTGCTCACCATTTGATCTGAGTTCTCATCAAAGTTCACGCACCTATGCGAATTCGCCAGTGAGAAATGAATATCCTGCCGAGCCCCGCAGGAAGTGAAGGGTCATGGAACTCTCGGCAAAGTCCTTGAAGCATCTTTGACATATGGACGATACCAGCGCACACCTATACTAGGAGATATTCCGTCGGATGGATTTCGAACAATCATCTGCGGCAAAATCGTGCGCCCGTTACAGAGAATTGAAGTTCGGTCGGGATGGGCAGTGTAAAATGTGAGTCCACGCAGATCCGTGAGACAGGGAACGTGTTTGCCGAAGACCGGATCGTCCAGGCTATCGATGTTGATGGTCGTCTGTCCGGCCTGCTCTGTGACCGTGTATCGTATGGACTGGTGCGCTCTGTTGTAGGCGAGCAACCGACTGGTACGGGCAACGAGAATTTTTCCCTGCGCCTGCCAATTGGCGAGCGTGCGCAAGCTCTGGACAGCATCCGGAGGAAGACACGGCTTTGCGGAGTCTGAGGCGAGATGCTGCGCGACAACCACGTACCCGTTCATTTGAACGAGGTGGCGCAAATGGGGTATCGACAACTGAGCATCCAAATCTTTGACAGACCAGAGCCAATGAACTGCGCCATCTTTGGTCACACCATCATTCGTGTACCGCGAAAATCCGTACATTTTTTGCCCGTCTGGAAGGGTCACGACCGAGAGGACACTTTTTGCTCCAAACTGCTGGCTGTGAAAATCGGACCACATGTAACGGACTCCGAATTCGCGGGTAATGTCCGTGTGATAATACGGGGAATTCGTCACTGCTCCCTGTTGATAATGAAAAAAAGGCCGCAAGTGACGGGAACCGAAATTATCCACATTCGCCGTGTTCCCATGGTCAATCCACACTGAAACGAACGGCGCATGCCGCGACTGCCAGACGTTGTGCGCCACCTTTGCAAAACGGCGGTGAAAGCGCGTATCGTGACCGGACTGCGTAGAAAAGTCTCCATAGGAATGCATACTGTCCATCCAACCTACTCGTAAAAAATGGTCAATCGCGTCGGCGGCATACGGCGTTCCTGTGGTACCACGAAAATAGGCAAGTTGCTGAGTCAGCGGGATGTTGCCGACATCAATGACGGATCGGTCGTTGGATCCGTTGTAGAAAAAAAAGGAATCCGCCACATCCAGGCCAAGTCCGTGTCCATACGGCGTATTGGCCGTCGTATTGAGAAAGCGGTGTATTTCGTTGAATTTGCGAAGGGTTTGATGGTCTGCATCCGAACAGATAGCCAACATCGCACGATACGGATAAGGGAAGGGCCGAAGTTGAACGGGCACTGCGGGCGACAGGCGAAGACCGTATGTCACAGCGGACTTATGCGCCACAGCGGGTTTCTGCGCCGGGAAAGACTCGCGTTCCACAGCGTCGCGCTCACCGTTCGGCTGGCCCGTGGAGGAACCGATAGAACCGAGAGCACACGTGACAGGTCTGGAGATCCACGAAGAAGGATAATCCGTCGTTGGCATCGAGCAAAGCCACACAGACATGGCACCGCTAGATACAAGCAAGACCCGCATGGCCTGCGGGGGCAGGCGCCTTCGTTGTCCGCGCCGTCCTGGACTCCCTGCTCTCCCTCGTCGCGAAAACATCGCTCTCACCTCCACAGAATGGCACCGCCACGCGGCCACGGCAACAACCTTTTGCAGTGGGCGTGGCGGTTTCATGGCTAGTGGAAGTGTCCCCGGACACGTTGCTGTTCATTCTGGAAGAAATGTGCACTTCGTGATGTCTAAGTAGCGCCCATCCAGCACATGGGCGACGATGCGAATTTCTGTTTTGGACGATCCCGATTGAACAACGGCCACTCCTTCTGCCGATTTTAGAGTATTTCCATCGACGTGTAAGACGATGTCGTAACTGGAAGCATAAGATACGCTGGACAGCGATTTTCCATAGAGTGGATTGTGAGCTATCTCAAACTGCTCCCATGTCCATTTGCTGGAGTGGACAGTCCCTTTCAAAATGGCGTACAAATCGGAGAGGTTGGTCCGCGCCGATGTGTGAACGACCGCCAAAAACAGCTCCGTCATGGCATTGACAGCCGACAGCGGCGCATTGCTCTCTTGAAACGACTCGTTGGGATGTCCGCTATACGTCAACGTTCCCATGGGTAACGGATTGTTTTGCAACAAAACTGGCCCGTGGAGCAGAGACTTAGGAAGTTCGGCCTGATAAGTTGCGCCTCCGCTGGCTACCAATGGCTCGGTGTGGTCGACGGTATCGACTAACTTCGCAAAGACAAGATACCGAGTTGGCGTCAAATAAAGAGCATTGAGTGGATAGCACGCCTCTAAAATCAAACTGGGCCGAAGCGTGTTTGGCACCGTCTGACCCACGTGTACGACTTCACTTCGCTCGACATGATAGGTATAAGACGCCTTCGGAGTTTCGACGATGACCGTCTGCCCTTTCGTCAACTCATTAATGTGCCGAAACCAAGTCGCATTGTGCGCTGCAATGACGGTCGCCCCTGGCTGCCCTGGCATGGCGCTGGTCTTTAAATGTCCAGCGCCCACATTCAACACTGTGGACGACGTCCCCTGCAAAATCGGCGCTTTGACGTGCAGACTGGGGATATCAATCATTCCGAGTAGAGGTGCGTCCGGCGTACCGCCGAGGGCCTCTGTCAGCGCGGTGGCCACCGATTGAATCGGTGCCAACGCTTGCCGACCAGGTCCTCCGCCGTTCACCTCTCGCTCTGCGCGCTTGAGCAACGTTTCTCCTACGACATGAGACCGCATGTAAAAAAGCGGGATACGCACACCAACGGCAATGCCTGCTGCCAGCAAGACGACTCCTGTGCCGACCAGCCAAAAACGAGACTTCATGGTTACACTCGCCGTTTACGAGCGAGACCGAGGAACGTTGCGCCAAGAGCCAGCAGCAGTAACGCAAGACCGCCTTCCATGAAGATAGGTTTTCCGGTCACAGGCTTGGTGGCACCAGGAACTGCAGCAACCGTCGGGCCAACCACGACGTAATCGCCAGGCATACTGGAAACAATCGTTGCCTTGCCAGTCGTCACCGACGCATTCACCTTAGTTGCCCCAGAAGCACTCAGAACATACACTTCGTCGCCTGGTTGTATGGACGAGTTTTCTAAGGTCAACTGATAAGGTTTTGTCAGTTTGACACTCGCCTCAAAGTTGACAGCGAAGTCGCTGACTATCTTCGTCTGCTTAGGGGCCACACTCGCTAAAGCAGACGGAATTTCACTCGAAAACAGGAAAGTGCTCGATTTTGTGAGGTCATGACTGGGGAAAGACATCGAATAGCCGACCGATGTGCGAGCCGCACCGAGAATCCCACTCATCGTACCGCCAGCCTGTCCTACATATCCCACTTCCGTCGCCTGTGCTACATCGTGAGACTTTGGCAACGGCTGCTTGTCCGCCGCAAGTGCCGCCTCGCCAACACTCGCCAATACTTGCTGACCGAGAACCGTTGGATGAATATCGTCACGATAGAGGTCTACGTAGGTCTCTTGGTGAGAGGCGAACGCTGAGTGCGCATGAGCGATATAGACATTGGGGAAGGCCTTGCCAACCGATTCAATAACCCCGTCCACTACCGTCTGAATTTGATTGGTGACATCGTGTACACCAATGCCGCTCGGGAATGGATTGTAGAGCGTATACAGAACAATTGGCGCAGAGGTCTCTTTGCGCAACGTTTCCAAGGTCACGACTAAATTGTCTTTAAACCTAGCAATGACAGCTGCCAATGCCTGCTCATCGGCGGACGTCAAAGTGACTCCATAAGTACTTTCGATGGTGGTTGGATTCAATAGGCCTAAGTGGCTCGCGAAATGCAGCAAGTCATTGCTTCCAATGTCCAGCGTGATGAGGCTGGCACCGGAGACCGCCCGTTCGAAGTTCGGAGTTGTGACGTTTGCCACCAAGTCCGTCGAGGTCCAACCCGGACTCCCAAAATTCGTGACAGACAGGTGATATTTCTTGCCCATCAAGGCTGGGAATGCATCAGCCGATGGAATCGTGTTCTGATGCGTGTCGCTCAAATTAAACCCAAATGTAATCGAGTCACCCAAAGCAACCAACTGACCGTTCGTTTTCACAGCCGAAACCGGCATTGTAGCTGCACGTGCTGGCGGCGCTGCTGCCACGGCAAGCATCCCAGTGGCACATGCAGCACCCACCAAACCGCCTATCTTCTTTTTCAATCCGCCCATACCATCGTCCCTTCCCCTCAAATCCGCGAGTGCGATTACACATTGTCCTGAGTATTCACGATACACGGATTACCAAGTTCTGAGTCTCATCATATACCAAAACAGAATCAGGAGGGAAGGTAGAAGTCACGGCGATAGAAACATTTACGCAGAAAGGCGCCGCCGATACGATGGTCGACGGCACCCGTCAGACAAGAGCCATAGCTTCGCTTGCTTCCACGTTGACGACGCAACGATCCACGGCAACTAGGTTAGCGGCTATGCACGGCAGCCTCCATACGCGAGACGGAAAGCGACTCGCGTAACCAGTCGGCCGACTCCTCTTCCAAATCCGCAAACACGGCCAAGGTAACTCCGTCTTCCATCGGATAAAAGCGAATTTGCCCCTGCTCGCTGTAGACAAACGACTTGTGAATATGCATTCCACCAATTTGCGTGCGCAGTTCCTCAAGAACTTGTTGATAAGCCCGCAGAGAAGCCAGTAGTTGAGTGTCGTAATCGCGGTCCGACGCAATATCTGCGTCTCCTTGAAACGCTATCCACCCTAAGACGCGCGAGTCCTCTGTGAGTTGATGAAAGCGGCGAATCCACAAATCTGACAGGGCAACGCCTGACGACGGCGAGACGACTCGAAACGGATAGCGGCTGGTACTGACACGTTTCATCGATGGATTCCCCGAAAACGACTTAGGCTCGCTGGAAGAAGTGGTGGTTTGGGCCGATGCCGTTTCGGTTTCCTTTTCCACGGCCACGTCACTACTGTCAGACTCCGACTGGACGTCCGCAAGCAAGAGTTGAAGAAGTCCGCGAAACTCCTCCTCTTCTGAGTCCACCGCTCCCTCCGCCGTTTTTGCCGGTGGTCGATAGGTCAATAAGTCGGATAACACGGCTTCCGTCTTCTCCCGCAACGTGGGCTCACGGTGCTGAGTCTCCACTGGACTTGGCGCAGTTTCGACTTCCGCAACGGATTGACCGAGCATCTGCCGCAGAACTCGCTCCATCGCAACGTCTAAGGTCTCCGGAGCAGGTTTCTTTGTGGTCGATATAGGTGCAGAAGCCGCTGCTTTGGCAGAAGGGGACTGCGATTTCTGCGCATTTTTCTCATCAACAGAAACGGCACTGGCACTCGCACGCACGGGCCCCTCGCTTTTTTGACCAACCTGCTTCTGCCCATTCGTTGTTTCTTCTGTTGCGTCCCCCAAGTCTTTTAACACGTCTTTCAGAAGTTCTTCTAGTTCCATTCTGATGTCCCCTCTCCGCAGCGCGTCGTTTAAGTGTCCAGTGTGGCGGAACGTCTCGTTTCCGCAACTGCCTCCAGCAATTGCAAAGCTCTCCTTGCTTTCTCTTGTTCTTCTGGCGTTGCATTGGCACGAAGTCCGTTGCGCGCCTTGTATAGAGCAGCCACGCCGAGTTTTTCAATCCGTTTCAAGTCAATCGAGCTACCCGTGCTCGCAGCTTCCTTCATGTCTTCATAGACATAGTTTTTACCGCGGAAGAGTGATGCAATCGCAGCCAAGACTGCTAAGCCAGCAGAAATCCAAAATGCGAGCGCCAAACCGTGATGGAACGGACCGCCAATCAAATTCGGGAAGAAATGCTCGCTGACGATAGTGGTCCGATTGGCGACCGACAAATGTTGCAAGACGGACGCTGGCAACAAGCTCTGCAGCGGATTATACCCTAGCAAAGCGGCGAACAGAGACGATGTCGGCGGTAGCTTAGAAATTTGTTGCGCGAACGCAAGAGGTACGCCGTGGCTGGTCAAGCCTTTGAGATACGCATTCGGGAGACGGCTTGCCAAACCTGCAATAACGATACTGAAAAACAGCCCCATGCTCATCAACTGTCCGGCATTCATAAACGTCGCTCGCATACCGGAAGCTACACCACGATACTTTGGCGCTACCGAGTTCATAATGGCTGCACTGTTCGGCGACGAGAAGATACCCATACCAACACCGATGATGAACAGGTATGTGGCAAACGACCAATAGTGAAAATCAAAACTGAGCGTGTTCATGAGCGCAAAGCCAACTGCCGTGATGCCCATGCCTCCAAATGTGTACCATCTCGCTCCACCTTTGTCGGATAAAAATCCGCTCAATGGCCCGGCGACTAAAAATCCAACCATTTGGGGCAACGTGTCGATGCCTGCTCGCAATGGTGTGTTTGCAAACGACACATTGTGTAGAGGTAGCCAAATGCCCTGCAACCAAATGATAATCATGAAGGACAGTCCACCGCGTGCTAGAGCGCCGAAAAGAGACGCGATGTTTCCAAGTGTAAACGGTCGACTTTTAAACAACTGCAAATGAAAGAGCGGCTGCTCTACGTTCATTTCCACGAAGACAAAGACCACGAGGCAAACCACGCCGAGTCCAAGCGCCGTGATAACCCACGGATTTTCCCAGCCCATGGAGTGAGTCTGATAAGGCATAATACCGTACGTCAAGCCCAACATAATGCCTAGAATGCCCGCTCCCAGGAAGATGTTGCCCCAAACATCGAGTTTGGCCTTGACTTTTACTCCTACCTCTTTTAGCGCAATGTAAGCCCAAATGGTTCCAAACAGACCCACAGGAACGTTGACCAAGAAAATCCAGCGCCATTCACCCGTACTGGCAATCAGACCGCCGACCACCAGACCAATAACGCCTCCGCCAATAGCGGCAATTTGGTTCAATCCTAGCGCCAAACCACGTTGATTGTGCGGAAAGGCATCTGTCAAAATGGCCGCACTGTTGGCGAACAAGAAAGCACCACCGATACCTTGCACCAATCGAAATATAATCAATTCAATCTCCGCATCCAAACCTTTGCTCCACGTGATGGCACAAAGCACAGAACCAACCGTGAAAATGAGGAAGCCGAGATTGTACAGACGCACTCGCCCGAACATGTCTGATAATCGTCCGAAGGTCACAAGAAACACGGTTGTCGCTACGTTAAAGCCGAGAAGTACCCAGAGTAAGAGTGACGTTTGATTCCCAACCAGTGGATTGACGTGAATGCCTTTGAAAATGACGGGTAATGCGATGATCAAAATGGTGCCGTTGATGGCAGCCATCAAAATGCCTAGCGTCGTGTTGGACAGCGCGATCCACTTATATGCATCGCTGCGTCCAGACTTCGATGCTGGCTGTACGGCGTTCGATGCCATACATTGTCACTTCCCTTCGTTTGTCGTAACAGCCTGTGACTCCAGTCGTTCGAGCAGAGTCTCAGTTCGGTTCAATCTCTCTTGATAGCGCTGCTGCATCGACTTCAAGTTCTCCAGCTTGCCGTCAATCTGACTCAGCAATCCTTGCAGCGACCGTTTTGCGTCCTCTAACTGACGCAGACGCACGTCGACCGATACGTCGCGATTATTCAGCGAAGCACGAATCCCGTCTAGTGACGTCTCGACATCGAGCAAATGGCGGATTTCACTGAGCGAATAGCCCAAGTTTTCCTTGAGGCGCATGATGTGTTCCAATTTGCGTACGACTTTCTCATCGTACAGTCGATGGCCGCCCGCAGTTCGGCACGTGGGCTCAATGAGGCCCATCTCCTCGTAGTAATGGAGGGTTCGAGCCGTGATGCCCAGGTGCTGAGCGACCGCTTCCACGGTTAACTCCTCGTTTGGAATCATCACTTCATCTCCCTCGCCGTCATCCACAGTCTCACCATAAGCGTGTCCTAATCACTTGAGGTCCATCAATCTTCAACAGACAATGCCCTCCTTTCGGCAGATTCAAGCGCCGAATATTTCGGTTGACGTACTATATAATAACCACTCATAAACCTAACGTCAACGTAAGGAAGCGTTTGCGATGTTGAAAATCGACAAATTTATGTCGGACTGCGACTTCAGACATAAATCAGCTCCGACTGGCGGCTGATAGCACGAGAAGAGGGGTTCACCCGCCGAGTGCGGATGAACCCCTCTTTTTGTTTTAAATCCGCCGTGGAACGGTATGCCGTCACGAACTACGGATTGGCGGAAGGACTTTGCGGAGCTCCTGCTGGAGGATTTTGTGGATCTCCCGCCGGCGGAGCCGGATTCCCGGAACCACTGCTCTGACCACCGCCTGTCGGATTTGCCGCGCCCGAAGGCGCCGTACCTGCAGAATTGCCAGACCCACCGGATGCCGCACTAGTACCACTGCTGCCCCCTGTTGCCCCTGCAGGGTTACCGGACGCACCAGAACCAGTCGTTCCGCCGGCACCAGAGTTTGGCAGAGTACTGAGAGGAATCGTAATGGTGACTGTCAGCGGTTGACCGACTGCCAGTTGAGAACTCGTATCCACTGCCTGGACCTCATAAGTGTACGTTGCGCCTGGTTGCGTGACCGGATCGGCAAAAGTGGTACTCGACGTTTTTCCGATAAACTGAAATCCACTTGAAGCATTGGCTCCGGCCGTGACGTTCCCAGTGCCGCCATTCGTTGCACCAGCAGAAGAGGATGTGGTTTGATTGCTCCCTCCATTGCCAGCCGTATTGCTTCCGCTGCCGCCGTTCGCTGCACCAGCAGTTCCAGTGGCGCCATCGGAGCTACCACCAGGACTCGCCGCAGGAAGCGAGACCAGCTCGCGAGAAATCTGATAGTCCACCGTGCCCGCAGCTTTCGACTTCCAATTCAATTCCACTTGATGCGTTGCCATATTCCACGATGCCTGCAAATTAGAAATGGGCTGCGTCAACACTTGCGCTGCCGACCCTAAGCCATTGGCGTATGGATAAGGGCCCACACTAAACTGCTCAGGCGTCTGGTTGGCCACAGCATTTGCGACCACGTCACGCCACAATTCTGCCGCGTTACCCGATGGGTCGAGCGTCACCCAAGACATGTGGTGCTCTGGCGTGGTGACATCGTAGCCGATGTAAATGGAACCCACCATCGTCGGCGTATAGGCGTCAAACCACCCTGTACGCACCCAGTTTGGATGATTGCCAACCAATCCCGGCGAATACTGGACCGTACCGGTCTTACCCGCCACACCCCACCCGTCGATGCGCGCCAGCTGACCTGTGCCAAACTCGACCACATCCTCCATCAGGCGCGTCATGTCTCGTGCTGTCTTCTGCGTCATAATCTGCTTCGCCGCAACCGGGTCCCGGTAGATGACTTGCCCTTTTGCATTGACGATCTCGTTGATGAGATGTGCCTGCATCTGCACTCCGTTATCGTCAAACGGCTCGTACGCTTGCGCCATAATCATCGGGCTGACATCGAGATTTCCGCCAATGGCGATGCCCAACTGGTGTTGTGCCGTAGGTGAAATGGGGATGCCGTCCGATTCCGCAAACTGGACTCCATTTTGAATCCCCAGTTGTTGCAACAACCACACCGATGCGACGTTTTGTGACCACTGCAACCCGTATTGCAAAGTAATCTTTCCAGGCGCCGTGGGGTCCCATCCTTCAGGTTCATATCCACCCCCGAAGTTATGGGGCGTATTGTCGAGGATGGACGTGTAAGTCCACTTGCCGCTCTGCAAGGCAGGTGCATACTCCATGATGGGTTTTATAGAAGAACCCGGTGATGATGTCGAATAGACCCGGTCAATTCCGAGCTTCGTATAGTCTTGCTTACGGCTTCCAGCCGCACCGAGAATCCCACCCGTTTTTGGGTCGAGAAAGAGAGCTCCCCCCTCAACCACAGTCCCTTTGGTCGGTCCAGGCCAGTCGCTGTCGTATTGGCTTGTGAAAAAAACTTTGTGCAACGCCGACTGCACGCTCGGATCTACCGTCGTATAGACCTTGAGCCCACCTTGCATTAATTCGGCGGGAGAAATCCCATGACGTGTAGCCCAATCCAGCAAAAAATTCGTGAACAGTGGGTGAGCACCAAAGGCATTCTCGCCCATAGAATGAGCGGATACTCCGAGCGGCTTCTTCATCAACTGCAGCGCCTCAGATTGCGGGATATATCCGTAGGTGGCCAAGTTCTGCAGGACGACATTTCGGCGTAAGAGCGCAGCATGCGGATGCAGCAGTGGGTCGTAAGCCGAAGGAGCTTGTGGCAGTCCCGCCAAAAGCGCCGCCTGGTCCCAAGACAAATGTGGGTGCTTGCGCAGGTCGATGCCAAAGTATAGCTTTGCAGCCTGCTCAACCCCAGTGGCGTTGGACCCGAGATACACTCGGTTAAAATACATGTCGAGAATTTCTTGCTTCGTATAGTGACGGGACAACTGCACTCCGAGCACAACTTGTTTTACTTTATAAGTGACGGTTTTGTTGTCCGTCAAATAGACCATTTTCGCGACCTGTTCCTGAATGGTACTCGCGCCTTGCGTCGCATTGCCGGTCCACAAGTCGATAAACGCCGCCCGCAAGATGGAACGAAAATCAATGCTTGACGGAGAAGTCCAAAACGTGTGGTCTTCCGTCGCGACGAGCGCATCCGACAGTTGAACCGGAATGTCCGAGTATGGAATGGAAGAAGAGCCCCCTCCAAGAGTGAGGTACTTCTGATTGTCGCCGTCATACACGACGGTAGGGCTATTGAAATCGTTGATTTTCGTCTGATTGAACGGGGTGAATTGCACCAGTAGAAAGAAACCAACGGTAAAGAGAATGACGACGACCAACAGTAAAATGAGCAATCCAACCACAGATTTCCCCACTGAAAATCCGCGCTTCTTCGCCTTAACCGAACTTTTCCCAGATGACGAAGCAGGGGTCTTAGAACGCAAACGGCACCCTCCTCTTTCTTGCGGCCAACGAGTCGAGTCTACCTATGGTCGTGGTCCGCTGAAGCACAGTCTATCAGAAGTTGAGACAATGCAACATACACAAAAGGAGCGAAAACACAACACTTGTCAAACAAATAGTACGGAATGCGGGACCCTGTTGCGACCGTGCACTCGAAATAAACGCGACAATGAAAAAAAGTCCGCGCAACATCCATGCGCGGACCATTCTCTGACGAACCGACACGCTTTAGACCCGCTTCAATCTCCACAAGTACGTCGGACCAGGAATCTTCGCCGAAGAAACGAGTGGTAGCGTCTTTTTTTGGTCTCCCAACTGTACGGTCAACGTTCCTACCTCCGTGCCATTCGCCAAACGACTTCCTGAAATTTTTTCAAGTTTGACGGTTCTCTGCACTTGTAATCCAGGCCAACCAATCATGTGGACCGACTTCGGCGTATCGACTGTCAAAGGAGTCGACTGCCACGGAGCTGAGACTTTCACCGCTGGTACACCGGAAGACAAGACTTTAACATTCCGCAAAATTCCCTGAGCCTGCTCAGAAAGAGAAATACCTTCATCCAAAGCCGTGGTTATGGGTGAAATCCCTTCTTGACCTAAGACAGCTCCAATCAAATAAATTTTCTTGCCGTCAATGTGCTTCTCCGAAGCAAACACAAAGCAACCGCCTGCCTGCGTGGTGCTGCCCGTCTTACCGGCGATAATGCCGCCTTGACCAATCTTCCAATTGACGTTGTAAATCGTACCAGCCACCGGCACAGTGGCTTGAGCCTTACTGGTGATGTCGCGGAATGTCCGAATTTTGACCACTTTCGCGAACAGCTTCAACAGGTCCACTGCTGTGCTGGCACTGCCAGGGTTATAACCACTAGCGTCCACGTAGTGCGTATGCTTCATGCCAAGCTTGACCGCTTCAGCGTTCATTTCGCGAACAAATGCTGCTTGACTGCCTGCATCCCAATGTGCGAGAAGATTGGCGAGATTGTTCCCCGATGGCAACAAGAGTCCTTCAAGCACCTGTCGTTCTGTAATTTTTTCACCGACGGCAACCTTCACAACCGACTCCCCGAGCGAGACATCTTTCTCATACACCGCCACATCGTGCGGAGTAATCGTAAACGTCGGACCCGGCTCGCCCACTCCCAAAGGATGCTTTTTCAGCGTCAAGTAAGCCGTCATCAACTTGGTGACACTGGCAATCGGCAACGGTGTATTGGAACCATAATGGCCAATATTGCCAATTCCCACTGCAGCCAAGGCTGCTTCTCCTTGTGCGGGCCAATGAATGACTGGCTTTGGTCCAGGGACCGTTGCGGTTGGCGCAAGGACAGACTCTGCCTTCAATTTCGGTATGGGGCGGACAAATTGTATAACTGGGATGGCAATTACGATAATAACGATGAGCAACACAATCCAACGAGTACGCACAGTGTACCTCCTAAAATATGAATATCAAGAATGGCCTTGCTTTGCCAATGGTTTCGGACGGCGGCAGCCCAAAACCACAGCACTTCTGGAAAGGTAGGTACCGACAGAGTTTGACAAAATACGCTCATGCCTGTAGCAACTTGCCTTTCAATCTTTTACTTCAATCGTCGACTGCACAGGTCCCAGTCAGTCTTCCATGTCCACCACTGTTCCTCATTATACTGGAGATAGCCCAACGTGCCAGAACCAAATTTATGACGATTAGTCGACAAGATTGACGACTCGTCATTTGAGCGCTTTAATCTACTTGTTAGTCTAATTTCATCTTGGTACGATTTCTTGGCCAAGAAACACAGAATTGGTATCTCTCTTACGCCGATGAACCGCGAATTCTCCAGAGCACGAAGGCTATGGACACAGCGACAGTATGGCGCAACGCGAAAAGGAGGTTTCTGCATGGGTTCCCATTACGCCCGCTTCATTGTACGCTTCCGCTGGCTCATTTTAGCCTTTTGGCTCGCTGTGACGGCCGCAGGTCTGTTATTTCTCCCCAGTCTCAGCAGCGTCGTCTTGCAAAAGCAGACAAACTATTTGCCAAGTTCTTCTCCAGTCATGGAAGCCAGTCAGTTAGCAGACAGAGTGAACCCAGGAAAAAGTGGTCACAGTTCGGCCGTTATTGCCATTCATCACAGTGGTGGCCTGACCCCTGCCGACAAAGCCTACTTCACCGCACGCATGAACCGACTTTCCAACAGTCTCGGCAACTATGGTATCGTCCGCGTGGTAGACGCCGCAAACACACCGTACGACCGAAGTTCATTCATCAGCAAAGATGAGACCACCGAAATTGCGGTCGTGGACTTTCCCCATGGCGATGTATCCACGCAGACGGACACCGCGCTCGCCAATATTAAAGAAGCCTTCCCTAAAGCAGAAGTTCCCAGTGGCGCACAGATTTACTTTACAGGGGACGTCCCCATTCAGTACGACGACGCCACCATTTCTCAACAAGGTGTGGAGAAAACTGCCGGAGTCACGGTAGCACTCGTCCTCATTATCCTGCTCATTGTGTTTCGCTCGTTACTGGCACCGCTCGTCACGCTCCTCACGATTGGAGTATCCTTTTTGCTCAGTTCATCAATCGTCGCTTGGCTAGTACAATATCACAGTTTCCCGGTTTCTTCGTTTACACAGACTTTTCTCATTGCCATCCTCTTTGGCGCTGGCACAGATTACTCCATCATTTTGCTCAATCGATTCCGCGAAGAATTGACCAACGATCACGAGACGGCGGCCGATGCACTCGCTGTCACACTACAATCTGTTTTTCGAACCGTCCTCTTTAGCGCACTCACAGTTCTGGTCTCTTTTTCCGTACTTGGTCTCGCGAAATTTGGACTGTACCGGTCTGCGGTCGGTGTCTCCGTCGGCGTGTTTATTGCATTGCTCGCCATCTTGTCCTTCACACCGGCCCTGATGAGCGTCTTTGGGCGCAGTCTCTTTTGGCCGCGTCGGCCGATGCCTGGCTCCACCCACCCACCCTCTCGTATTTGGGGTGCCACAGGCAGACTATCCACGCGCAGGCCATGGTGGGTCATCTTAGTTCTCATCGTCGTTCTCGCACCCATTGCGTCCTTGTTTACGGATCATCGGACCTTCAATCCGATGAACGACATCCCCAATGCCCCCTCTGTCAAAGGATTTCACGTAGTGGCAAAGGCATTCGGACCAGGACATGTGTTGCCCACAACATTTGTCCTCAGGACCAACCAAGATTTTCGAACGCCGAAAGGACTGGCTTCTATTCAAGCGGTCAGCAGCGCCTTGTCTGCTCAGCCTGGTGTGACCTCCGTCAGCAGTGCGACTCAGCCCACCGGCAAGCCAATCCGCGAGTTTACATTAGCGCATCAAAACCAGCTAGCCGCCAACGGGTTGGATAAGGTCGCAAAGGGCCTGCACAAGCTGTCGTCAGGCCTCAGCTCAGCGGACCGTAACATAGCCCGAGGAGACAGCGGCTTGCACCAACTCTCGGCTGGCAGTCAACAGGTCGCCACGGGAGCCACTGCCCTCAGCGGCGGTCTTGAAAAAGCAGCAGCCGGCGCAAGCCAACTGGCGAATGGCGGACAACATCTGGCGGCAAGCACAAGGCGCCTTGCCAGTGGAGCAAAGTCCACGGCCGCTGGCAGTTCGCAGGTCGCCACGGCGACTCAAGCGCTGGCCAACGCGATTGCAGAATGGTCAGCCACTCATCCTGGAGATGTCGGGAACCCAACGTGGCAACAAATCGAGAAGCTCGCTGCCGTTGCTAAGCAGGGAAGTACCGAAGTAGCCAGCGGATTGGCCAGCCTATCCAACGGTACGAACCAACTTGCAGACGGAACGGAGGCTCTCGCAGGGAATGCTTCTGCACTCGCAGGCGGACTTCGTCAACTGCACTCCGGGGCGAACCACCTCACCACCGGTACACAGCAGGTGGCCCTGGGCATTCGCCAGTTTACCCGTGGTCTGACTCCACTGTCGTCCGGATTTCGCAGCGCCGATACAGGCCTAGCTCAATTGGACAGCGGCGTCACGCAAATTTCTACAGAGCTCCACAATTCAAGTCATGCCGCCATCGATGGTAATCCTGGATTTTACTTGCCAGCATCCACATTAGAGCACAATGTCAGTTTGAAGAAGGCAATGAATGCTTACATTTCTCCCGGAGGTCACGTAGCAACTTTGACTGTCACCTTGAATGATGACCCGTATTCGCTACAGGCCATGAGCCGCGTTGAGGCCCTTCAACGGGTTGCAGAAACCGCGTTGACCGATAGTCCGATGCACGGTGGAGAAGTGTATCCCGGAGGTCCAACGGCCGTGCAAAACGCGCTCAACAAGGTGTCGACGGCGGATTTTAACCGGACCGTTCTGCTCATCTCCAGTTGCGTCTTTTTGCTCTTAATTTTGATGTTGCGTTCAATTATTGCGCCTATCTACATCATGGCTTCTCTGATTGGAACGTACTTAGTGACCATGGGCATAGTTCAGGTGCTGACCATCCACGTTTTGCACCAACCCGGCTTATCTTGGCCAGTGCCGTTTTTCGTCTTCCTTCTTCTCGTGGCTCTTGGAGTGGACTATTCCATGTTCCTGATGTCGCGATTCGACGAAGAGCTTCACCACGGTCTGACCACTCGCCAAGCCATGCGCGAAGCCATGCTTCGCATGGGTGGCGTGGTCTTCTCCGCCGCCATTATCATGGCAGGTACGTTCGGCAGCCTAACTGTGGCCGGCGTCACGTCACTCGAGGAAATTGGCATTGCCATCGTCATCGGATTGCTCATATACGCCACGGTTCTGCTCGGTTTCTTTGTGCCTGCCGCAGCTTCCGTGATAGGAGCAGGCCACTTCTGGCCATTTGCCCGGCGAGAGACAGACAGCGACGGAGACCCAGGCGCAGAAACACCGCGCAAACCCATCCACTCCCAAACGTAACGGGACCACTGCAAGCAACTGCAAAGGGTACGCGCCGCGCACCTCCGCTCGATGCATCGACGGAGGTGCACACTTGGAAGTTGGGTAAAGACAACAGCGGGATCGACAAAAGAGGAGACAACAGGTTAAAGCGACCGCCGATGGACTACCAATTGACCGGCAGAGTCTATGCGAAGTGAAACGTCACCTAAAGTGGTCGATCCCGCTAGACTCGGCAACAACTGGTTATAACTGACGGTTAATTCACTGCTGATGGGTAGTCTGAGTGTGAGGCCTGTCCCACTCCCAGCAGGCAGCACGCGGAGCGTATCGACCCGATTGGCTTCATGATAGGTTTCGCCTCCGTCCGTGCTATACTTCATACCTTCGCCAGCGAGAACGGCAAACTCTCCCTCAGACAGGGGAGCTGGTATCGATACCGTCCATGTGGTCGCCCCCGCCGGGACCGTGACTTGGATGCCATCATAGAAATGATACGTGTCGTCGATAGCCGTCTGCACCGCTTGATTCGACGTGAAAAATGGCTCTCCGTTCAACGAGTCTCCCGCAAATGTGGCGATAGCTTCATTCTCCGGTGGATAGACGACCTGGTAGAGGTCGGTACTGCCAGACTGCGCAAATCCAGCTTGCTCGTTCGCGAGGTTGACCATCATCATCTGGAGATTACTCGGTGTGATATCGGAAGAGGCTTCTAGACCTGGCGGATTGAATCCAATGATATTAGCCCAGGCAACAGGATTTCCTCCCGGTTGAAAAGCGGGATCAGACAACCCAAGGAAGCTCCAGTACATGTGGTCTGCCATCGAAACCGTCACGGGTGTATAGGCTCCTGACATGGTACTGGATGGCGGGGTCCAAATGCCGAGTTCAATCGCCTTATTCATGGCTGGATAGAACGGAGAAGTGGTCGGCAAATCGATATAGGGACTCTTTCCCGTTGAATCTCCGGCGACTCCGTCTGCTTGAAGTAGACTTGAGACAAACGTCTGTACGGAAACCTCGTTCGATGGCAGAGTGGGTGGCACAAAAGCAGGCTGGGCGCTGCTTCCACTCGAACTGCTTCCCGAGGGCTGCTTGCCTCCTGTATGTTGGGAAGATCCGGTGCGCGAACCTGGATTTTTCGCCGTAGGTTTCAAGGTCCAAGTATCGCCCGACCAAGTCGATTCAATTCCGAGTGCTTTTAACGCTTGCATCACGTACCAAATCGGCATGTAGGTTGTGGCCTCGTGACGAGAAACCATACCCACAATGCCCGTGAGTCGCTCCACCACATGCTTGTCGACGACAATCGACATGCTCCCTTTCGCTGTGGAAGACTTAGAAATCGCCTTTGGCAACTTGTAACTCGGAACGAGCATCCACGTTTTTCCGTTCCATGTGCTTTTAATCCCGATGGTTTTTAGAGACTGCATCACGTACCAAATCGGCATGTACGTCGTCCCATCTTGTGCAAACGCTCGCGGACTCTCCACCACTTTTCCGGCAATGCGAATACGCGTGCCGTACGTCGATTTCTTGACTGCAACATACTGCTTGACCTGAATCGAAATGTCTCTTTGGCTTGACTTCTTCGCATGGAGAGACGATGCTTTTCCACTCGTCAAAGCGGGACTCTGGCCGGAGGACGTCGCGGCCAGCGCGGCCGGTGCGGGGACCAACAAGAATGACAAGATGGCTGCCACAGCGGCTTTCCGCGTTGCACCTAAGCGACGATGAAGAGTCTGTGTTTTTGCGTCTGTATTCCGCTTGTTCAATCAATCACACCGCCAATCTTTGCATAATTCCCAGAGACAAAATCATAAGTGTAGTCATACAGCGCTCGCGTGAACGGATTTTGCGAATAGGCTGCATGAACGAGAAAGTCGGTGCCATCGTAAAACGCGTGTGACACCCCGACGGCATAGCCACTTTGTGCAAACTGCTCCAACTGATGAACATAGAGAGTCTCCCCATTGGCATCCAAGGTGGTCCATTCCAATTCGAGGCCCATGCCACAGTTGGTGGCCACCTGCTCGGCCGAGGTCAATCGGCTCGAGAAAGCGGCACTACCCAGCTCCTCATAGTTCGGCTGGAGCCAAGCTGCTGTAAAACCAAGCTTATTCCAACGCTCCCATCCATCTGCAGAATAAAACGGGATCCAAAAAAGCGGCATCTGCTTTGTGGTTGCGAGACTTTTCGTATAGGCAATGAGCCGCTGTTCTCCAACAGCTTTGGGCGGTGCGTCTTCTCTCTCCCAATAAAATCCTGAGAGTTGCAAGTTAGAGTAGTTTCCAGACTCGTACCCACTCCACAGCTTGTTGAACAGCCATTGAATCGCGGCTTCGCGCGACTGAACTGCAAAGGGATGCTGTGGACTGGGCACAAACGAGAGATTCTGGCCAGACACGGTTCCGAATGTGCCATCTCCATACTGAGGCATGGGGATGGTCAAAACCACCTTCTCCTTGACGCCGGGCGTTCCTAGTGCTTTATTGTCTGCCGCTACGGCTGCATTCAGATTTGCCAATTCTCCTGTTGGGGAAAATAGCGTTTGGCAATACTGTTCCCATCCAGCCTTCGTATCCGGAGTGGATGAATCGGCCAAGAACAGGATGGTATCGAAGAATCGGCCGACCATTTGTCCGCTCGAGTTTTCGTATGCGACGAGCGGTTTAAAGTCGTGCTCCGTGTACTCGCGCGTATCGGGTGACGCATTGACCAAAAGCATGTTGGCTATTCCTAAAGAGCGTGTGTTGAGTGGAGTCAAGGCGTGTGTAAACTTTGCCACATGTGGTGCGACTGTTGGATACTGTTGACCCGTATTGGCGGACGATTCAACCACGGGTTTTCCATTGACCTCAACATCCCGAGCAAAGACCCACACGCCAACGGGGAAATAAATACGAAAGTGTTGCCCGACGGTTGGAGCGATATGGAGAGTAAATCTCTGCGTGGTATCCCCTAGGTCCATCCGTGAAAAATTGTTCTCGACAGCGCCAAGCAGGTGCCATTCTCCGTTTTGCCGCACTTGAAATTGGACGGTTGCTGGATAACTGATACCGAGTTGTAGATTCTGGCGCAAATCGATAGAGAGAGAAGTGACCGTAGACGGTTGCGGCAGAGTCACGTCAATGTCACGACCACCTTGATGGCTGAATCCACGCCAAGCGTTTCCAGAAACCAAATTCCCTTGATAATCGAATTCCTGGCTTTCGAATTTTTCATCTCGAATTCCGGTGACATGCACCTCAAGGCTCGCGTTCGTCGCCAGATTCTGCACCGGCGCCGTCGCCGCAGAGGTGGAAGTAGAGGCCGATGCAGACGAGGCGGCATTCGCAGAAGTATTCGCCACACCAGACGTTAGCGTACTCGTTGTACCTTCGGTGGCATTGGTACCTGAATGTGTTCCGCCACTCGTCTCACTGACCGCCGCCGAGGTGCCGTTTTGTGTACTGGCTTGTAGACTGCTGCTCGATCCGGTAGCTGCATAAGCTGGTCCGGCGGCGAAGGCCACGGCAGACGCGACACTTCCGACAAAAAGCGACATGTGCTTGGCATTGAACAATTTCCGTTTCTTCATATGTACCTCCTGAAGTGTACCTGGGCTCTACCTCATGAACCAATCTCGACAACGAGTCTGTGTCATGACTCCATGTTATAGAAAGTTCGCCAGAAAAGGATCTATTCTGTGGGCCTCGGAAAAACACCGACATAACTTAGACACAATTCCCCGAGATGTCAGCACCGTCCTCGTTGAATAAGGTTGGCAAGCGCTGCAGACAGTAAGAGAGACCACGAGTGGGACAATCGTGCATCTCACATTCGAATGGGAGGGGAATTACCGAAGTGGGCTCAAAGCATTCGCACTTTAAGAAACGGACGATGTCCACCCTGGCGGTTTTGACCGCCTTTCTATACGCCGTCTTCTCTACTCCCTCTGCATCTGCCTTTTCATCGCGAAACTTGTCCTACGGCTGTGTAGGATACAGCGTGTATGAACTGGAGAATCGACTTAAGTTTTTGGGTTACTATCATGGTCCCATTAATGGAATATTCACATGGACTGTCTACTGGGCAGTTCGAGACTTTCAATATGCATTTGGCATGACCCCCACTGGATATGTCAATTTACCGACCAAACAGCAACTAGTCCGTGCGACGCAAGCGTGGCACTACGTGGGGCCGTTGCCGAACGGATTAGAAGAGACGGCAAACGGTCAGATTGTACCTGACTCGACGACAGGCACAGCCATCCATGCAAGTGCCGCCGCGACGGCCGCACCGTCCTCAACCAGTGTCATTCCCTATGCACCTGTGAATGGCATCTCTCCGGCCGACATCAGCTTGATGGCTCACGTCGTTTATGCCGAAGCTCGGGGGGAACCCCTGAGTGGCCAAGTTGGAGTAGCCGACGTGATATTGAATCGCTTGAAGGAGCCAAACAAATTTCCAAACTCCATACCCGGCATCATCTATCAGCCAGGAGCATTTCAATCGGTTTCAAACGGAACCATTAATGAGCAACCCAACACCGAAGCCATGGAAGCGGTGCTCGATGCCATTCACGGATGGGACCCTGTGGGTAATGCTTTGTATTACTTCAATCCCGCTACCTCGACTTCCTCCTGGATATGGAGCAAGCCAGAAATCACTCAAATTGGCAACCAAATCTTCTCTCAATGACGGCAATCCCCACACGCTTGAGTCGAGCTTTCGCTATAATAGGAGAAACCACATTCGCCAGCCCCCTCGTTCTGTCAATGCGCAGAACTACTGCACGGACGTAGGCGACGGATGGGATTGACTTGCTTGCGGAGGGGGAAGTTTGTTGAGCACCACGCCCAGCCAAGAAGACTACATTGAAACCATATGGATTTTAATTCAAGACAAAGGATATGCGCGCGTGACAGACATTGCTGACCGGCTTGGAATCAACAATGCATCTGTGTCAAAAATGATACAAAAACTGGACGAAGACGGCTTGCTGGTCTACGAACGCTACCGAGGTCTGAATTTGACAGAAGAAGGGTACTCTCTAGGACTCCAACTTTCGGAACGGCATAGGACCTTAGAGGAATTTTTACGGTCGATGGGGATGACCAACTCTCACGAAATCAACAAGACCGTGGAAGGCATTGAGCACTACTTTTCCGCAGACGCTCTCGAACGAATTGAGAACCTGATGTCATTTATTGCCGAGAATCCGGAATGGTGGGATAAATTCAGCCACTGGTCGAACGGAAAAAAATAGATTCCGTCCGACCTGTGTGCAACCGATAGTCTTCGACCTACCTGCACAGAACATCAACTAAACCAAGAAAAAATCTCTATTGTTGATGCTGTCGGTCCATATACCGCATACCGCATACTGCTCCTCCCCCTCGATAGACGGCTTATTGGTCCGTCCCAACCAACGTAGTGTCTGCGGCATGAGAAGTCTGCAATCCCACTGTGTTCCCGAGATACTCATTCGTCAACAGAGCATTGACTCCTTGGTTTGGGCTATCCCATGTTGGGTCCATGGGTGTCCATACCCCGTTTACGTACGCTTGAAGCCACTCATGGTCGACCGTGGGATTCGAGAGTGGTGCGCGGCCGAGCACCGTCTCAGCAGGAATACCAACGGACTTCATCATCGTGGCGGCCAACTCTGCAATTTCCTCACAAACACCGGTACCACTCGCAAATGCCGTGGAGACATCCGCAAAGACATACTTACCGGACTTATACATACTCCAGTTATAATCCACTTTTTCACTCGCATAATTGGCGATGGCCGCCGCTGCCGTTGGCAATGAAGGAGAATTCTCATACAGTATTTTAGCCATTTCAAGAGCAGTGGGAGATTCATTGCCGTCCATGAACGCGGAGTCCAACAGAGCCCTCCTCACCAAATCTGTTGGTTCCCCGTTGACGGTGACCGTGTAAGAGTCATCCCAGCGATAGCTACCATCCCGATTCAATTGAGTGAAGAAATCCGGTATATACGAAACATCGACAGGTCCAGTAAATGGCGACCGAATCAGCGCCGAAAAACTGCCGCTGGTGACTGGTAGACGATAATTCCAGAGCAAACCAGACTGCTCCGAACTAAGTTGTACGACGACACTTGTTTCACCATTCGCGGCCGTACCCTGAACGGGTATCCAGTCTGAGGTGGGTAGCGGATTAAATTGTTGAAATTGAATACCACTCGTTGAGGACGACCCAGTGGACACAGGAACATTCGCAACTGGGAATGGCCGAATACCTGATGCTCCGTCAGACACAGGAGGAGACTTTGCATTATCTCGAAGACTACTCAAACCAACAATTAATACAAGGGGTACACTGTAATGACCATCACTTTCCGCTTGCACGGTATAAACACCGGGTTTCGTTGCGACAAACGTGCCCATTTGCACGCGATGATGGTTGTAGGACCAAATTTCATCCGCGGCCCCCGGCTCGACGGATGCGTCCGGGCTATTGACGAGCCAATGGACATCCCCAACGGCAGATGCAAATTGATAAGCCATCAGAGAAACTGCGCTCCCTGGCTGGATGTTTAAAAGAGGCGTCGATGCAGTCGTTCCAAAGGGCGAACTACTAGCTTCTAAATAGAAGGAATTCGTTTCGCGGCTCCACCACGCACTATCGTTTGTCGCTTGATTCGGAAGCGTAGCGGAAGTTAAGGACGGACTATTTCCAGGCGACGTATCTGCAAATACAGTGGGACTCAGATATCCCATCGCCACAAAAGCGGACACAAGGCAAAACACCGAACGATGCCATTTCCCCATATTCCTCTTCCTCCAGATGCAAAGCCACTTACACCGCGAGGGCCCGGACGACTGCGCGCTGTTACGCAGGGGGGTGCGCCGCCGCCCGGTAGGGTGGTCTTACTGCGGTGCCGAGCTCTGGCAACCAGAGAAGGGGTGTGCTGAGAATAAAAGAAACAATCCCCCTCAGGAAGATTGCTTCTCCAAAGCAACCATGGCAACCCGGCTGTCATCGACTTTCGTCCTTAGACCCGTGGCTTTGCGTCCCAGCATTTCTACTGGTTTGCCCTGAGCATCGTTGGTGGTATGCGGTTGTTGCCTATATCATAGCTAGTCCACATTCTGATGTAAATACTTGAAACCACTTGTCGAAAAATGTTTTTCAATCTGTCTTCAAGGTTTGTAGTGTAGAGTCAAGGCATGGAACAGCCCTAACCCCCAATTGCGGCCACGTGTGGCCGCTCTTTTTTTCCCGAAATCCCGCGAGATGCTGTCTTGGTAATGGTCGAAATCGCGCATATGTGGTAGGATTTTTGAGAGAATCGAGCCATTTCACGAAATGAACAAAGAGGTGCAGGACGTGAGGAAGTCAAGCGATGACCGTAGAACCCTTCGTGAATGGGAGCAAGCGTATGGTCTGTACATCCTCGACATGGACGGATTTGATACATCCGATTCTGAATTGTACCATCGCACCTGGACTCGCGCAGAGTTTGAACACGGCTTAGCCGAGTGTACGGTCATTCGAAAATCGCCGCTCACTCTGGCCGGAACTGACACATCCAGTTTCTCAGCAAAAAGGAGAACCGAACCTCGCTTTCGCTCTTCGGACGGAGCGCTAGAGCAGCGCCAAGAAGAAATCGCGGCAAGTAGCGACCACAATCCCTCGTCGAATCGTTCAAATCAAAATCGCCACAGACGGCAACAGCAATTTCAACGAAAAACCCGAAGAATTAAGTGGCATTTATTCATTTGTTTCCCTCTTATTGTCTTAGCCGTTTGGCTCCTGTCGAAACTCTATCGTACGCTCTCGAAACGCATCGTCATACGTTGGTATTGGCCCGCGGTTCTCCTCTTGCTCGACGCCGCCGTCGTAAGTTTAGACACGATTGGTCCAGTGTTTGTTGGTCCACTTTATGTGTGGTATGTCGTCCTCAGTTGGCTTGCCTACGGCTTGGGAGAAATAAAACAATTTGCACTGTCTATGTTTCATCAGCAACCGATGAGTGGGCACGGCTTGCATGTACCCGTTGCTACACCGTTTTTATCGAATGTTTTAGTCCATGGGAATCCGCTATCGGACTACTTTACCTTCTCCGCCGCGTTAGCCTCTGCATTCGTCTGGGGCTCAGCACTGGTGAGTACCTTTGCCTTGCTGCGGCCACCAACTGCTCGGAGGTTACCTCCGGTGGGTGATTAAGGAAAATCCCTGAGAATCCATGACGCCATGCCAGCACCACCCCGGACATGCGGTTCATCCGTGCTGGGTCGTCGGGTAGGTAGCCAACACGAATTGAGCGTGCGACGGTGTCTGCAAATGGTAGCTGGACATCGTCGCCGGGACCAACACCGTGTCTCCAGGCACTAAATCGAGTACGCGCTCCTCTGCCGAGAAGTCCTCTGCGTCCAGACTGTTAGCCGTCAAGCGACAGGCCCCCTCTGCGAGTATCAGAATTTCCGGAGATGTCCCGCCCTCCCGCAGCCGTTTCCACCCAGCCTCGCGCAGAGACAGCGTATCCAAACAAAAATGCTCTCCATCAACTTTTCGCTCATGGACCACGCCCGGCCCGCTATAGATAACGCGCGCTCCATCCCGTTGCCAAGCGGCGGCATGGTCCGAATTCACATCATTCCCATCGTTTTCAGGGAAACGGAGTACCGCCAACGCATCGTCCACATGCAAATCTCTAGAATTCCCATGTTCGTCCACGCGATTCCAGTCATACACTCGATAAGTGACATCAGAACTCTGTTGAACTTCAATCACTTGAGTTCCTTCCAGCAAAGCGTGCAATGTGCCAGATGGCACATAAATGACATCTCCCGAATGGATATTCAAAAACTCCAGCCCATCTTCTAGGCGTCCCTCTCGAATGGCTTGGCGAAACACATCCGGATTCGCAAACCGATGCCCAACATTGACCTTAGCCCCTGGCAACGCTCGAAGAACATACCAGGCTTCCGTCTTTCCGTTATCTCCTCCGTGCATTGAGGCATAATCATCGCCTGGGTGAACCTGTACGGAAAGATTGGACTCGGCTTCGAGGAATTTCACCATCAAAGGAAAGTGTTTAGCTCTAGTTCGACCCAAGTAGTCTTCCGGATGGTCTTGCACAATTTCTGTCAAAGTTCGCCCGAGCAGGCGACCGTTGCGCACCGTGGAACTTCCTGCAGGATGATCCGCCAACGTCCAATACTCTCCTATCGGTCGGTCAGTCTCCACACCAAACATGGTTTTCAGTTGATGTCCGCCCCAAATCCGCTCTTTAACCACGGGCTGAAACACGACTGGATACATTTTCGCCACCCTTTCAAAGGAAAAAGCCCAGAGCTGTCCTGGGCCGATCACGATGTCAACAAGGACTACCTTGTTTTTACTTTAACCTTTGACAGAACCTGCAAGCAAGCCGCGAACAAAGTATTTTCCCAATAGGATGTATACGACGAGCGTGGGAATCGAAGCTATGAGAGCGCTCGCCATCAACTCATTGAACGGAACCGTCTGACTGCCAGCAATGTTGACCAAAGCCACCGTCACCGGTTGATTCGGTGGATTGGTCACCGCGACCGCGAACAAAAAATTGTTCCATACTTGCGTGAATTCCCAAATTCCAGCCACAACAAATCCAGAAATCGACAGCGGCAAAATGATGAATCGGAAAATACCCCAGTAACCTGTTCCGTCGATTTGCGCCGATTCAATGATGTCGTGCGGAATGGAGGCATAAAAGTTGCGGAATATGAGCGTACATATCGGAATCCCATAGACGGTGTGGATTAAAATCAGACCTGGGATGGTGTTGTACAAACCAATCGTGTTCAAAACCCGAAGCAGTGGAATCAACACGCTCTGATAGGGAATGAACATCCCAAACAAAATCAGAAAGAATACCACGTTGGCGCCCTTGAACTTCCACTTTGAAAGGGCATAGCCATTGACCGAACCAAACGCAGAAGCCAAAATGGTCGCAGAAATGGCGAGATAGAAGCTGTTGCCGAAATTGGGAGCTAACTGATGCCAAGCAGCACCGATTGCCGAGATGCTCCACAAATGTGGCAGCCACCACATCTGGGACAGACTGACTTCTGCATCATTTTTGAAGCTGGTGACCAACACCACATAGACTGGCATAAGGTAAAACAAGGCAATAACAGTGAGAACGACATACAGGAGGTATTTATTAAAACGGCGCATTGCCATTACGCTTCCTCCCCCTGTTTCAATGTGGAAATGAGATATGGAATGATAAAAATAGCAATCAGAATGAGCATAACTATGGCAATCGCGGCGCCCTCTGCAAACTGATTCCCTTGATAGGTGGTATCGAACATGTTCATACTCGGCATATCCGTGACAAAGTCTTGACCGGGACCCGTCATTGCGTAGATGAGACCAAACACTTTGAGAGAGGCGGCGGTCAAAATGATGATGATGGTCGTCGTGGTTCCTTTCAACTGCGGTAACACGACAGACCAAAAGGTCCGCCACGGACCAGCTCCATCAATTCTTGCTGCTTCTTTCAACTCCTCAGGTATGCCGCGCAATCCGGCTAGATAGACCGCCATGGCGAAGCCAGACATCTGCCACACGGCAGCAATCAAGACGGCCAGCAATGCGAGGGGCAGTGCAATCTCAATTTGGCCGAGAGGGGTACCAGGCAAAATGCGCGTGCTCAGGAACCATTCAGGAAGATGATTCAGTCCGAGTGATTTCAGAATTAAATTGACACCCGTCGTGGGATTGAGCAACCAAGACCAGACAACACCGGTCGCCACAGACGAAATAGCCATGGGAAACAAATAGAGACTGCGAAAGAGCGACTCCGCTCGGATTTTCTGGTCGATTAACAGCGCGAGAGCAATTCCGATAACAAGGCAAAGAGCAATGAAGAGAGCAGTAAACACGACCATGTTGCGAAGGTCTGACTGAAATCGAAAAGTGCTGAAAATAATTTTAAAATTACGCAGTCCAACTGAAGCAAAGTCTGGAATGATACTGTTCCAAGCAGTCGTGGAGACCCACCCTGTCCAGCCAATAAATCCGTAGACAAAGACACCCAGGAGGATGAGGGACGGCACCAAAGTCAATATTGCAGAAGTCTTGTCCCAGGAAAACTTTTTTCGTTTTCTGCGCAGAACTGGGTCACGTCCTGGCATATCCAGCGTTTGGCTCACCCGAATTCACCAGCCTATTCTAAAATCTATCCACTCTATTCGACTACATATGCATATTTGGCAATGAAATGCCTTGTCTCTTCATCGCTCTGTCTCTGTCTGACGTAACACGATATGACGTAACACGATATGACGTAACACGATACGCCTGGAAAAAGGCGCAGAGGTGCGACTGACCACGCAGCACGCCCAAGGTGACAAGAGGCGTAGCTTGTAAAGAATAAACGCACCCCGTCTGCAAACAGCACAGACGGGGAGACAAAATTCTCACCCAGAGCTAAATCAACTGCTGAGCGGATTGGCCTGAGCCGCGCTCTGCACAGATTGTAGGAACTGAGTTGTATTGTGACTCGTTAAGAACACTTCCATCGCGTTTTCAAAGGAAGTAGTAAATCCTGGATTGACAGCACCCTGACCGAGTACCAACACCAGCTTGTCTTTCTGGAACGATTTCATAGCTGCCTGCGAGTAAGCATCGTAGTCCTTAGGATTCGCATCCAACCGTGGCGAGAATGTGCCCTTCAGAGGATTAAATACTTTCTGGCCAGCGTTGGAACCAAGCACCTTCAGGAAGTTTGTCGCAACAGCTTTTTGTGATGCGCTGAGCTTCGACGGCAATCCGAACACGTCCGACACGACGCCAAAGCTTCCAGCGGTGCCAGGAGTCGGCGCCCAACCAAAATCTTTACCTGGTGTCAAGTGCAAGTCCGTGGTGAAATAACCTTGAGCCCAGTCTCCCATGATGTTCATGGCTGCCTTGCCTTGTGCCACCATCTGGTCCGCTTCAGCCCAATGCAAAGCTGAATAGTCGCTGTTGGCGTACTTCATCATCTTGGTAAATGTATTTGCGGCTTTGACAACGCCCGGGCTGGTCCAAGACTCTTGTCCATTCAGCAACTTGTCATATTCGGTCGGTCCAACGGTTCCCAGCAGGACGTCACTAAACATGAGCGTTGTTTCCCAATTCCCATGGTTGGCCACGGCCAGCGGCGTAATGCCGTGTGCCTTCAGCACTTTTGCATCGCTGAAGAACTGACTGAATGTGGTGGGAGCTGTTAAATTGTACTTCTTGAAAATGGCTGGGTTGTACCAAAGCACATTGGCGCGCTGCATATCGACAGGAACGGCATAAATTTTACCGTTGACGGTCAAGAGGTTCAACAGAGACTTCGGATAATCGTTGTACCAACCCTGCGACTTGTAAAGACTGTTGAGTGGCGACATATCTCCTGCCTGTATCCAGGACAGTAGCGAGCCGTGTCCCGCATGTACTTGGAAAGTGCCCGGTGGCTTGTTGTTGGTCATGCGCGTTGCCAATACAGCATGCGCGTTCGAGCCCGCTCCACCGGCGACCGCCTCGTTGATGACCGTAACGTTCGGATACTGTTTTTTGTACACGTCAACCAGTGCCTTCAAGGCTTTTGAAGACGACACACCCGTCCACCAAGAGAAAATTTCCAGTTTGCCGCTCGTTCCGCTCGCTGCGGTCGACGTGGTGTTTCCAGTGCTGCTGGTATTGCTGGTGCTGCTGCTGTTGGTGGTTGTATTCGAAGTTCCGCAACCGGTGACCAACGCTGCCAACGTAAGCACACCAAACGCAGTAACGCCGACTTTTTTGATACGTTTCACACTGACCCCTCCTACAGGTTTCCCCTAATCAAGTGCATTGTGCGGTAAATCCACAAAGACTATTCACGAAATGCTCCAGAGGTTTTTTGAAAGCGTTCCCACTTGCAAGTAAAATGACTCGATGGTTTGGAAAGACAACGAAATATCCTCTATCCATCGTTTGCAAGGGCTTTCACATTCAACGATACCCCGCATTTCACTGAACTTGGTTTGTATGATAAACTATCTACGGCAACTTTTCAATTACATTTCAATCTTGTGACGAAAAATTTTCGATGCCTTGTGAGGTGAACATAGTGGCCACTTCTATCGACGGATCGATGATGAGACGATTGAATAAGACCGCCGTCTTTCGCACCATATATGAGGGTTCTCCTATTTCGCGTGCGGAGATAGCGTCGTCTCTCGGGATGAACAAGGCAACCGCATCCTCCTTGGTCGATGAACTCATTGCCGAACACTTTGTCATGGAGCTGGGTTATGGCGAGTCGCGAGGCGGGCGCAAACCGATGATGCTGGACTTGAACAAGACCTCTGGCTATAGCATTGGCATCGACGTTCAAATTACTCATATTACTGCTGCGCTGTACGATTTAAGCGGCACGATTCTTCATCTCCATCGAGACGCTCTCTACGTCCGCCCAGACGCATCTGCAAAAGAGATGCTTGTGCAACAGCTAGAATCCGTCATCCGCCGGACGATGGCCTTAGCGCCGCCTAGCGCACATGGGATTATCGGAGTGGGCATTGCCTTTCCGGGAATGGTCAACTCCAGCACTGGACAAATTCATTATTTGCCGAATTTGGAAGTGCATGATTGGAGTGTCCATCGAGATTTAGTGGCCCGCTTGCAAATACCCATTTTTGTCGACAACGACGCGAATTGCGGCGCATTGGCGGAGCGACAACAGCGCGGTCTAAAGCAGTTAGCTTTTATCAATGCTGGCATCGGCATTGGAGTGGGAATTATCGCTAACGGAGAATTGTATCGAGGTCAGGATGGCATCTCTGGAGAATTTGGCCACACCACGATTGCCGCCATGGGCTTGCGCTGTTCGTGCGGCTCTTACGGATGTTGGGAACAATACGCTTCCGAACGAGCGTTACTGCGTTATTTAGAAGAAGGCGGAACATGTCACATTCCTCCCTTCCCAAGCGCCAACTTTTTAGAAGAGTGCGTCCTTCGTGCGGATGCAGGAGACCCTCACTACATTCGCGCGTTTCAGACCGTCGGCCAGCACATCGGTTACGGATTGTCCAATGTGATCAACGGACTCAATCCAGGGTACGTCATTGTCGGCGGAAACTTGGCGTCGGCCGCCCGGCACATCATGAACGAAGTCGAGAATGTCGTAAGCTATCGCGCCGTCTCTGTCAATCGAAACGTCCAGATTGTCATTGCAGACCCAAGTACCGTGGTCTCGGGAGCAGCGAGTCTCGTCATTTCATCCATGTTGCTCGTGGACGTAGACAGCCTCGCTGACATTCGCAGCGTGTAGTGGTTCGCCTTGATTCACGGACCCCTCACTTTTGGACTGATTCAGGTACTCGGAAAGCCCGCTCGTTGGCAATCGAATGGTAACTTTTGTTCCTTGTCCCAGCTGGCTCTCAATATCCAAGCTGCCGTTATGTTCCTCAATCAGCTTTGTTGAGAGCAATAGACCAAACCCAATCCCTCGCTCCGCGTTGACATAATGGGGTTCACCGAGATACCGAAGTCGCTCCTCGTCCATTCCTTTGCCCGTGTCCTCAATAGTCAACTGTATGACTCTCTCGGGGACAAGCCACTCCAGACGAATGTTCAACTGACCGCCAAATGGCATGGCATCCAGTGCGTTTTGGAGAATACTTTCAAGAGCTCGCTTGAGATGCAGGCGATGGCCGAATAAAATTGGAGACGAACTCGGCAACACGACGGTCACCAACACTTCTTGGCGTTGGCATGACTCGTCCAATTCATCGATGATTTGGCTTATCAAGTCATTCACATCTACGTCGGAAACATCTTCGGCTCGCGGTGACTGTGTCACGCTGAGATACGTGCCAATGATATGCTCAATGTGAAGGATTTCCGCCTGCATAATCTCCCAGTACTGCGGGGTATCGGCAAAGCGCTCCTTAGACAGCTGCAGAAAGCCTTTAATCGTAGTGACGGGATTGCGAATCTCGTGGGCAACCCCGGCCGCCATGTGACCAATGACCGCCAATTTCTCCGACTTTCGAAACTGTTCAAAGCTCCGATTTCGGTCTGTCACATCTCTCGCCACCAAAACAAAGCCCGTAAACTGACGCGACCCATCCAATACGGGACTAACCTCACATTCGAAGTCCAAGTTGTGCTCTGGGCCAATTCGATAAACGTCAATCCTCTGCGGCTCCAATGTAGCTCCACAGACATCGAGGGCGTGTTGGAACCGCCGCCGGCGCTCTTCGTCCACAAATTCCAACCAGTAGCGGCCCATGCTCTTCGCATTCTCCGCTCCAAACACGCGCTCGACCGAAGGCGAGAGGTAGCGAATACGTCGTTCCCGGGTCAGCAAGACGATTAAGTCCTGCGTATTCGCGGCAATCATTTGATAAATCTCTTCTGCGCGAACACGCGATTCGTAGAGACTTTCAAGACGGTAGACAATCGCAGAAAGAAGAAGAAAAGGGATGGCCAACCAAACGAGATCGGACAGCGTCTGCGAATCTTTATATATGTTGTCTACGCGCCAGAGTATGAAGAAGTTGAGCAGATTCGGCCAAACTTGATTGGAACCGAGCAAGGAAGGGAGTTTCGACCAATGCAGTTTTCCCGAAAATTGCTGACGCCGAGACACATAGCGAGTCTGAAGCAGCCACTGAACAGCCTCAACGACCACGAGTGCAGCAGCGTAGCGCAGAGGATTTGGCGCATGCGCAAGGAGCCGATGGAAGACGAAGAACGCCGCCGCAAACCCGACGAGAAAGCGGATGTACTTGGTGAATAGACGCCGAAGAGTAAGCGGCATGGCTGACTCGATACTCTCAATCTGTGAGCCTACGTAAATGCCCGGAATGAGGAGGAGCGCAAGCAACCACAGGGAAGAGTTGGCCATAAGTAGGATGTAGCAGACAAGCGGACCTGGATAAATATATCCTTGCCGGAACCGAAGCGGAAACATGCACAGTAATAACGCCGTCAAGAGCAAAATGGCATCGACCGACACAACCGACTCGGGTAGCCCGTAACTGAGTCCGAGCAAGGCAAGCCCGCCAAGAACAGCCAACGCAATGCGAATGCGAAGGGAAGTGATGCGCATGATGAGTCCTTCTCTTTCTTTGGATGTAGGTGAGGCGAAGAGGGGTCTTGGATGTGAGAAAAACTTGAGAATCGCGTCAACCGATAGTTTCATCATAACATGTATGAGCTTTAATGTTTAGTAAAATATGGCTTCCATCATGATTTTTTTACAAGAAATGCGCGGCTGTTTTCAAATTCGACAATTTCTTCTGTTTGAATTGCAGCAGAGATCAGTCTGATAATTCAGACTGATCTCATAGATTCCAGACATTGACTGTGCACCTGCCGTACGTCTTAATTCGATGCCGGTCTCCCTGCCAGGCGTTCCGTCAAAGCACCCATTAATTGGTCAAATGACTTCCGAAATCCTTGTAAACCTTCGTCCAGCAACTGTTCAGAAACTTGTTCCATAGAAATTCCCGCAGACTCCAATTCCGCGATAGCGGCCCGACACGAAGGCACATCGACATCGACGCTACGTTCGAACTCAGAGGCCTGTTCGATGTGCGTGAGCGTCGCAGGAGGGACTGTATTGACCGTGTGCGGTCCGACCAACGTCTGTACGTACAAGAGCACTGGGTAAGCCGGATTTTTCGTACTCGTAGATGCCCAGAGCGGTCGCTGGACCCGTGCTCCCGAGGTAGCGAGAGATTGCCAGCGGTCAGATTCTGACACTGTTTTAAAATGAGCGTAGGCGAGTTTGGCGTTGGCCACCGCAGCCTTACCAGCCAACTCAGTAGGTAATTTTTTGTTGCTCACTTCTTTGTCCACCAGCGTGTCCACGCGGCTGACAAAGAAACTCGCGACAGACGCTACGTCGAGCGACAGTCCTTGCTTTTGGCGTGACTCAAGCCCGGCAATGTAGGCTTCGAGCACGCGGCCATACTGCGTTAGGCCAAAGATCAGTGTGACGTTGACAGGTACGCCCTCGGCAATAAGCCGCTCCACTGCTTCAATACCCGCATGGGTTGCTGGCACTTTAATCATGACATTGTCCCGACCGACCGCTTGTCGCAAACGATGGGCTTCACGAACTGTTCCATCTGCGTCTTCCGCCAACGCAGGGGACACCTCGATGCTCACATAGCCATCTATCCCACGAGACGATTGATAGACTGGAGCAAGTAGATCTGCGACAGCCCGAATGTCGTGAAACACCAAGTGATCATAAAGCTCGTCCACCGTCATGCGTTGTGATACCGCTTCTGCAATGGCTTGGTCATAGCTCGATGACCCTAAAATCGCTTTTTCAAAAATCGTCGGGTTGGACGTGACACCGCGCACTCCATTGGCAATAAGGCGCGCCATTTCCCCAGACTCCAGCAGACCACGTTCGACGTTGTCATACCAGATACTTTGGCCCAGCGTATGTAGTTGTTCCAGCGCATTCATCGTTTATCCCTCCCGCTTCACCGTACACCTCTCTGCGGTCCGATGCAACGCACCATTAGACCGCCACATCCCGCTTGACAAAAAACAGCCACGACAGAAAGTTCAATACCACAAAGTACGCAACCAGCATGAAAACCGAAAACTCCAGGGTCATTCCTTTGACAATCGGTCCATTCTGCATGTATTGGCTCAAGTTCATGTTGGTGAAGAGAATGTACTTCACAAAATGATAGCGACTGAGAGCCGCCACCAGTGTGTTCCCCACAAACACCACCAAAACCGAAATGGTGATGGCAATCGCACTGCTGCGAAAAATCGTCGAAATCATGAACGCAATGGTCACCGTCATGACCATCGTGACCAAGTCAAAACCATACTGCACAAGCAGGTACAGAAACGAAGGTATGCGTTCGAGCGTAGCGTGATCGTTCACATAAATGACGGGCGCATTCGCCCCGTGAAAGCCAAAGAGTACCCCTCCGATGAGAAGGGAAATGGCCAGCGTAAACGCCAGCAGAAACAGTCCGAACAAGAGAGCTGCCCCATATTTCGCAAACAAAATCCGAGTTCGAGAAACAGGTTGCGTCAGCAGCATCTTAATCGTTCCGCCAGCAAATTCACTCGCGACAATATCACCAGCGATGACGAGAATGAATACGGTCGACACCGAGACAATGTTTTCTGCGGTGCGGGCAAACGCCCACCCAGTCTCCCGGCCAGGCTCCAAATTGTGGGCAATATAGTACTGGTTGACGGCGATTTGCGACTTGAGCTGTTCCAGCACATCGCGCGGCATGTGCGCCCCATCCTCTGCTATCTCTTTCTTCAAAGAAGCATCGGTGGTCTGAAGAGACGCTTTCCAATTGGCCGAAACAGGACTAGGATGCGCCGCCAAGACCCAACCCGTCAGTCCAATAGCGACTAAGACTAGAGCAGCGAGCACCCACGTACGCACGCGCGAGTAGATTTTTAGATTCTCATTGGCGAGGAGAGGATACAATCGGACCACCTCCCGTCAATTCGAGGAATGTCTCTTCCAGTGACCGAGTAACACTCCGAATCCCGAAAATCGCCACGTGTTCAGCGGTTAAATGAGCGACCGCCTGGGGAATGTCGGAGCGGGCTAAAGTGGCTTCGACGAATCCGTCGGCAGCACCGCCTGGCTTCGCTTTGCAATCCGGAAAATGCGCGACCAGCACACGCACAGCCGCCGGAACGTCGTTCACTTCGAACACCGTCCACGGACTTGTCTCGGACTGCTCGTCCACCCCCGCTCGGTCGCCAAGCGCACGCACATCCACCAACTTCCCCGCCTGAATGATGGCTACGCGGTCACACATGAGCTCCATCTCCGACAACAAGTGGCTCGACACCACCACCGCCAAACCTTCTTCGCGGGCGAGAGTACGAAGATGGTCACGGAGTTCGCGAATGCCGGCGGGATCGAGCCCATTCGTGGGTTCGTCCAAGATTAAAACATCCGGCTTGCGCAACAGCGCTTGTGCTAGGCCAAGGCGCTGCCGCATTCCCAAAGAATAGGTGCGCACCTTTTCCTGGATTCGCTGTTCGAGCCCGACTAAGCGGACCACTTGGTCGATCCGCTCGTTCGTCACGCCGGGTGACATGCGCGCAAAGTGCCGAAGATTTTGATATCCCGTCAAATACTTGTACATCTCCGGATTTTCGACGATGGCGCCTACGTGCAACATAGCCTCCGCGAAGTGAGTCGATACATCGATTCCTGCGATGAGCACCTCCCCCTTCGTCGGTGAGGTTAGACCGACCATCATGCGAATCGTGGTGGTCTTGCCAGCTCCATTGGGACCTAAAAATCCGAATACTTCCCCGCGCGGAATGTCTAAAGAGAGTTGGTCGACAATCGTCTTGCGACCCATGACTTTCGTCAAATGGCGAATTTGAACGGCAATCGGGGATGTTGAAACAGGTGTCTGCTGTTCTTGGTCCGCTGTGGTGATGGACATTGCTCAGCCTCTTCCTTGAACGTGATGCGATTCGCACGGACGCGGCGAACTCGCTACGATTTTTTTGTGGACCGCGAGCTTTGCGACGACGAAGTGGAGACACGCTTCTTCGAGCTGGTTGCGACTTTGCCGCTGCTTGCAGAAGGCTTGGCGCCCACTTTCGACGCAGTCGTTCGGCCCGACCTAGCTCTTTGTTTCCCCTGAGACTTTCCGGGAGCAGACGCGTTGCCGACTTTTCTTTGCCCGGAGCGGTGCAAAGCAGCCCTTGTGCCCGAGCTGTTCGAACGCGGCATAGCGACGATACCCGCGAGAATAAGAAACAGTCCAATGACCAGCCAGTACCAATCCATGTGGATTTCGTACACAACGATCATCGCCCCACCGAGCAAATAGCTGGCGAGGCCGAGACGCCGCTCCCGCATTCTGTTCCGAAAATAGTACATTCCAAAGAGTAGCCACACGATGCCGCCGACAAACAGGCCGATTCTGTGAACACCTGCCGTCGGATAGAGCAGAAAGTGAATCAAATGCTCCCCTCCAGTCTCAGTCTCTCATCGCCGCTCATATAGCCACAAATTTGCCTGGACAGGTGGCACCCTGTCCCCTGATGGCCGGTGGCGACCGCTTTGTTCGGGAAGGCCTTCGAGAATAACCTCGGAACAATCCGTTCTGCGAACAAGAAGTCTGGAGGGTCTACTGCTCATTATTCACAGCAGACCCTCCATCGAAGCTTCCATCAAACCCATACGGCAACCTCGCTATCAACAGTTACAGTAGGCTCTCGATATCGCGTTGGAGTGCATCAGGTTTTGTCGTTGGGGCATAGCGCTTAACGACTTCGCCTTTGCGGTTGACGAGAAATTTAGTGAAATTCCATTTGACAGAACCGCCGAGTACGCCGCGCTTCTGATTGGTCAGATATTGAAACAGTGGATGCGCCGTGGGTCCTTTGACGTCAATCTTCGCGTAGACCGGATATGTTGCACCATAGTTCACTTGGCAGAAAGACGCTACTTCTTCATTCCCGAGCGGCTCCTGTCCAGCAAACTGATTGCACGGGAACGCGAGTACTGAAAACCCGCGCTCTTGATACTTATCGTGTAAGGCTTGCAGACCTGCAAGCTGAGGTGTGAATCCTCACTTACTAGCAGTGTTGACAATGAGAAGGACCTGTCCATCGTACTTTTGCAGAGATTCCGTCTCACCCGATGTCTTGGCGACTTCGTATGAATAGACGCTCACGTTCTAACCTCCATTCCGTCAAACAAGTTCCGTCAAACAAAATCTACCGGGCATCTTGAATGTCCAGTAAAAGTATACCATTAATTCATGCTACCTGTGCCATACGTCGTCCCCGTCGTGGTAGTTGTCCCTGTCGACGGCAGTCCCGTAGGTGCCGTGACGGGAACGTTCGCATAAGCATAGGTCAAGGAAATATTGTCTTTCTCCGTCAAACTCTGCAGCTTCTCCGCAACGACGGGGGCCAGGCTCCCAAAGTCTTTCGCATCGATGGTCAAATCGACATGAGCCGTCTCGGCATGGAGGCGCGGCTCCCCTCCAATATTCTCCACCGTCATCGTCGTGCTTGCATGAATCTCATGAAGCAACACGCCAAGTACGGAAGCAAGTTCTTTGGGGGACACGGAAGACGAAGGCATGGACGACTGGAGCGAACTCTCCAACTCTTCAATGTAGTTCGTCAAACCTTTGGAATTGAGCGCAGCATGATAAACAGTCGCTTTTCCTGACGTCGATACCGTGATGTCGCGAAGCAGTGACAAAGAAAGCGGCACACTCGACGCAGGAGATTGCAGCAGTTGACTCAATGATGCATTGAGCGGAACCGTCTGCCACTTACCACTCTGTCCTGGCCCCACCAGTTTCATGTACAGATGAGAGCCAATCACGTACTGCTCTGCGGTGATGGTCATCGCTTTACCACTCGCCATCAGTGAAGAAGACGTCATCGTTTCGGTCATCCGCTCTGCACGCATGCCGTCCACTATGCCGACCTCACCCATCAGCGATTCGACCATGTGCATCACCAACGGCACTTGAACCGCGTGCGTCGACAGCTTTGCCGAACCCCCAGCGGCGCGAACTACGGACAATGTGAGATTGGATGTGCCACTCATCTGATACGCAGGCGATTTCACTGTGTTTGTCATCGCCTGTCCTAGCGCCGCAACCTTCGGACCTACGGCGCTCCACTCGCCAGACTTCCAGTTGGAAGTCAAACCAATCGCCTGCGCAACTTTTCCGATGTCCGCTACCGATACGTAGAGTGTCGGTTTGTGCGAGAACGGATCGACATGGACAGAACCTGGCATGTATCCGATGGACGATCCGTTGACGACCACATCAACTGCGCCTGATTTCGCAAGTCCGGCATCTGTGCTGACCTTGCCAGTGGTAGTGATATCCCACGAGCCTTTGTTCCACTGAGAAACAAAACCAGCATCGTGAAGGGCTTCAATCGCATACCAAACGGGCATGGCTGGCTTGCCATCGACCATCACGTCGCGCGGAAACACCACCTTCCAGCCATTGACCATGGCCACATGCGAAACACTGGCGGACGATTTAGCCGGAGTAGCCGCCATGACGGTCGGAACGCTCATGCCGAGCGTCATGGCTACGGCTGCACCTGCTGCAAACACTGCCTTCTTCATTTAATTTGCCTCCTCTGATTGGGGTGTTCTTAATAGAGATGATAGCAAAGCAGCGCGACATGCGCTTCGTAAAGTTTTTCAAGCAAGGTATTTATAGGAAGTTGTTTCTGCGGAAGCGAGGGCATAAGCGCAGCACTTGGGCCAAACGGCGACACCCTATGAGACCATATCCACCGATTTCACCCCTGAAAACTGGACGACTGATGAATCATAATTCAGCCTTAGCTAACACAGGGTGACGTTGGTCTTTCTCCGACAAAACAGGGTCTGAAAATGGCCAAATAATGCCGAGCGCTTCATCATTCCAAAGAATGCCGCGGTCGTGAATGGGCGAATAGTACTGGTCTACTTTGTACTGAACTTCTGTATCTGGAACCACCGTGCAAAATCCATGGGCAAACCCGCGCGGAACCCACAACTGCCGATAATTTGCAGCCGTCAGCAAAAATCCGGCCCACTGCCCAAACGTCGGCGACTGCTTTCGAATGTCCACGACCACGTCATAGACCGCTCCAGCCGTCACGCGCACCAATTTTCCCTGAGCGTACGGAGACAATTGATAGTGCAGTCCGCGAAGCGTTCCAGGTTGCGCGGAAAACGAGTGGTTGTCTTGAACAAACTCATTGGAAATGCCAATTTTTCGCCATTCGTCGGCATGGTAACTCTCCAAAAAGAACCCACGATGGTCCCCGTGTACCTCCGGCTCCAGCAACATAACACCGTCGAATTTCTGATTGACGACTTTCAACGAAGGTCCTCCTTTATGCTCTCTTAATCAGGATTCTCGACGGCCCGTTTGTTTCCTGCCGAAACCCGCTCCTTCGAGACGCGAAAGAGACAAAAATAAGGTACACTGAAAGGGTGGTATTCCACTCGCACGATACATAGGAGGCATGACTGTTGACAACCAATCCTCAGACCGGACTGCTGACTCCTCCCGTAGCCAAACGCACCCCTCACCCCCACACGCTTCACGGAGACGTCCGCGAGGACGACTATTATTGGCTGAAGGACCGGAACAATGCAGAGGTTATCGCTTATCTCGAAGCAGAGAATCAATACTACGAGCAGCAAATGCAGACACGCGCTACCTTGACCGAAACACTCTATCAAGACATGTTTTTGCGAACGCCTGCAGCCGAGACAGACGTTGCCGCTCAGGACGGAGAGTATTACTACTACTCCCGCACCGAAGAGGGGAAGCAGTATACCATCTACGCACGCAAACGCGCGTCCAACCGAGAACAGCTAGAACAGGCTTCAGAAGAAGTCACACTGGACTTAAACACGCTGGTATCCGAAGACGGCTATCTGAGCGTGACGCTCCTGCGCTATTCTCCAGACGCGAAACAATTGGCATATCTCGAAAATCGCGACGGAACGGATCGCTATACTGCCAAAGTGAAAGACTTGCAGAGTGGGCAACTGCTCGAAGACTCCATACCCAATGTTTTTTTGCACGGCAGCTTGGAGTGGGATGCAACGGGTCAACATCTATTCTATGTGACGGTCGATGAGAGTCAGCGGCCGTATCGGCTGTGGCGCCATCGACTTGGCAGTTCCTGTGCAGAGGACGCGCTCGTCTATGAAGAGTCGGACACCACGTATTCGATTGAGTTTTACAAATCGAGATCCGGCCAATATCTCCTAATACAAAGCAACAACAAAGCGACGAATGAGACTCGCTTTCTGCGGACAGACCATCCGCTCGGGGAGTGGACGGTTTTCAGTGCGCGGCGCACGGGCGTTCTGTATGAGGTGGAACATTGGGAAGACCAGTTTGTTGTACTGACCAACGAAAAAGCCACCAACTTTCGACTGCTCGCATGTCCGGTGAGTCATCCGTCGCTGACTGCTGCGACCGAACTGTTTCCTTATGATGAGAAGCGCTATTTGCAAGGTGTCCTTCCTTTTGCGAGCGGGCTTATCGTGATTGGCCGGGAGATGGGCTTGACCCAGGTCTGGAGGTACCAAGACGGACGGCTGACACAGATGGAATGGGACGAACCTCTGTACACAGTACGTGCCCATGGAAATCTCAGCTACGAGACAGACGAGGTATTGCTGCAGTACGAATCGCTGCTCACCCCGCGCACAACCTATTCGATACAGTGGTCGCGTCCATCGGCGACGGAGCGAACCGTACTGCACCAGACCCCCGTACCCGGCGGCGAATACAAGCCGACCGATTTTCGCCAAGAGCGGCAATACGCCACAGCAGAAGACGGCACGAAAGTTCCACTCGCCGTGGTTTACCACAAAGACGCGCTTCAAAACGGCCCCGCGCCGCTCATTCTCTACGGCTACGGGTCGTACGGTGCGAATATGGACCCAACCTTTTCTTCGACCCGGCTTCCCCTGCTCGAACGCGGCGTTATTTATGTGATTGCGCAGATACGCGGCGGATCGGAAATGGGATACTCATGGTATTTGGATGGAAAATTCTTGACAAAGCGAAATACGTTCACCGATTTCATCGCGGCAGCCAAACATTTGATTGAACACCACTACACCACGCCGAAGCAGCTTGGCATCAACGGAGGAAGTGCTGGCGGACTACTGATGGGTGCCGTCTTGAACATGGCCCCAGAGTTGTTTGGTGCGGCCGTAGCGGACGTGCCCTTTGTCGATGTGGTGACCACCATGGTCGACGAAACACTGCCCCTGACCACACTCGAGTGGGATGAATGGGGGAACCCGAACGACGCGGAGTTTTATGCCTACATGAAGTCGTACAGCCCATACGACAATGTGGCTGCACGCGACTACCCGCCGCTCCTTGTGACCGCCGGTCTAAACGACCCACGCGTCTCATACTGGGAGCCGGCGAAGTGGGTGGCCCGCCTGCGTGAGAAGAAAACAGACTCCCATGAGCTGTTGCTTAAGACGCACATGGGAGCTGGCCACTTTGGTTCGTCCGGGCGCTATCAGCGGTTGCGCGAGTTGGCCGCGCGCTACGCGTTTTTGCTCGACCACCTTATGCCAAACCAAGCGGACTGACTTGTTCAAACCAATCACGGAGCCCTTCGCGCCATGTGGGCAACGGCGAAAATCCGTTGGCCATCATGGCCATTGGGGAGAGTGCGGAATACCTCGGTCGGGGTGCTGGCCGAGGAAACTCTTCCGTGGTGCACGGTTCGACAGTCACATCCAACTTCGCCATCTCGAAAATAGCAGCGGCAAAATCGTACCACGTGCATACGCCCTGGTTGGTCGCATGGTAGACCCCGTACAATTCCGTGCCGATAAGTTGGAGCAGAAAGGCCGCCAAGTGACCCGTGTAGGTCGGGCTGCCAAACTGGTCGGCCACCACGCGCAACGGCCTGTGTGCATCCTCTCCCGCGTCTCTCTTCTCTTTGGCCTCCTGCCCCAAGCGCAGCATCGTTCGCACAAAGTTGCTACCCACCAAGCCGTATACCCACGATGTGCGCACAACAAACGCGCGGCGCGTGCAGGCGAGAACGAGTTCTTCTCCCGCACGCTTGGACTGCCCGTAGACCGTTCGCGGCTGCGGACTGGCGTGTTCCGGGTAAGGCTCCCCCGCGTCTCCGGCGAAGACGTAATCCGTGCTCAGATAGCACATTTTAGCGGACAACTCTTCTGCCACCACCGCCAAATTGCGGCTACCATAGGCATTGACGCGGAACGCTTCGGTCGCGTTGGACTCAGCGAGATCGACCTGCGTATACGCCCCCGCATGAATGACAGCATCCGGACGAAAACTGCCGAGAACCTCGCGTACGTCTGAGAAGTTCGTGAAGTCGAGCTTGGTTCGATCCGTCGCCAGCACGGTATGACCGGCGGCCACGGCGAGCAACTTGAGGTGATGGCCGAGTTGTCCGCTGGCACCTGTGATGAGCAGTCGCAACGGTTTCCCTTCGGGGCGGACAGGTACAACACTGTGTGACGTTCCATCAGTGCCATCAGTGGCAGTAGTCATGGCGCCTCCCCCTCGCTTTCCGAGAGCTTCGACTCCACCGCACGACACCACTCCCGGTGATTGAGATACCAGTGAATGGTCTCGTGAATTCCGGTGTCAAACGTATAGGCGGGCTTCCAGCCTAATTCTCGCTCTATCTTCGCCGGGTCGATGGCGTAGCGACGGTCGTGGCCGAGGCGGTCGGTGACAAACTCAATCAAGGACTCTGGTTTGCCGAGTTCCTGCAAAATCGTCCGGACAATCTCCAGATTCGTCCGCTCGTTGTGCCCGCCAATATTGTAGACTTCGCCAGGCTGACCGCGGTGAAGGACGAGGGCGACAGCGCGTGCGTGGTCAGATACATGGAGCCAGTCGCGGACATTTAAGCCATCTCCATAGACAGGCAGCGGCTGGTCCGCGAGAGCCTGAAGAATCATTCGCGGGATGAGTTTCTCCGGAAACTGGTACGGTCCGTAGTTGTTGGAACAGCGCGTGATGTTCACTGGAAGTCCATACGTCTCGTAGTAAGCGCGAACGAGCAAATCCGACCCAGCTTTACTGGCCGAATAAGGACTGTTTGGCGCGAGCGGCGTTTCCTCGGTAAAGTAGCCTGTAGCTCCAAGCGACCCATAGACTTCGTCCGTCGACACATGCACAAACTTTTGTACCCCATGGCGACGCGCCGCATCCAACAGAATTTGCGTACCAAGTACGTTAGTCCGCACGAATGCGTCCGGTTGCACAATGCTGCGGTCAACATGCGACTCTGCCGCAAAATGCACGACCGCGTCAATGCCTCGCGCGAAGATTCGGTCCATGGCAACGCCGTCACAGATATCGGCTTGCTCAAATTCATAGCGAGAAGCCATACCCGACCCAGTCGTTGTGCTGGTGATTTCTTGCAAATTGTCGAGATGGCCCGCATAGGTCAACGCATCCACATTGAGCACGCTGTGCTCTTTAAAAGCATTCAAATAGTAGAGTATAAAATTACTACCGATAAAGCCGGCACCGCCAGTTACGAGCACGCGCACACAGGTTTCTCCTTCCCTCATGTCCCTCATCTCATCGTCAGCCCATCCACTGCCAGGCATGTGCGAATAGACATACAATGGGAGCGCATCACCATGCGCTCCCACGTCAAGCCAAAGTAGTTTCGGATGCTCAGTTCATCCCTGCCAGCCAGAGTAAATTCATGCCACCAGTAATGCGCGACGAGTTGGTCGGTTGCGTAACCACCACTCGGACCGGCAACATCTTGGCCCCTTTTGGCACCTGAACCGTGGACATCGCCATCCCTTTGGAGTTCGTGGTCAACGTGGTCATCTTACCACTCATCATCGAATTCATGGAACTCGTCGAAGACATGCTGGAGCCGTTCATCGTGCCCATGCCCATGCTAGACTTACCCATCATCATCGATCCGATAGCGACATGTGCACCCTTGACTGGACCCGAGGGACTCTCCACTTCGATGGTATAGTTGATTTTCGAAGAAGAATCCACCGTGGTGGCGAATGGCCAAACCTTGACGTAGTCTCCGATAGGAGCCGTTGGCTTAGAGGTCGTGGACGTCCACCAAGCATCCAATGCACCCATCGCTTTCATCGCCGTGGGATTGTACGTACTGAGATTGCCAATTTGAACCCCGACCATATCCATCGAATCAGCTGGCTCTCCATAGAGCACGAGCGTGGCTTGACCCTTGGCATTGGTCATTTTACTCAGGCTGGCGACGTACGCAGAGGCCCCTTTGCTACCGGACTCATACCAGTCTTTGGGTGGAATCCCACTCAGCGGCTTCATCGGCCCAATAAAGACATGGACAGGCTCGTTAGCAGCTGGCTTGCCATTGGCTGTGAGCGCAGTGAGGACAAAGGTCGCCTCATCCGATTTCGACATCGCACCTGGCGCCCCCTGCAAGGTCTGACCCGTTTTGTTCGCATCAATCGTTGCCACAGTTGCCAAGGTTGTGCTGGTCGAAGTGGTGGTGCTTGTTGTCGTAGACTTTTCCATCGTCTTCAGCCACCACATGCCATTTTTCATACCATTGTCCACGCCGATTGCCGCCAAAACCTGCGTCACAACCGACTGTGGGAGGAAAGTGGTCATGTGGCCGGAGAATGGATCTTTCGCGACCGTCGACTCAACCATACCAATCGACTTCCCGTTGATATAAATTTCTGCTTTCCCGGAAGAAGAAGACAGCATGACCGGACGGATCGTCATCGACTTCGGTGTGGTAATTTTCCATGCCATGCCATTCCAACTGCTCATGATACCCGCCTGATGAAGCGCTCGCATCACATACCAGAGCGGCAACTTGGTCATGCCTGACTTCATCCAGACTGGCATGGATTCGACCACCTTCCCATTCACCCCGACAGATGTCACCATGTAGGGAGACATCGAAGTGGACGAGGAGTTGGTCGCAGCAAATGCAGTCGCCGGTGTGAACGCGCCGACCATCATCATCGCCAGTGCACCAGCACCGACTTTTTTCCACGGAGACTTCCAGTTCATCGCCATCTACTGTTTCCTCCTTCTCATTTTCATAGATTGTACCTTTACTAATAGATTGTACCTTCTCCGACGGCTCAAACGAATACATGACCCATAAATGGGAGAATGATACCGTTAGGACTGCGAGGACTGTTCGCCGTAGACCAGCAACGGAAACAGCCACACACTATGTAAACTCTCACATGCTGTACCTACTATGGTATAGACTCCGCACTGTCAAAGCAAGCCAGCGCGGAGCCCATTCTGTGCATTTTCTCCATGCGCTCCGTATACGTTTGCAAAATCGAAGCTGGAATGACAAAGAAGCCTTCCGTTTCGCGGAGGCGCGTGCTCTTTTCTCGTCATGGCTCGCATGGAGGTCAGAGTTTTATCCACGGCATCCATCGATGATCTCCATTGAAATTTCATTTCCGTTCATCAATTGCCAGTACCAACGGTGGATTTCCGGTGCTATGATGGGGATGTTTCGGACGCAGTCGACAGATGTCTCCGGGATGGAAGCGCGAATGGAGCACCTCCATTCAGGCCGTTTCACCTGAGGAGCCACCTGCAACCAGGAGGCGACATTCCCCGCGAGGGAACATCATGAACGAGAAAGAGGATACAGATATGTATCAAGACACCCAAAACGCCGAAAACCAGGTCGACGTCAACGTCGAGAGACCTCTTCCCAAAACCGAAGATGGAGATGCAAGCAAGGCGATGATTCGCTTTGGCGTCGTTTTCGTCATTGTGGTAGGCGTGATACTGCTCGTCTTGGGAATTCTCAACGTATGACTGCGGCGGGGTCTGTGGCCAGCGCTTGACAGATCCCGCATGCGCCACAGCATCCCACTTTCACTTCTCCCCACGCACGTGATACGTCTCACAACACCGCCCACGCTTGCCATGCGCGGCTCGTTGCGTTCGCCGTCGTCCAGAGAGACAATAGAAGCGAGTTAGCAACAACCCAGCATCTAAATTGCACAAAAGTATCGACATCAAGAACGCCGCAGAATACTGACGTGTCATTCCAACGCAAGGAGGTCTGCTCTTTGCAGCCCAAAAGCCACCTGGGTCGCATGGCGTTCGTCTGTGTTCTCGCAACCCTGCCAGCAGCCGTCACGCTCGCTGTCGCGACCAACACCGCCTCTGCAGCCAAAATCACGATAACCCCTTCGCTTCGCCCGATACCCGTTCGCATCGCCCTCAACGGCCGCGTTGTCGAACGCGTCGAGGGCAGGATTGGCAAGGACCCCTGGTCGCACCATTTCACGAGTTGGATCCCGCTCTTCTCGGTCGACTCGCTTCTCCACCGCGCTGGTTGGAGTGCCGCGTGGAACGGGCAGACGCATACTTGGGGCATTGGGCCGCCGCAAGGTCTGGGACTCGGCAGTGTGCCGCTTAGCAGTCTCGCCGCAGCAGAGTCTACTAGTAAGTCGCGCATGGCCATTCGCTACGACGGTGTCACGGTCTACTACGCGCCGCGTATCGTCTCACCCAACATCGGTTTTGGTGGCGCCGAAACGACCTTCATGCCAACCTACTACCTTCAACAAGCATTGGCTCGCACCCGCGGGCTGTCCTGTTCGTGGAATGGCAATGACAACACCCTTTGGTTGAATGTTCCTGTTCACTCAAACGGTCTAACCTACGATGTCTATCACAATCAGCTCTATAACTACACCGTGCAGTACCCTGCCACCTGGTTGGAAGGACCAGGCGCGACAAATGGCGGCGGTCGGATGTTTGCACCGAATCGGTCCGCACTAGAGGTACCAGACCTGGGGATTTCGAACGAGTCTGACCTGGCCACTCCAAGCCTAGTGGCAAGTGGAAATTCGAACGACACCATCGGAATTGGGCAAGGAATTTCTTTCATTGAAATGGCAGAGGAGATACAGGCATTTAATCGGTCGTTGCGAACAAAACCGGGCTATCGGTACATTCACACGAGAATCGCCGATAGAAAATATGTCGTGACGACTTCGGAGCGCGAAATCAAGCACACTGCCTTGAGATATGTTCTTCAATACACCACCCTCTCTTGGAACGAATCCTTGACCTTCACCGTGCCGCTTCGGCTCGCGAAGCGCGATGCGAGCATCTGGCAGCACATCGAAGCCACTTTTGTGTTCGGGAATGAACTCAACTGACGAGCAAGCCCATGTTCCCCATAACAGCCGCGACGCACGCTTTGGAAACTCCGAAAACCGTCTGCCCACTTAGTGCGTTTTCTAGAGTGATAGAGAAAACAACATATCTCGGGAGTGGTTGGGTTGAGTAGAGCACGCAAATGGACGTCCATCGCCGTCGCCGCCGCATCTGTGGCTGGCATCAGCACACAAGTCGCACTAGCGTCGACGAACTCCGGTAGCAGTATGCAAAACAGCGGAACTGCTTCGACAAGTCAATCCAGCAGCACGTCGACTGCCTCGGGGATGTCTGCTCATTCGATGGCGATGATGGCCCTGCACCCGGTTGGGGACATAGCCAACTTGAACGTGAACAAAGTCCTCTCGAGTACGGTGTCTGCCAACGGAGACAACAATCCGTATGCGGTGACGGTGAACATGGTCAAAGGTTCCAAGTTCTTCGGACAAGTGTTCGTCTCCGACTTTTCGAACAAGGCCGGGGTGAATGGAGCGGGATCGACCATTGTTCGCATTGTCAATGGCAAACCGGTGCCTTTCACAACGACAGCTATGGGACCCGCTGCAATGGCCTTCTCGCCCCTCGGACCACTCTGGATTGCCAACTTTGGCAAGGACGGCACCGATGGAAACGTGCAGGTTACCAAGCCAAACGGAGCCTCGTTTGGGTCGGCCGGAACGATTGTCAACAGCGCCGTCAAGGGCCCCTGGGGGCAGGCATTTGCTGCGCCGTACGCCACGTCGAGCGGGGTCAAAGTTCCACCCACTTTCTTCGTCACAGGGGCCGAAAACGGCACGGTAGCTGCGATGTACGGATTCTCCCCGCCGCATTTTGACACAACGACCAAATTCCTCGTCATTGGTAGCGGACTGCCGACCATGGGTACCAACGCCAACAACATCCAAGGCCCGCAGGGCATGGCGTGGGACGCTATGTCGCACACACTGTACGTGGCGGATACGGCGGACAATGCCATTTACGCTTATCAGTGGTACGGAGCCAATACGCCGAACCAAGGTAAAGGTCAACTGGTCTATCAAGGGGGGGCTCTGAAACAGCCCGCAGGATTGACGGTCGATCCGGTCAACGGCAACCTCCTAGTGGTCAACCAGGGGAACAATCATCTCGTGCAACTTCGCGTCGACTGGTCTGGAAACAAGCCGTCAGCCCATGTGGTGGGGCAGGTAGTGCTCGATAAGACCCCCGTCAATCCGAAGACTGGCGCGGGTTCTGCCCTGTTTGGCGTGACGGCGACAACCGACTCGGCTGGAAACCTGGTGGTGTACTACACGGACGACAACACGAACACGGTGAACGAACTCAGCTACCAGCCAACCTATGGCGCTTGGCAGAAGAAGACAGGTGGTTTTTTGTACGCGGGCGGCTTGCCTATCTCAGGATTTCCCTACTGGACGGCGACGGATAGTCTGACCCATCAAATGAAATCCGTGGTTCCGCTGTATTACATCCAGCAGGCTCTCAAACAACTGGGCATCCACAGCATGTGGAACGGCATGGCGCTCAATTTGACCATTCCGGGCAACATGACGATGGCGTCGAGCAGCAATATGCCGATGTCCACTGGCAGTTCGATGGCGATGGTCCAGGTGAATGGAAAGACGGTCGCCTCCGTTCCCAAGCTGGTCGCAACCGATTGGTACAGTGGTAAGAACACCACTTACGTAGCTTTTAACCAACTCCAACAAGTCATGGCTGACTTGCACATCAATTTGCAGTGGAACGGCAGTTCTCTAATGCTGACGCTCCAAAAGGCGTAATAGCCGGAAGCAGGAACGGTCTGCCGGATGACTTCAAGGACGCTCGACAAAAGGAGCAAGTGCCAAGATAACTGGCACTTGCTCCTTTTTCGTGCAGCTCTCCTTCTTTTCGAGAGGCAACGTTGACACTCTAAACGATGCCAATCAAGCGCAGAACACTAGGCCTAGTTCTGGCCGCCCGGCAAGTAGTTATCAAGATCGGAAAGCGGCAGATACGTTACATTCCCCGTGAAAATATGGTATTGAGTAGACTGAGGATTTTCTATCCCTAGGTGATACGGGCTTCCCGGCTGGATGAAGAATTCTCCAGAGCCATACAATGGCGACGTATCTTTCACCGAGGTGGACGGAGTAAACTCCACCACGGTATTGGTCCATTTTTCGACGTTTACGCCAATGTAATTTGGCAAATCATTCCGGTCGTAGTCAATTTTACCGTTATTTGAATCCCCCATCATCCAACCGTAACCCGATTCGTTCCAGTAAGACGGCAAATCTTGAAACCCAAGATGATATCCGTCACCGCTGTAGAGAGCGTGGGTCCCAAACCCACTACCGAGGACGAGGATGGTCGGATCATTCTCGTTGTTAAAGAAGTATACTCCCGACACGGTAGGCTGGTTCACATGCGCTATGGCACCGGCAAGCGTACCCGTCGCGCCATCTCCGGAAGCGGTAAAGGTCACATTCCCCGACGTATCGGGTGCCGTCCACAGGAACTGAAAATCCCCATTGGGATTGGACGTCACTTGAGACGAAGTCGGACTTCCTACCGACGCATCGATATGAATCTGCTGACCACCGACTCCCTGGCCTGCATCGGTCAAAATTCCCTGAATTTCATACGATTTCCCCTGCTGATACCCACCTTGCGGAACGGCACTAGTGAACGTCAACTTCGGCGTGGTAGCCGGAGGCGGCGTTGGAGTTGGTAAATTGTTGTTCGGACTGTTGATATCCACGGGACTTTCGTGACCACCGTGATTGTTTTCATACTGTGCGGCATCAAAGGAAACTTGCAGTTTCCCCCACGCATCTTGGTAATCATTGCTGGCCTTGAGTGGCAGCTGTCCGCTGTAGGTCACCACCAAGTACTGGCCGGGTGCAAGGACAATACCTTTGATTTTTGAGTTTCCGTTCACGTCAATACCGGGCGTATTCGTTCCAGCATTCCACAATGTCGAAGTGCCTGGCGCATAGGCCCCGAGCGTCCCTCCGCTCCACGTTGTGGTCGATTTACCACTCGGATGACCAGAAGCTCCATACGTCGCATCTTGGTAATAACTAAACGTAACCGCAGGCGTATTCGGTACGACATGCGTTGGCGCAACCCCGCCCGTAATGGTCAGCTCGCCGTTCGCATCCTCCGTTACAACGGGCTGCGACTGGCTTGAGTAGATGGCATAGTTTACGTTGTAAAAGGCTGGGTGATTGTCTGTTTCATACTTCACATTGTTTCCTGTCGCTGCATAGTCGTAAGACAGCCACCCGTCTCCGTCATGAGCTTTTGAGGCGGTCATCAGGTCAGGATGCCAGTAGCCGCTATAAGTACTGGTCGCAGTCGAAGCGACTGGAGAAAGCTTCTCCAAAGCCGCACTGGACGACCCATGCGCCTGCTGAAAGGTCCCGTTATTCAATCCATCGTTCAAGAAAATTGGGCCCTTCGCCATGGTATCGACGTCAATAATTTCATTGACCGTTCCGGTGTTGCGAATAACGGCCGATCCGGTGGCGTAATCCCCTGGTACCATGTTGTAATACTCAATGGGATGATTGTCCGAAAAAGTCGCAAACCCTGGGTGATTTATCGCAATATCGACCACACCCGACGCAAACGACTGCGTCTTTGACGCTGCGTGCGCTGTGAACAGCGCAAAGCTCCCTGCGCCCATCATGGCAATGCCAGCCATCGCTGTCATTCCTGCCATACCTAACTTTGACGTTACCTTCACCTTTACCCCTCCATGAGTCTTGAGATTTTGAATTCGCTTCGAGAACAAGTCCGCAGAGCAGCGCTCCCAATGGAGCGAACTATCGTCTGCACTTCACGGAAGATCTCGATTTCTATATCTCGTCTACTACTCAGCTCTTTGTTCTTATAATAGAACAAATATAAAAGAATGGTCAATAGTGTACTTTTTAATGAACAGATCCTTGCATGCATTCTCCGAACTGCCCAGACAGTAGCAATACGCCTGCGCCTTGCCACAACTCTTCCCTAGGCCGCAAGGTCGACAGCCAGGTGCTGAAAGGGCAAGCAGTCTTTGCTTCTGCTCGCAGTTCGCGTTATTGTGGAAGACGTCGAGCCGTATTCCGCATGGCTCTCACCTCTGTCGCGCACCTTTGCAAAGAAGGCAGAGTGCGTGCGAGGACAGCGGGATCGACCCAACAACGGAAGACCTACATTCGCGCTCGCGAAGGAGATGGATACATTGAAACCACTCATCGCTATCACTGGAACTCGCAGGCTTCTAGACATGAAATTGCCGGGACCACAACTTTTGACCGTCTCGCTGACGGACGACTACGCCCATGGTGTGGAGCATGCTGGCGGGCTCCCGTTGGTCATACCTTTTCTCGAGGATGCAGCCACCGTGCACGCGATTGCGGAGCGGGTCGATGGACTGTTATTGAGCGGTGGGGAAGATGTCGATCCCGCTTTGTACAACGACCAACCTCGTCTCGGCCTGGGGAATGTCATGCCGCATCGTGACTGGCTGGAGCTAGAACTGATTCGAGCCATGCGCGCGCAAAACAAACCCATACTCGGCATTTGTCGTGGCATGCAGGTGTTGAATGCAGCGCTCGGCGGTACCTTGTATCAAGACCTGCCAAGGGAATGGCGCGGTAAAATTCAACACTCTCAGCAGGCACCAAGAGCACACGCTTCGCACAGCGTTCGAGTTGAGCCGGGGAGTCGAATGGCGAGCTTGCTGGGGGCAACGGAAGTGCGAACAAACTCTTTCCACCATCAGGCGGTCAAAGTCCTCGCCGACGGCCTGGTGCCTGTGGCATGGGATGAAGAGGGCTTAATCGAGGGGGCGGAGATGCCGGGAGACGACGAATTTGTTGTCGCCATCCAATGTCATCCGGAGAACTTGTGGAGAACCCAGCCGGAGTTCGTTGGCCTGTTTCGTGGTCTCGTCGAGGCCAGCACCAAGCGAGTCTTGGCCTAGGTCACCTGGCAAAACTGGAGCGAAGAGGTAAGAGTAAGCCTGTCGAAGCGAGTAGCCCGAGGAGGCTCTCGCTTCGCAGTCTTTTAGCTGCATGCCATTCGAGCATGATATGGTCGCCATTGCAAATTACGAATAAGGAAGGCACCGAGGAAGGCCATGACGCTTCCTTTGTAGCCCTTGCCACTTTGTTCTGTGGCCGTTAGATGTTTGCGTCTGCGGCAGGCTTGAAGTCTTGGTCATTGATGACTCCATCAAAATATTCCAGTCCATCCGCAAGCCAACTGCCCGTAATGTCCACGTTGAATACGCCGTAGTTTCCGGCATTCGCTGCATTGTACTTCATATTCGCATCCCATCCGCTGGAATTGAATTGCCCGACGACTACTCCGAGTGAATTCTGCTGCGGCGTACTCGCATTGATTGCTCCAATCATCGCAAATACAGGAATTGGAATCCCTCCTCACTGTGAATGGCCTATTGTATTCGCTGAAGGATTGTTCTGGTGTGCCGGATACGCCCGAGTGGGGTGACCGATTGCACCACGGGCCGCTTCTCATCGCTTCGTCCTATACGTTGACACCCATCATCGGCTTAAAATCTTGATCATTGATCCACGAGTCAAAAATCTCCATATTGTCCCACACATAGGATTGTTGATAAAGTACGGTGTTGAAAAAGCCGTATAACGCTCCATGCCCCAGATTTTGTTTTTCGTTCGCGTCCCACCCCCCGCAGTTGATTTCGCCGATAAAAACTCCGCAATTTTGTTGAGGGCTATTGACATTGACGGCACCAATACAAATGACTGTTGGCACGAAATTCCCCCATTCCACTGAAACCCCATCGCAAACGCGGCTTTAGGAGCGGCGCATCGACAGTTTCACGTCCCCATCTTGAATGGGCGTGTCTATGAAATCGGGATCGTACACGTAATTAAAATTCTTCATCTCAATATTCTGATGACCATCCGTGCTTCCCTGGGCACTGTTCTCTTTCGAGTGACCGTCTATTCCCGTAATCGCAACGTCTCCCACAAACACCCCGGAATTTTGAGAAATGGTCGCCACGTTAATGCTGTCAAATGCCACCTGAGAAATCTTTGGCGCAGGTGTTTGGTAAACCTCTTGGTATATTTTCACGTCTCTGTCGTCAATCGGCGTGTCAATCCAGTCGCCATCGTAGACGATGCTGACATTCCCGTGAACCAAGTTTTTGGACTCAATCGAACCAAAGCCGCTGTTGGATTTGGAGTGACTGCTCACTCCCATCACCACGTTTTTTTCGGAAATGTAGACCCCTGAGTTGTCAGAGATGGATCCAACATAGACATAAATCGGCCTCTTCAAAATGGTGTCGCTCATAGATTCTTGCCCCAAACCGGTTTGAAGTCGCTGTCCGCAATGGCGCTGTCTACAAATTCTTGCCCGTCCATCGTCACATTGACGGTCGCGGCTTCAAAGTTAGAGAATCCGTGAATGGCAGCATGGCCGTAGTTCGACTTACTATTCGCATCCCATCCAGGAATGGTCACCTCTCCAACAAAGGCACCCGCGTTTTGGGACGGTGCGTTGATGTTGATGGTGCGAAATGTGATGAAGCACGGCACGGAATCATCCATCCTTTCCGACCAGACATCGGCAGGGCCACTCCCACTGCGACACGAGCGACCACCCGCAGAGTGGCGAGAGACCCCTCCTCCGAAGAAATGATGGTCTCGCCAGAAGGTATGTTTCCACCGTCTTGTCTTAGTCCTCGACCGTCTAAGCGCCCGTGAACCAACTTCTATCAAAGTTCACAGCGACTATCGTCTCCCACGATGAGACGCATTCCTTTGGGTCTTGCGGATGCCGCCGTTATCTTGGCCCGCTTGCCAATCAGACAACCGTCCAAACGGCTGATGTCTTCCACAATGCTCCCCGCGAGTACAATGCTATTTTCAATTTCAGTGCGCCGCACCGTGACACCACCCTGAATGGACGTATAGGGTCCAACGTAGGCGTCCTCAATCCGCGCACCTTCTCCAATGACCACGGGGCCACGGATGACGCTTCGGATAAGTTGTGCCGTAGGGTGCACGAACGCTCTGCCAAAGACACGGGATGACGCCAAGGAAGGTCTGCGCTCGGCATCTCGCATCGGTTGCGATGGGGACTTCGGCGAGATGCCTCCCGCACCTATGGCCAGATTCTCTGCATGCCCTCTATCCGGCATTGCACCGGACCTTCCGCTGACCATGCCGTCCAAAACGAGCCGATTCGCATCCAGAACGTCCTCCGGCTTTCCCGTGTCTTTCCACCAGCCGGAAACTTCACGCCACGCAACGTCGTGACCATGGTCTAACAACCATTGAATGGCATCGGTTATTTCTAACTCTCCGCGAAGCGAAGGTTGAATTGCGCGTACCGCCGCAAAGATGGCTGGTCGAAACAAGTACGCTCCGACCAATGCAAAATGACTACGGGGTTGCGCTGGTTTTTCAACAAGACGAGCCACACGCCCGTTCTCCAGTTCGGCCACACCAAAGTACTGAGGCTCCTCGACGCGACTCAGTAAAATGGAGGCCGACAGTGGTCGCGAATGCCCAGCCTTCATGACCCCTGCAGCATCGACTTGTGTGCTAAAATCTCGAACGAATTCTCCAACTCCGTCTCGCAGTAAATTGTCCCCAAGAAACATCAAAAAATCGTCTTTCCCCAAATACTCCTCAGCCATTTGAACCGCGTGTGCCAGACCCAAGGGCTGCTCCTGACGAAGATAGGTGACGCGAATGCCGAAGTCGACTCCGTCCCCAACAGCAGTCATCACTTCATCCGCGGTATCACCGACGACCACCACAACGTCGACTATCCCTGCCTCAGCGATAGATTCCAGAGCATAAAACAAAATTGGCTTATTGCCTACCGGAATGAGCTGCTTTGCTGACGTATGAGTGAGTGGCCTCAAACGGGACCCCGTTCCGCCAGCCAAAACCAACGCTTTCATTGCCCAACCTCCCAGCTTCCCATGGTCCCTTCGTCACAGAATTGACCGACGCTGAGCCAAAGTGCATAGACTGGACATCGGTGCTGCCATCGCAGAGTCCAGTCCATCGACCATCAGCAGGCCTTACACGTCAACAAATGCAACACCGTCCACACTGGTCACGGTCATTTTTGCCCTACAAAAAACAGGGTGTGGATTCGCTTAGCAAATCCACACCCTGCATCTGATGAGGTATTGTGCGAGAGCCTGTCGCACTGCTTCCCTCTCCCGCCAACTCGTGACATATTTCGATTCTAAGGTTGAACTCCGTGGCAGCAACCGTCTATCTGATTACTGCAAGGGTTGATTTTGCGAAAATCCTTGTCCTTGATTTGAATTCGAAGACGTGGATTGGCCTTGACCTTGACCGGAATTGGACGGCATCTGTTGAAGCTGTTGCTGAGACTGGTTTATCAGTTGATTCATCTGTCCGAGCACCTGATTGGTTTGCAACAGCTGCTGAGCCTGATTCAATTGTTGCATGGCCTGTTGGATAGACTGTTGGAGTTTTTGCTGCGACTGCTGTTGCTGCTGCGCCGCCTGTTGCTGAAATTGTTGCATCTGCTGCATCAACTGCTGCTGACCCTGATTTTGTTGGGATGAAGCACTGGACTGCGCGTTGGCACCACCGTGCCCCGCAGAGTTAGAGCCGGAACCCACCTGGTTGGTAAGTCCACCACTACCCGTCGTACCAGTGCCCGTGGTCGACACGGATGACCCGCTCGATGCACCCTGTGACGGAGTGTTCAATTGTCCGAGTGTCTGTTGCATCTGTGTCAACTGGCTCTGTAGAGAGTGAATTTCTTCGCCAAGCTCCATCCTCAATGCAGATTGGATGCCTCGTAGTTCTTTGCGCAACTCCTGATCCAACGTCATTTCCCCTTCACATGAAATTGTGGGACAGGCGTATTATTGCGGAGAGACCTCCGTTTTATGATGACGTTCAAAATTTGGACAAAACACCTTCTTCGCTCTAGCATTGCAAGACCTGGGCCAGAGCAGACAGGGCATGGTCGAGCCTGCGATAGTAAGTCGCTCGCCCCACATTCAAGCTGTGGGTGATGGATACAATATTAGGCCTCCCATGTAGGTACGTTTTTTCTAAAACCCATTGAAACTCTTCCGTCAGTGGCGGTCGCGGCGGACTCTCCAGCAGCGCTTCTCGCAACTCAGTTTGCAATTGTCGGCCAGACCGCCCCAACTTTTTCGCTATCTCAGACTCATCTAACTTTTGGATGCTGTGAATGTTTTTTAGACATTTTCGAACGGCCTCTTTGGATAAGACCAAAGCTGACTTTCGAGACGAAACACCGTCTGCCGATGAATTTAAGAGCAATGGAATGAGCCACTTTGCCATCGATTCTTTGCGAAAATCCAAAGCATAGACGCGGACCAACGAGGAGTTGCCTGCCCTCGAGGGCAATCGGTGATACCCCAGTTGAGAGTAGAACACGTCGACTTGAGGAGAAGTATTCAACAGGAGGCAACGCTGCCCCTGTGCAAGTTCTGACCAGCCAGTGACTTTCAGGGCAAGAAGAAGATCGAAAAAAGTATATTCTTCAGTCTCTGCCTCCGGCGCAACGCAGCTGAGAAGACTGAGCGTGGTGTCTGACTCTCCATGTGGCGTCTGTTGATAGACTTCCCATTCATCTGCGAGCCTGTCCTGCAACTCTTCTGTAATCAGAGATGGTAGATGTGCCAGGCTCATCGCGTCCATGGGGAGCAGCGTGGCAAAGGCAATAGGACGCCCATCACTGCGATGAATAACCCGCAAACTCTCCGGAAAAATATACAGGATATCGTCGAGGAGAGCATGAACATCTATCAGACGACTGTCCACGATACCTGCAGAAATACCGCTATCGAGAAGGTGATGTAATGACAGAACATCACTCTCTCGGACCGGTTCACAACGCGGCAAACTCCGCGCCGAGAGTTTCATAGGAAACGCCGTCTCCGGAAACTCTAGAACGGGAGCTACAAAGGTACAAAGCGTGACGAGATTGTGCGATAAATCGTAGGCGACACTGTCCGTTGAGTTTTCAAGTTTTGCTCCCAAAATGTGCACGGTCCGTTCAAACATCGCGGCGAACTGTTGCGGATTTCGAAGCTTCAAATCGCTCAGCAAGTACGTCCGCGCGACATCATGAAGCACAAGACCTTTGTCGGTGAGACGAATAAAAGAGAGCCTACTGAGTTCGCGAAAGTTTTTCGCCGAAACGCTCTCTCCAAGGACTTCTTCAAGAACATCTTGTGTCCCGGTCCTGAGAAACGCCAAACACTCGACCCATCGATTTAAGTGAGGCGCTATTCCCCGCAATAAATCTGCCGACACTTGAAGCGGTATAGAGTCCGCCTCCGATTCTCGGAGCGGGTAATAGAGCGCAGATTGCACGGCCAAGGCGAGCGCCAGCGGATAACCGGATGTCTCGCGGCTGAGGCGGTCTTGAACCAGGCGATTTTCAATGCCGGCAGCTTGAATAAAGGTCACTGCCTGCCTCCAGGAGAAGTTTCCTAATATCAACTTGCGCGTTCTGTGCAGCAATCCTCGGTCTATCTTCCAACCTATGGACAACTCTGTTCGGGAGGCCAACACCATCAACACATCGTCACTGGGCAGATTTGCAATCAGTTCACGACGAAGAAACGACTCTAGAAAGAGCATCTCATCGAAGTGGTCAAAGAGGAGGATGGTTTTTTGTCCCTTCAGAACCTCGACAAAAATCTGTATCTTTTCCTGCACACTTAAAAATAAAGACGGAAATTTCACTCCTAATAATTCGCAGAGATAATTCATTAGTTCATTGGCACCTGACAAGCCGGTATACCCGTCAAGACAAGCTACCGAAACACCATAATCACGCGCCTTTTTCTCAATTTGATGCAAGAAAGATGTTTTCCCAATCCCACCTATCCCTTGAACGGACCAGACCAACGTCGGTGACGGAGATTCGTTCGCCAGCCATGCCTCAAAATCGCGCAATTCCTCCGTCCGCTCCACGACATATGCACAGGCACTATCAAAAACTCTCTGAAAACTCATATTTTATTACCGCCACCCGACAAAGAGTCAACACACACCCTGAGAACGTCACCAATTCTGCGAATTAGTATCCACTCATCACGAGTTCTGTCCAAAATTCCGCGATTCTCCTCCACAATCTGTCCCAACAGAGAAAATCGACTGCGCATACATTATATCAGTGATTCCGCGAGAGACGCCATCAGATACGCGAAGTCACACAAGTGGATGAACGAGGCGAAAAACGTAGAAGCATTCGGCCGCGTGCACAACTTGTTCCTGAATGAAGGAGGTGAGACATCATGTGTTGCCCAACCATTCTCTACACGATTGGCGTTGGAACACCGGTTCACGTCTACTTTGACTCCCAAAAAGACGTGGCTGCAACGTTCCTCGGACTCAACAACGGCACCGCAGTATTTCTGATTGCTGGTGCAGTCACCTATGTCCCGTGCAACAAATTGCAGGCTGTGACTCTGGGTTAAGCGAGGCCGTGACAACCACCAGAGACATGCAGTGCCAAAAGCATCTTGCGGTGCTTAAGCAGAACAAGAGCTCAAAGTGTGAGTGTCCAATGCTTCCACGACTCATGAATTCCGTGAAAGACCTTCGTACAGCCACCTACTCAGCCAAAAGAGCCAAGAGGGCATACTTGCCTCTCTTGGCTCTTTTTCCACTGCATAAAAGCCAGTTGTCACCTCGTAACACCATGACTTTTCATGATAGGGAACTCTTGTCACGAAGCCTCCATCATCGACTTCGGCATCACGATGGCAATAACCGTTGCCACCGCCCCGAGCACGGCAATGACATCAAGAGTCGAGGTTAGGCCAAAATGAGAGACCAACGGGGTGACAGCAAGCATCAAAAGTGCACCGATGCCGTTCGCCAAGCCGAGGGCAATCCCGGACCCGAGCGCCCGATTTTCAGGAAACATGTCTTGACCGATAAGCAGAGTGATGGGTAAGGAAGAGAACAAAATAATACCCACAAGTCCAGCCACGACCCACAGCCAAAATCCACTGGCCATCGTCATGACAGGGATGAGAAGCGCCGTCACAATACTGGACAATATCAGGGGCATTTTACGCCCGAATCGGTCCGCCACGTGACCTCCTGCCATATTTCCGACAATACCGACAACCAATGTGGTTGTAATGATGGAAGCCCCCGCAAGCAAGCTGCCCCCGCGCTCATGCCACAACAGAGGGATGAACGTGACCACTCCGTACATCATGACGGAGCGCAGACTGGTGAAACTGATGAGATACGCCATACCGCGTGCATGACTTCTCCAGTGAATCTTTGGCCGGTCTGCGGTTTTCGGGGGTAAACTGGGTGATTTGCGAAATAAGAATGGCACGCTGATCAGAGCCGGAACGGCTGTCAGCCACAGGTTGTGCAGTCCAATGGAGACAACAATCCAGCTTGTTAAAAAAGGAAATAGTCCACGGCCAAGCTCTCCACCGACTAGAAAGAAAGACATTCCCGTCCCCTGACGGCCAGCTTTTGATGCGTTACGGGCAAGGGTCAAAGCCTGCGGATGAAACATCGAGTTGCCGACACCAATCATCAGCAGGAAGAGAATGAGCAACCACAGCGAGTGAGTAAACGCCAAGAGTCCGCCACCCACCGCGCTACCCAGGAGCCCGAGGATAAAAATAGACTTTCCACCAAAGCGGTCCGACATAATACCGGTGAACGGCTGCAGGGTCTGACCAATGAGAAGTGCCGTCATCAAGACGCCCGCCCAAGCCACGGGTTCATGAAGGCTGATTAATATCGCTGGAAGAACGCCCGGCAAGTAATTGGCCGACCCGTCATTAAGAAAGTGCGCCCAACTCAACAGTACCAGACCCGAGGAGCCCTGTTGATTTCTGGACTTCTCAGTCGCCATTGGTGTATCGACTGCGATATCGTTTGGCATGGTGACTGCCCTCCTCGAATTTCTATTCTGTCGCCATTTCGCACCGTGAAGCGAAAAGCTTACTGTACTTTACAGTGTGCTTGACAATCTGTCAATAAGAATTTCACACGTGTCCTTCATGCGTGAACCGGACCCATCGCATCATAGGTATGCCCCCAGAGGAGAAGTGACATTCTACGTATCATTCGGACGCGAAGGGGAGTGAGCGGACATGGGCAACAGCAAAACCTTTAATTATCCCAAGACGAATTCCACGCAAACGAGTTCCCAGGCTGGGCACAGTTCACGCGTTGCCAAGCGAAAGCCACAGCCATACGCCAAGCAGAATGTCCAACAAGAGGGCGTGGATGAATCTCCACGTCCATAACACCCAATCATCTTCCCTCTGCGTGGGCGGACTGATTTCGCCCGCCAGCGGGACTACTTGGTTTGCAACTCGAAGATCTCGTCTTCCGTGAGCCAGTCACACTCTCACTTGGCCGGTTCCGCGCACGCGATACTGATAACTGGTCAGTTGCTCCATGCCCATTGGCCCACGGGCATGCAATTTTTGCGTAGATATACCAATTTCCGCACCAAAACCGAACTCAAAACCATCCGTGAATCGAGTCGATGCATTGTGATAGACGACGGCGGCATCCACATGCGACAAAAAGTACTCCGCCGTCTTCTCGTTCTCCGTGACAATCGCCTCCGAATGCTGAGTCCCGTAACGCTCAATGTGACTTAGCGCGGCCCGCACGTCGTCGACCACCTTGACCGCTAAGGTGAGACCAAGAAACTCGGTTTCATAGTCACTTTCCGTGGCAGCACAAATCCGCGGTTGACGGACAGCCTCCATGGGCCCATCCGCTGCGGCGCACCCGGACCCCTCATCGCTCGCGGCAATGGCCAGGGTCTGCTCGCAGCCACGCACCTCCACGCCTGTCGCCGCTAATCCCCGCAGTGCCATCGGCAACCACTTTTGCGCGATGGCCGCATCCACCAACAACGTCTCTGCCGCATTGCACACCGAAGGACGCGAGGTCTTCGCATTCAGCAGAATCGACAGCGCCATGTCTGGGTTTGCATCGCGATCGACATAAATGTGGCAGTTCCCTACGCCCGTTTCGATGACCGGAACCGTCGCTGTGTCCACCACATGGCGGATGAGTCCCGCACCACCTCGCGGAATGGCAAGCTGCACCAAGCCGCGGGCACGAAGAAGAACGTCGACACTATGCCTTTCTACACTCTCCACAAGTTGCACGACATCCTCGCTCACCGGACTGCGACGAAGTCCGGCATGAAGCGCCGCCACAATCGCCCGATTGGAACCGAGCGCTTCACTGCCTCCCCGCAGCACAACCGCATTCCCCGTCTTGATGGCCAGTCCGCTTGCATCGACCGTCACGTTCGGCCGGGATTCATAAATGATTGCCAGCACGCCGATAGGCACTCGACATCTCTCCAGTCGAAGCCCATTTTGCAGCGTGCGTTGCTCCAGTATGTCTCCGATTGGGCAGGGCAACTGAGACACTTGGTGAAGCCCCTCCACCATCGCCTCCACGCGGCCTTCACTGAGTTGTAGTCGATCCGCCCGCTCAGGCGAACTGCCCCCACGAAGGGCAGCCTCCACATCGCGTTCGTTCGCAGCCAGAATCGCCCTGCGCTCGTCCCAGAGCGCATCCGCCATCCAGCGGAGCGCTTCATCCTTGTCTTCTGCGGACTGTGCGGCGAGTTTCGCTGCCGCTTGCCTCGCCAGGCGCGCCTTGCCTAACACATACGCTTCCAGGCCGTCTTTCAGGTCCTCCCTGTGCGCCATCATCGTCCGCCTCTCTCTGGTGATTCAATTGAATATTTCGTTAAATTTGATAGAACTCGGTTGTAGGTTGAAGTCTTTAGGTAGTCTGTAGGTTGAAGAGCCGTCGCCGAAACACCCCGCAATCCTTCAACGGTACAGCGACAAATCATTGCGATGCACCACTTCCTCGAGCCCTCTCAGCCAGTCCACAGCCGTCCCGGTCATTGGATTCGCCACGTCACTTTTTACGCCATCCCGGTTTGGATCCCGCCACTCTCGGCGCCGGTCGAGCAGCAGAGACAGGTCACGGCTCGAAAAATTCGTAATTCCTCGACCCAGCAGGCGCCCCTCAGCTTCGCACAAATCCACCGTGTCCCCCTCGGCAAAGTCACCCTCGACCGCCGTGACACCCGGTAGCAGCAAACTGCTGCGGTGGCCGATGGCTTGTGAGGCACCGGGATCGACAAAGATTTTTCCCGTAGCCTTCGCCCCAAAGGCGAGCCACGACTTCTTCGCAGCAAGCGATTTGGGAGCTGCATGAAACAGCGTGCCGACGGACTCACCACCAAGTGCGCGGCAGAGGACATCGTCCGTATGACTTGCGGCAATGAACACGTTCGCCCCCGCCTGAGTTGCGATTTTCGCGGCCGCCAGCTTAGTGCGCATCCCACCCGTGCCAACGGACGAAGTAGGTTGACCAGCCATGCGCTCCATCTCTTCAGTAATCTCCCATACCTCTGAGATGCGCTTTGCACCTGTGTCTCGTTGCGGATTGGCCGTATAGAGACCATCGATGTCGGTCAACAGAAGCAGCCAGTCCGCTCCGACCGTCAACGCCACCAGACTGGCGAGGGCGTCATTGTCGCCAAAGCGAATTTCATCGACCGCGACCGTGTCGTTCTCATTCACAATCGGCAAAATACCGTGGTGCAGCAAAGTCGACATCGTGTTTCGAATGTTGAGAAATCGCTTGCGGTCTTCAATGTCCGTGCGCGTCAGAAGAATCTGTCCAACAAGAATGCCGTGTTTCGCAAACAGGCGCTCATACGCGCTCATCAACAGTCCTTGACCGACTGCAGAGGCAGCCTGTTTTTCCGGCAGCGTATAACGCCCGCGCATCCAACCGAGCTTCCCAATGCCTGCGGCAATCGCGCCTGAGGACACCAGCACCAACTGGCGCACCCCACTCGCGTGCAGATGCGCCATCTGGTCCACCAAGTTTTCCATCTTGGCATTCGAAATTTTGCCCGTGGCGTCGGTTAAGCTGCTCGATCCGATTTTGACAACCACCCGCTCTGCACCCATCTGCTTGCGCCTTCCATCCTCTCTCATCCATCACCAGCTGCCAGCTGCGGCCACCCATCAGTCCGGCCAGTCTCGCATCATGAGCCCACAGCTATGCGCATTCAACCGCCGTAAAACAGCCCCGTCTCAGCAAGCGTCAGCGGCTGACCTTCTCGATGCACACCCGCATCGATGACTTCGCCAAGGATAAGAGCGTGATCGCCCCGGTCTATGACGTCCGTCACTTGACACTCAAACCAGGACAGCGCGTCCCGCAAAATGGGGCTACCCGTGGTGGATGTGTAGAATTCCACATCGCCAAACTTGTTCCCCACACGCGAGACGGGCTTGAAGAACGCGAAAGCCAAGTCTTTCTGGCCAGACTCGAGGACATTCACGGAAAAGACCTTGCTGTCCCGAATGCCTTCAAAGGAAGTCGTATCTTTTTTCACTCCAATGGCCACGAGGGGTGGCGTGAACGACGCCTGCGTCACCCAGTTGCCGGTAAACGCATTGACATCGTCTCCCACCTTCGTTCCAATCACGTAGAGCCCGTATGTAATCCCCCGCAAGGCAGTTTTCTTTGCTTGTGCATCCATCGCCATGCTTCAACACTCCTTCTCCAGTTTTAAACGGTCAACAAAGCTGCCATGGTCTCGCGAAGTTCTTCCACAATCCATCGCTGATACTCCGTTCCATCCCCGTAGCGCCGCATGATTTCGGCGCGCGTCGCCTTCATCGCCTCGTCATATTCGGCACTGCCTCGCTCCAGTCCGCGCTGCTTGAATTCGACCATCGGCTCTTGCACGTAGGCTGACCGTGGTCCCCACTGCGCACGCACATCGCCCGCAGAGTCGATGAGAAGTACGACAGGTATGGAGCGGCCACCCATGACTAAAAATTGGTCGATCACGTTGAAATGTTCTTCCATGGGCAACATTCGTGTCTCTATGCCCGCAGTCTTCATCACATTCAGCACGACCGGTACGTTACGAACCACATCTCCGCACCAGTCTGCAGCGATAATCAGACAGCGAAGTGGCTCTGCCTGGCCTGCGAAGGAGCGAAAAAACGATTCGTCCGCAGCATTTTTCCATGCAAAGCGCTCGCCCCACTCTTCGAATTTTTCGCGATTTTTGGTCATAGAGGCGACAAAAGCTTGCGGTGTGATTCCGTCAGCAAAGGCTGACTGTACATTTTTGGCCACGTGCGCGCACCTCCTTTTTCAGCAGATTGCGAGAAACGACGTTACGCAGCGGCATGAGAGATGAATTCACCATGCTTAGCACCCTCCGACTCGGTAGCTCCAGCCGGTGGGAAAGCCGCCTTAACCTTGGCTCAGATATCTACGTCTCAATTATACGCCACAGATGCACACCGATGGAACAACCTGTTCATGCTCCCCTGGGTCAGGCGGCGACAATCCCCTAGGAATACCACTCAGGAGGACGAGCATATTAGGCAAAGCGTTTGCCATAAGGCAATCCATGTTGTATGATAAATAAGTGCGTTGCATCTTAAAAATAAGTTATTAAGGAGAGTTTATATGCCGAATACTCGTACAACCACCGACTTCTGGACAGCCCTGCGGGAGCGCCGCTCGCACTATAGCTTGACAAAACAATCTCCGATTGCCGACGAAGACTTGCAGCAAATGCTCGAGGAGATTGTCCTTCACACTCCGTCCGCTTTTAATTCGCAAACCACGCGCATCGTACTGTTGCTCGGCAAACAACACGAAGAACTGTGGGACATAACCACCGACGTGTTGAAGGCAGTCGTTCCGGCAGACCAGTTCGAACCGACCCAAGCAAAAATGAACGGCTTCAAAAACGCGTACGGTACCGTTTTGTTCTTTGAAGACGAATCCATCGTGGAAGACCTTCAGAAAAAGTTCGCCTTGTACCAAGACCGCTTTCCGGTGTGGGCACAACATACGAGTGCCATGCACCAACTGATGGTGTGGATGGCTCTTGAAAGCGAAGGCCTCGGAGCCAGCTTGCAACACTACAATCCACTCATTGACGAAAGAGTGAAGGCTGAATGGAAACTTCCTGCACACTGGCAATTGATTGCCCAAATGCCGTTTGGCGTTCCTAGCGGCCAGCCGCAAGAGAAACAGTTTCAGCCCATCGAACAGCGCGTAAAAGTGTTTAAGGGCTGAGCGCGAGAGGCATGGGGATGGGGATGGCGCAAAACAGCTCATCCCCAATCACGCAAATTGTCAAGACCATCGCGCCTTTCTCTCAGCACAGGCACGGCTCACCTTCAGGCACGGCTGGCTCACCTTCAGGCTGCCGTTTACCAGCTACTGCCGCCTATTCCGCGCGCGGCAATTTTGTCGGCATAGCCACTTTGCGTGTACGCCTGCATCGGATCCGCTGGGAGACCGCGTTCTTCGCGCATGGCCATGAGGAGCGGCGTGACATCGATTTCATAGGCACTGCGGAGTTCCTGCTCAGCACCGAGCACGTCGTTGGACTCCTGCAATTTTTGAACCTCTCCGTGACGAATCAGCAGCGCTTTCGCGTATTGCGTCTGAATGTTGGTGACCGACCGGATCATCGCTGGAATTTTGGGCTCAATCGCATGGCTCTGGTCAATCATGTAGGCAATGTTTTCGGCCGTCTGGCGAACTTCTTGTCGGGCGTCCTGTGCAGCATCGAGAATTTGGTAGAAGATGAGGAAGAGCTCGTACGGGTTGATCGATCCGACGATTAAATCATCATCCGCATATTTTCGACTGTTAAAATGGAAGCCACCCAGCTTCGCCTCGTCCAAGAGATACGCCACAAGGTGCTCCACGTTGGTACCCTGCGCATGATGCCCGGTGTCTACCAACACCTCGGCTTTCGGACCAAGTTTGGTGGCTGCCTGAAAGGCCATTCCCCAATCGGCGAGATCTGTATGATAAAAGCCGGGCTCGAAGAATTTGTACTCAATCAACATTTTCATGCCAGGTTGAAGCGCCTCATAGGTTTCCTCGAGCGCTTCGTGCATCCAGCGCTTGCGGTCGCGAAGATGGCCCTGCCCCGGATAATTGGTGCCGTCGGCGAACCACAAGCTGAGCAGGTTCGACTGAACCTTCCCCATGATGTCCACGCATTCCAAGAGGTGCTCCACGGCTTTTTTGCGAACGGACGCATTGGCATTCGTGACACTCCCGAGCATGTAGTCGTCATCTTGAAATAAGTTGGGATTCACTGCACCAATGCGTAAACCGAGGGAACTGGCGTGTGCGGCCAGCTTGCCGTAGTCGTCCACTTTGTCCCAAGGAATATGGATGGCGACCGACGGGCAGGCGCCTGTGAGTCGGTGGACTTCAGCCGCATCGTCCAGCTTCTCAAACGGATTGCGCGGCACGCCAACCTTTTTGAAAACTTGAAACCGAGTCCCAGAGTCTCCATAACCCCAGGACGGTGTCTCTATGCAAAGCGCAGACAACTTCTGCTTGACAGAAGCGACCGAGATTCCACGGTCTTCCTGCTGCTCTTCAAACAGAGCGTACGCCCTGTCACTCCACCGATTCATGCGCATTCAGCCACCTTTCCAAAATCACTCGGCACCACTACAAAACGACGGACTGCGTCACCGCGGAAAGGCCGCAGACACTCCGCCATCCACCGTGAGCATGCATCCCGTCGTCTTGTCGGAGCGCTTCGATGCAAAGAAGAGAATGCCTTCCGCAATGTCCTCCGTGGAAATATTCACATGCAGCAAAGTCCTCTTGCGGTAGTGCTCCTCGAGTTCGTCCGGGTGGATGCCGTAGGCTCTCGCCCGCTCTTCGCGCCACGCGGAATTCCAGATGTTCGACCCTTGCAGGACCGCATCTGGGAGAACTGAGTTGACGCGAATCCCAAACGGACCACCCTCGACTGCCAGGCACCGAGCTAAATGCTCTTCCATCGCTTTCGTCGCACTGTACGCAGCAGCATCTTTCCCCGCATAGATAGCATTCTTTGAGGTCACAAAGACAATGGATCCCCCACGGCCCTGTGCCACCAGGATGCGAAAAGCTTCGCGCGTGGTCAGAAAGTAGCCCGTGCCGAGAACACTGACATTCCGGTTCCAGTCTCGAAGCGTCGTCTCCACAAACGGAGCAGAACTGGCCAGTCCAGCGTTCGAGACAAAGAGGTCAATCCCGCCATAATCACGCACAGCTTGCTGAAACGACGCGACGACCTTGGCTTCGTCGGTCACGTCAACGGCAACTCCGACGGCTGTACCTTCGCCAAACTTCGCGTTCAAGTCGTCCGCTAGGCTCTTTGCCGCGTCTTCCGCCAAATCTGCCACGACAATATGGGCACCCTCCATTGCCATTCTCCGCGCCGTCGCACTGCCGATACCTCCGGCGCCGCCTGTGATATACGCTACTTTTCGAGCCAACTCTTTCTCAGCAGGCGCTAACGACAACTTGTAAAGCTCCAGTGGCCAATATTCGACATCAAACGATTCCTTTTCATCGAGAGAGACGAACTGTCCAAGGGCGGTGGCGCCCTTCATGACGGCCACGGCACGGCGATATAAGCCTACCGCCACATTGGCCATTTTTTTACTCTTCCCAGTGCCAATTACGCCGAGGCCGGGAATCAGAATCACGCGCGGAAACGGGTCGTGCATCGGCACGTCGAAATCCACGTGGCGCTCATAGTACGCGGCATAATCTTCTCGGTATTGTTGGAGGCCCGCTTGCAACGCTTCCTTTAACTGCGCCGCGTCTTGGTGCTCGGGGTTCCAATTGATGTAGAGCGGAGTCCGTTTGGTGTGCACAAGATGGTCGGGGCAGGCCGCGCCAACCTGGGACAGCGTGGCACAGTCGCGACTATTCACAAACTGGAGAAAATCTTCGCCCGCATCATAGGTCAAGATGGCCCCATGATACTCCGAAACAACACCACGAATCATCGGTAGAACGTCCACCACCAAAGCATCGCGCGTCGGTTGAGAGAGAGGAGCGTAGCGGGATCCACCAAAGACGTGTTCTCCTCGCTCATGCTTTTGAATGAACGCTGCCGCTTCTTGCACAATGCGAAGGGTGTTCGCGTAACATTCGTCGGACGTGTCACCCCAAGTGATGAGTCCGTGTTTCTCCATCAGAACCAGTTCGCACTGGGGATTATCTCGCACAGCCTCGCCAATGAGCTTGGACAGTGCAAACCCCGGTCGGATGTACGGCACCCAGACGGCCCGGTCTCCAAAAATCTCTTTGGCAATCGACCGTCCTCGGTCAGTGCAACAGAGAGAGATGATGCTGTCCGGATGCGTATGGTCAATGTGACGATGCGGGATGAACGCATGAAGAAGCGTCTCGATGGAGGAGCGGGGATGCTTGCTCTGAACCATGCAATGGGAGAGATACTCGACCATCTCCTCATCAGAGAGAGACTCCCTATCCATGAGCGGAAGAATCTCTTCTAAGCGAAGGGCCGTGAAACTTTTGTCGGTTGCTTCGGCAAGGTCCGATCCGCTGCCTTTCACCCACAAGATATCCACTTCGCGGCCGAGGTGGTCGACCGTCGTCGACTTGACGGAGGTATTGCCTCCGCCCCAATTGCAAACGCTTCGGTCGGCTCCAATTCGATTGGAACGCGCAACCAATTCTTGTAATGCGGAAGTCTCCACCATCATACTCATGTTCATCCACTCCTCTTGTTCATAAAAATCAAATCATCGTACTGCATTCCATCTGATGCTGACCGATGGTTTGAAAGCGCTGAAACGCGGCATCCCATGCGTCCGCATCGTGCGGAAGATAGGTTACGGTGTGAACGGACCGCAATATCAACTGCGACAACTCTTCGGTGGAGGCAACTTGCCCGAGCGCCAGCAGTTGCACGGCCGCATTGCCCATAGCGCTCGCCTCCACCGGACCGGCAACGACGGGACGTTTCGTCGCATTGGCCGTCCACTGACAGAGCAACCGATTTTTCACGCCGCCGCCGACGATGTGAAGGACGTCATAGCGCTTTCCAGTGACACTCTCTAGTTCTTCGAGAACCTGTCGATATCTCAGCGCTAGCGATTCCAGAATGGAACGAACTAATGCGCCCGTATCGTCCGGGGCATGTTGCCCCGTTTCCCGACATATCGCACGAATGGTTTCCGGCATATGAGACGGTTGCAACAACCGAGTATCGTCCGGGTGAAACAGACAGGTCAGCGCAGGAGCAGATTGCGCCAGGTCTAACAGAGTCTCGGTTTGAGCAACTTCCCCGTCCGACTGCAAAGCCCGCTGTGTCTCCTGCAAGAGCCAGAGACCCATGACGTTTTTCAACAGCCGATAATTCCCGAGACCACCTTCGTTTGTCAAGTTGAACTTTTGCGTCCGTGGATGAATGACGGGCTCTTCCACCAACGTCCCCATCAAAGACCATGTACCCGAACTGATGTAAACAAAGTGCGGACTCTTTGCAGGCACCGAGAGCACGGCTGCCGCTGTGTCATGCGAGGCGGTGTGAATCACGCTTGTGTCCCGCAAAGACGGGAACGTCTGCAGCAATTCTTCGTCACGCACTCGAGAGAGGCGGGTGGCAGGTTGGACAACTTGCGGAAAGATGTGACTCGGCATGCCCAACTTCTCGAGCAGTTCCACGTCCCATCGACCACTAGGTTGTAGAAATTGCGTGGTGGTTGCATTGGTGAACTCTGCAGCGTGTTCCCCGCAGAGAAAGAAATTGAGCAAATCAGGTACCATCAAGAAAGTGTTGGCGTTTTTTAATAGTGAAGTATCTTCTGTGTGCAAACTGTACAGTTGGTAGAGCGAATTGATAGGATTGATTTGAATACCCGAGCGCCGGAACAGTTCGTCTCGCCCCACGCGCTCGACGACTTGGTTCATCGCCAAAAGGTTGCGAGGGTCGCGGTAATGGCGCGGCAAATCCAACAGATGATTCGACGCGTCCAGCAGTGCGAAGTCTACTGCCCAACTGTCCATGGCGAGTGACGCAATGCTCCGTTCGTCCCGAGCTACCGACTGAATGCCCCACTTCATTTCTTGATACAGAGAATAGATGTTCCAATAGATGCGATGCCCTAGTCTCAGAGGATGGTTGGGAAATCGGCGAACTTCATGCAGTGTCACAGAATGCCCATCGAACGCGGCATGCATGACTCTTCCGGAGGAGGCACCTAAATCCACAGCGAGCAAGTTCAACATCTCGTGTCACCTCCTTCGACAAAAACATCACAGGCTAAATTATACACTTCTGTTGTATTCGCTCTACATATGTCTGTTTTTATGTCCGTTTCTTTCTTGCGTTTTACCGTCGCCATCTTTAAAAATTAGAGTACAACGGTTGGACAACCCAACAAATCCCCGACTTTTTTGAATAGGGCTGCATTGTGTCCAATGGACATGGCAAAATGATGTGTAGGTCCTTCTGCAAACCAACGTTCCATATAGATGTCTGGATGTTCTCGGAAGCGCACCGCAGTCTGCGTATTTCCAATATGCATGATGGAACCGTCCGTTGCCTCTCCCTCGCCGATAATCAACTTCAGGTCTCCGTTGCGAGTCTGTGTGATCTGTAGGGTCGTAATGGGGCCTTCCTGTATTTTCGCCTCGACGGAAATACCCGTGCCTTGTTTCCCATGGTAAAGGCTCATTCCGCGGAGAATGGGTTTTCCTCGGGCAATACCTACATGAAACGGGCCATCATGCCCAAGAAGAATTGTCTGATTCTCGTAATCCACCACGACAATCTCTGAAAAACTGCCGCCCGCACCCAAAATGTCGCAGATTTTCATCGCAATCGCAGTCTTCAAGTCTCCTTCTCCGGCGCAAGGAATGCCGCGCGCCGTGAGCAGAGAATGGCCCAAAATAAACCCTGCTTGAAGCGCCTCGTAGTCACTACCCGTAGTTCCGTGATAATAGTACGCGAGCGCGTCGAGGTTGCGGGAGACGACTAGCTTTTCCTGAGCCACAGCAATTTTAGCCGACCATCGCAATTGTTCTGCGCTGGGCTTTTTGGCAATTGGGTCAACAGGTACCTCTTCACTGATTTCAAACAGTTCTTGTGTTTCCTCCAATTTCAAGCGCACTTCTGTGTCAGTTACCGTTCTTAGCAATTCGTTCAAATCACACATTTCCAAGATTTCAACGTGAATGCCGAGTTTTGCTTGAATCAACGTGAAGTCACTATACATATCCAGCATCCCGTTGTAGGTGTTGCCGAGAAAGCCGAAGTTTCCACGCCTGAAATTGCGAACTACCGAAGCAGCCTTTATCCACTCGCGGATTTGTAGCCACGCGCTCTGCGCCTCCGGCCTCCGGCGTGTCACCTCATTCGTTAAGGAGATGTCCGGTGTATCGTCCATACCAAGCAGTCCATTAACCACTCGAAACGGAATATTTGCGCGATGAAACGCATATGAAATTTCGGGTACTGGACATGCACCGCAGTGAGCTAACCACTCTCCAGTTGTCGTCTGACGGTAATTCACTTGAGGTGTAGGTTGCAGATTTAACACCACAACTGGTTTCGGACAGATTTGGTGAATGGGCAGTACTATGGAACTCGTCGCATAGGTTGCAGAGTGGCAAAAAACAATATCGACATCCTGAGCGTTGAACCACTCCCCTGCTTCACGAGCCTTTTCCGGCGAGTCTATTAGCCCGAAGTTATAGACGTCTGCCGCAGAACCCATCTCCTGTTCAATAAAGCGACCATATCCGACTAGGCGTTCACGCAACCCGTCAAACTGGTTCCAGTAGGTTCTCAGTCCAATGCTGTATAAACCAACTCGGGCCCTACTCGTTGGCTTAACTGGACTCCGCGTCATCTACTCACCCCACTCTCACAAATCACGGTTCAGGATATCCGCTTACTTTCTTCGTTTTGGCCAACTTTTAGGATTTACTGAACTCAACGCCATAGCAAGAATATATTCCGACTAATTCACAAAATCAACGAGTAAACAGCTATAAAAAGAAAATCACAGGTAAATTCACTTTTGATATAGACACAATTGTTGTTTTGTCATAATATTTCTCCATGTAAGCCCTTACGTCAACACACCCGTCAAAGAAAGGAGGACTGTCGATTAAACGGAATTGAGATGAAATAACACAACATTCAGGGAGGTATAGATATGGCATTGTCAGGAATTGAGCCAACCGGGCCGAGTATTGACGACGTCCGACTGTCGAAAACACATTGGAAATGGACCATCCTTTCTGGGATGGGCGACTTTCTCGACGCTGGATCTATCGTGGCGGGCGGCGTCGCTCTCGTCACATGGGTACACATATTTCACATGAATACCTCCATTACCGGGCTCATTTCCGCGTTTAGCTCCAACGGTATTTCGACTGCGGTTGGTGCCATTGTTGCTGGGTTTCTTGGCGACAAACTTGGAAGAAAGTTCATATACAACGTTGACCTTTTGCTCTATATGATTGGTGCACTGGTCATCATTTTCTCGGTCAACGCGCCAATGCTTATTATTGGATACATGGTACTAGGCTTTGCCGTGGGGGCTGACGTACCCACTTCGTGGTCTCTCATTGCCGAATTTGCACCCAAAAAGAGTCGCGGGCGACTGATGGGTATAACAAATATCTTCTGGTATATCGGCCCCATCGTCATGCTCTTTCTCGCGTTGGCATTTACTCATATGGGCGTTTTGGGAATGCGCCTACTGTTCGTTGTGCTGTTATTAGCTGCATTGATTACTTATCTTTTTCGCAGAAGCATGGTCGAATCACCACGTTGGTCGGCATTGCACGGAAAAGCCGAGGAAGTCAAGAAAATGGAAGAGCAAGTTGGGGCAGGTTCTGCACCCACGCAGAATTCGGAGAATAGCGCAAAATTAAGGGACTTGTTCCACGGAAAAAACCTCAGAAGATTCCTGTTTCTGATGCCGATTTATGTGTTTTGGGGTATCCCGGCAGGGACCTACGGATTTTTCTTCCCTTACATCTTCAAAACCGTGGGAGCCACGAGTGCAACCACTTCAGACCTCATGGAAATACTCTACTTCGCACTTGCAATTATCAGTGTCCTGTTCATCTTCATGCCACTGAACGACAAAGTTGACCGACGCATCTTATATGCAATTAGCGCTTTTCTCTGTGGGTTGGCCTTCTTGATTCCTATTTTCGCTCCCATTTCCAACCCATACGTTGCATTTGCTAATGTGGTCTTATTCGGATTGGGCCAAGGGATTGGTTTGTGGCCGCTACAACGCATCTGGTCCGTCGAACTTTTCCCGACAGAAATCAGAAACACTTCTCAGGGGATTCTGTGGGGAGTCATGCGCGTCGTTCTCGGTCTTTGGAGCCTGTGGACCCCCATCATCCTGGGAGCTATTGGCGGCTTCAAAGCGGTGGCCCTGTTGATGGTGATTTTGTTCGCGTATAACTTTGTCGTAGGCGGTCTCTTTGGCCCGAGAACGGGCGGAAAATCACTCGAGGAAATTAACGTCTAGGAGGAACTCTCCGTGAAACGGATTGGATTTAAGCTGAGAATTCGCCCAGGTGCAGAAGCGGAGTATAAGGAACGGCACAAGGCCGTGCATCCCGAATTACTTTCCGCCTTCGAAGATTACGGCATCCAAAGCTACAGCATATTCATGGATGGAACCACTCTCTTTGGCTATATCGAGGCGGATGACACCGAAGCCGCTCTCCGTGCACTCGATGAAAATTTAGCCAATCGTAGGTGGCAACAGTATATGTCCGATATACTATTAGCAGACGAACGCGGAGTGACACTCTGTCCCTTAGAGGAAGTCTTCTATTTTCACCCAACACAACGGGCATGAACATCATGGACTAGCAAGTTTGTCCCGAACCGCCGCGTGATGGTTGTCCCCACACATGGCGGTTTGATTCTTGACGGACGGATGTCTACCGCGTATTGATAGATATTGAGAAAGGTTTCACTGCTAAAGGACGGGATGTGTGGATGCTTCCAGCCGAACGACACAAGGCAATATTACAACTCATCAACACCAAGGGAAGCATGCGTGTCAAAGAGCTCAGCCAACTCTTTGATGTGACCGAGGAAACGGTGCGGCGCGACCTGGACAATCTAGAAGGCGATGGGAAAATTCGCAGAAGTCATGGCGGAGCCGTGCGCATTGAGGAAGACCATAGCGAAATTCCTTATCTGCAACGCGAGTCGGAACACATTTCAGAAAAAGAGGCTATCGCTTTAGAAGCGGTGCGGCACATTGCGCCAGGGGACCGCATTGTCCTAGACGCCAGCACCACCGCTTGGCATGTGGCGTTGGTATTGCCCAACATTCCGCTCACAGTTTTGACCAACTCGCTGCGAGTGTCCATGGAGTTGGCGAGTCGCGACAAGTTGGAAGTTATCTCAACGGGTGGCATTGTGCGGGCAAGCTCGCTGTCTTACGTTGGCCCACTGGCCGAAGAGACGTTGAATCAATTTCACGTCAACAAGGCGTTCTTGTCCTGCAAAGGATTTCATACCGAATACGGTGTGAGCGAATCGAATGCCTTGCAGGCGCTGGTCAAACGAAAAATGATGGACATCTCGGACAAACTCTATTTATTAGCGGACCACAGCAAGATGCAAGTGCGCGATTTTACCAGCGTGGCCTCGCTCGATGAGGTGGACGCCTTAATTACCGATGCAGGGGCCAATCCGGGCCATTTGGAGAGCATTCGCAAGTTCAACATTGAGATTATCCAGGCGTAACAGAAACTCGAAAGGCGTCAACAGACGCCGAATCGTGCACAGCCATCGAAAGGTGGCCCTTCCTCACCCCCCCAAGGAGGACGTCACTATGAAAGTCGCCTTATTCGTCACATGCCTCGTCGATGTGTTTCAGCCGAGCGTGGGCCGGGCAACGGTAGAGTTGCTGGAGCGGCTCGGGTGCGAGGTCGAATTTCCCGCCTCCCAAGTTTGCTGCGGTCAACCCGCATTCAACAGCGGCTACGTCAGCGAAGCAAAGGAAGCCGCCAAGCAGATGATTCGCGCGTTTGCGGGATATGAGTTCGTCGTCACCCCGTCCGGCTCGTGCTGCACTATGTTTAAAGAATACCCACATCTGTTTGCAGGGGACGAAGAGTGGGAGCGGGCAGCGCAAGAACTCGCCGCACACACCTATGAACTCACTCAATTTATTGTCGAACAGCTCGGCATCACCGACGTTCAAGCGACTTTGCCAGGAACCGCAACGTACCACACCTCGTGTCACATGATGCGACTGCTCGGCGTGCGCGAAGCGCCGTTCCAATTGTTATCGAACGTGCGCGGCCTCAACGTCATCCCACTCCCGCATGCAGAAAACTGCTGCGGTTTCGGCGGAACGTTCGCCGTCAAGATGGCGCGCATCTCCGAACAGATGGTGGATGAGAAAGTAGATGCCGTGGTCCAGACCGGATCCGACTATTTAATCGGCGGAGACTGCGGCTGCCTGATGAACATCCGTGGACGGATGGAGCGATTGGGGCACCAAGTCAAAGTCCTCCACATTGCCGAGGTTCTCAACAGCAAATAAGGAGCGCGGACGTCATGCCGATGAAAACGAGTCAAGACAAGTTTAAGACGCGAGTCGAAGACGGCATTCACGATGCTGTCATGAGAGGCAACGTGAGTGCGGCGCAAGAGCGGCTGCAGAGCAGAAAAGCCATGGCCGAAGAAGAATTAGGCGAGTGGCAAAAATGGCGTGAGCTCGCGGAGCACATCCGTCAACACACGCTGGAGAACTTAGATTACTACTTAGAACAATTGAGTGACAACGTGGCCAGGCGCGGCGGGCATGTCTATTTTGCGAGCACGAAAGAAGAGGCCACGCGCTACATCCAAGAAGTGGCGCGGCAGAAGCAGGCAAAAACCATTGTCAAGTCTAAATCGATGGTGACGGAAGAAATCCACTTGAATTCGGCGCTCGAGAGCATCGGCTGCGACGTGATTGAGAGTGACCTTGGAGAGTACATTCTGCAGGTGGACGACCATGACCCTCCGTCCCACATTGTAGCTCCGGCGCTTCACAAAAATCGGTCGCAAATTCGCGACGTATTTCGAGACAAGTTTGGCTACAAAGGGTCTGACCAGCCAACAGAGATGACGAACTATGTGCGCGGCATCTTGCGCGAAAAATTTTTGCAGGCAGACATAGGCATTACGGGTTGCAACTTTGCCGTCGCGAATACCGGCCAAGTGTGCCTCGTGACAAACGAAGGCAACGCAGACCTGACGATGGCCCTGCCCAACACACACATCGTGGTGATGGGCATGGAACGGTTGGTGCCCACGATGGAGGAACTCGACGTGTTGGTGGGGCTCTTGTGCCGAAGCGCGGTCGGCCAGCGACTCACCAGCTACGTCACCGTGGCAGGCCCGAGCCAGGACAGAGACGGCGATGGCCCAGAGGAATTTCATCTAGTGGTCGTGGACAACGGGAGAGCCGACATTTTGGCCTCCGAATTTCGATCCGTCCTCCAATGCATCCGCTGCGCAGCCTGCGTCAACGTCTGCCCCGTGTATCGGCATGTGGGAGGGCATTCTTACGGATCGATTTATTCCGGTCCGATTGGCGCTGTCCTTTCGCCCCTCCTCGGTGGCTATGACGACTTCAAGGAACTCCCATATGCTTCGAGCCTCTGCGCCGCCTGCACGGATGCCTGTCCCGTCAAAATTCCACTGCACCAGTTACTGCTTAAGCATCGGCAGGTCATCGTGGAGAAGGAAGGACGTGCGCCGTTCACGGAAAAACTGGCGATGAAGATGTTCGCCATGGGCGCATCCTCTGCGGCCGCCTATCGCATGGGCTCCAAATTGGCCCCGACCGCCCTGCGCCCATACACCAAAGACGACCACATCTCGAAAGGACTCGGCCCGCTCAAACACTGGACCGCTGTGCGCGAGTTTCCCGCTCCTAGCAAGGAGCGTTTCCGGGACTGGTTTGAGAAGCGCGCCAAAGAGGAGGACGGACGATGAGCGGGGACATCGAGAACAGAGACCGCTTCTTAAACCATGTGGCAGCCAAGCTGGGGCGAGAGCGGCGCTCGGCGGGTGTGACTCGGCCCACGTGGAAGCACAGCGTTCACGACTTAGTCCAGGCTGGCCAGAACCATCCCTCCGCAGAGGAACTTCTCGCCGTCTTCAAGGAACAATGCGAACGCATCCACACCACGGTCATCGAGACCTCGCGCGACCAACTGTCCGCCGTCCTTCGCCAAGTCGTGGCAGCGCATGGCGGTGGTCCTGTGCTCACGTCTGCCCATCCGCGCTTTGCAGAGCTCGGCCTGTTGCCGCTGCTGGAAGAGGCCTGGCCGCGGGAAGGCGTGGCCGTCTCCGTCTGGTCCGAAACCTCGAAGCGCGACAACATCGCCCATGCAGCCGCGGCCAATTTTGCCGTCGTCGTGTGCGATTACGCCCTCGCCGAGTCAGGCACCGTGGTCCTCACCACGCGCCCCGGACAAGGGCGCTCCATCCACTACCTGCCCACAAACGCCTTGGTCATCGTTCCCAAAGAGACACTCTTCCCGCGCATGACAGAGGCCGTGGAAGCCCTAGAACACGCCGTCGAGAGCGGCAGCGATGTCCCGGCAAGCATTCATTTCATCACCGGCCCGAGCAACTCGGCGGACATTGAAATGGACTTAGTGGTCGGCGTTCACGGCCCACTGCAAGCGTTCTATGTGGTCTGTTGAGAGGCTGTTGCCCGTGGCACCCATCCGTCTCCACTGCTCGTCACAAGTCTTCTGGCACGTGCAGAATGCATCGGGTCGATCCCGCTTGCAACCTTCTCCACCGCTCTCGCCAGTGGTTCACTCGTAAATCATCTTGACCGTCATGCCGCCATCGATGACGAAATTCTGCCCGGTCACAAACCCGGCTTCCGCACTCGCCAAAAACACGCAGGCCGCCGCGATATCTTCCGGTACACCCACACGCCCGACCGGATGTTGCGCCTTATCTGCCTCGCTGTGATTCGGTACAGACCGACGCGACACCTTCTGCCACTCACCCGTCTCAATCCAACCTGGGCTGATGGCATTCACACGCACATCCGGGCCTAAACTGACGGCCAGCGCGTGCGTCAAGGCCAGCAAACCACCCTTAGACGCAGCATACGGCTCCGTGTTGGCTTCCGACATCAACGCGCGCGTGGACGCGATGTTGACCACCACCCCGCCACCCTCTCGCCGCAGCAACTCTTCCCCGTAGCGCACAAACAAATACGGCGCCCGCAAGTTGACGGCCAAAACCCTGTCCCAAACCTCCGTGGGCCGCTCGGCCATAGGTCTCGTGTCTCCAACCCCGGCATTGTTAACGAGTACATCCAGCCGACCGAAGTCCCGCCGGAGCGCAGTCATAGCCGCGGCGATCTCGCTCTCATTCGCCACATCCACGCAGCGTGTCCAGAGCTTGCCCAGTTCGCCAAGGTCGCGATATTCCGCCTCGAGCTCAGCCAGCGCCTCTCCGTCTCGATCGACAGCTGCAACGTGAGCACCTTTGCCGAGGAACGCTGCGACAATCGCTTTGCCAATGCCTTGTGCCCCGCCTGTCACGAGGACGACTTGAGGGAATGTGTTTGTCATGGAATCGGGCCTCCCGTTTAAACATGCACTATAAATGAGGTTCTCGGCACCAGTGTCGCGGAAAGATGGTAATCTCTTAATCGCCGTGACGCCCAGTCTCAACTACATGAAAGCTTCAAGCTATACAGTATGGGCCGAGTATCTTTTGGAATTTAGCTCTTAAACCCCGAGGTCACGTTGGAGAGACTCCTTGCTGGGTAGCATACTAGACGAAGTGAGAGAATGAGAAGAATGTACGACAGAATTTTCAGCACTGTTTAGGCAGCAGATCATCCGTGAGTGTCAGAAGACTGGGGTTTGTCGCTAGTCATCAGAAAACGTGACCTCAATGCAAAAGTGGTCCAACGCTTGTCTATTTCAAAATAGAAGTACACGGTTTTGCAACGTAAAAGTGCAGATGCTATCACATGAACGGATTCTGCCGAGAACCACCAACACGAACGTGCACATTAAATATTTCCACAGGATAACGGAAGATAACTGTTTGTCACAGCACGGATTAAAACGTGTGTATAGGCCTGAAGCGATCGTCGGGTTTATAGCCTACTGCAACAACCACCAGCTTTATTTTAACCCGCCTGCGTCCAGCCAGTCTTGTTTCACCAGAAACATCTTGGACCAGAATTGAAGCCCAAGTTAAATGTGAACGTTTGAGATAACGATAGCAACCAGATGCTCCATCCAGCTGACAGGTGTCAATCCACTTCGTTTGCCACAACTGACGTTGCAGATTGGAACTCGTCCCTGTATCTTGACAGCAATTCCTGTGTCTTAACATGTCCGTCCTCTGCGTACGCTGCCCACGCAAGAATTTTCCGCGGAAAACTAGCATCAAGAGTAAATGCTTTTTGGAGATCAAATCTAGCACAATAAACAGTCCATAAATCGGATGCAATCTCTTCCGCTCGTGTCTTGTCCAAGCCTGATGAGAGCATAAGCTCCGCAAGCCTTCTCTTCCAAGCTACCGGAGAGCCGTCCGGACTTCCTTGTGTCGTCGCCGTTCTAGAGAGATCGGGACACATATCTTCTCTGACTAAAGACAGATGTCGATTATAAAATGGGTCGTCCCGAATTTTGGTGAACCAGCGGTCCTGCATCAACGCTATTTCGTGGAAGTCCACCTCCTTTGACCGGGAGGCGGATTCGTGATGATGTAACTCCGCGTAAGGAGTGAAGACGCAAAAATAACCTAATGCGCCAATTCTCAGGCACAGATCCACATCGTTGAACGATACCGCCAAATCCTCGTCGAAGCCACCTGTTTCCTCAAAGACCTTTCGCGGAACCATCATGCATGCACCTGTAACCGCTGAAAAATCCCTGATGTCAGCCAACATACCAAAATATCCCGGCGTTTTTGGGTGAGCTCCGCAGTATATATGGTTGGCTACCCCACCAATTCCCAAAACGACGCCAGCGTGCTGTATCCGACCATCGGGGTAGAGTAACTTTGCCCCAACAACCCCCACCGATCGTCTCATGGCATGCTGCAGCATCTCCTCAATCCAACCGGGGGAAATGACTTCTATATCGTTGTTCAGGAATAACAGATATTCGCCATTCGCCTCTGAAACAGCCATATTATTAAGCCTAGAGTAGTTGAATGGAATCTCATAGCGAAATACCTTGGCGAAGCCGCTAGCATTCAGTTTCGATAAATTCGACAAGGACTCCTGTTCAACACTTCCGTTGTCCACCACAATGATTTCAATGTTGCTATAAGTGCTTTTCTTAAGGCTATCCAGGCATTGCTTTGTAAGACGCCATTGGTCTTTCATCGGTATAATGATGGATACAAGGGGCATCGAATGGAGATGGCGTTTGGCATAGTAATGACCGGGGTATGGTCCGTCCAACACCTCGCCAAATTCGCCGCGGCGCTCTAGGGCCGCCAAAACAGCAGCTTTCCCTGCTTCGTGGGCATACGATTTAAACCCCGCTGAAACTGACGTTGAGCCCTCTACCAGTCGCCAATGGTAGAGCACCTGAGGGATATGACGGATCTCCTTCGCTACCTCACTCGCTCGAAGAAGCAGGTCGTGATCTTGCGATCCATCAAATTCTGAGCGGAAGTGCCCTACCCTCTCGAGTAATTCGCGATTGTAGGCAGTGATGTGATTGATGTAGTTATTGGACAGCAAATAATCTGGAGAAAAGTCAGGCTTAAAGAATGGCTGCGTATACGTCCCATCAAAATCCAATTTATCCTCATCGGAGTATAGAATGTCGAATGGGCCATCGTCCACCCACGAACGGACGATTTCATAAAGGGCATTCGGTGCAAAAACATCATCGTGATCCAAGAAGGTGATGACGTCGCCTCGCGCGTTTTCCATCGCAACATTCGAGTTTCCGCTAATACCGCGATTTTTTTCGTTTAGATGCACGTGTATTCTATCGTCAACCTGACAGAGAGAACCGAGCTTCTCCCTAGTTTCCAAGTTTGAAGAGCAGTCATCTGAGATAAGTATTTCGAAATGCGGGTACGGTTGCCTAAGAATTGAGTTAATCGCCTCATCGAGCCACTCGGGTTTGGAGTTATATGTCGGTATAATCACCGAGATTAAGGGTGCATTTTCCCATAAATTCATAGCCTCGACAATTTCGTGAGCCGACGTGAGAAACACCCGTTCGTTCTCGTGTTGCCAAAAGTTGTAATCTTGTTCAGCGAGTTGAGCTGCTCCGGCCATCTTCTGTCGGACCGTCTGAGCGGTTGCTCGGATGCCCTCTTTTCGCGCCTTAGTGTATATCTTCTTTGCCAAGGTTCGCGGATTTCTCGATTGATTCCTCACCGTGCGAAGCACCTCGAGAGCCCGCCAGCCTTTCGTCCCTTTGAGCCTCTTAAGTTCTTCATTGAGGCTTTCACTCGTCTTCTCAATTGATTCTTTGGTGCGCCGCATTTCCTCATAACTCATGGTTAGCACTTTTAATTCCGTCCGCAATAATCCTAACTCTTGGTCAATTTCTGCTGCACGTTGAGCTTCTAGACTGAGCTCTTCAATTTTTTTGCGGAAATTTTCGAGTGAAGCGCAGGCACTCTCCAACTCGGCTTTCATAGCATTGAAGTTGTCTGATAGAACTCCGTTATCCGTTTGAAAGTCGCGGAGTGCTGTCAGTAGGCCCTCCGTTATGTCATTTTCGGTTTTCTTGACATAGCGAAAAATGACGTCTACCTCATCTCCTTCGGACAGTTCCTCATCTACAAAAGAGACCCGCCCATCGTCGCTGACGAGCAAGACCTTATTATTTTGTATTACAACTGCGTCCTCAAAGCGAGCACCCGGACTGCCTGCCCGAAGCGTCGTGTCCACCCCCGATTGTCTGCGAATGTGCACCGACAAATCGTCTATCTCTGCAGGTACATTGATTGGGTCAACGCGCAGTCCCTGGACAGAATAAGGAGCAATGGCAGTCCAGGAAACGGACGCTTGTCCTTTATTTTCTTCTTCGACGGGTAATATGAATCGCTCCGAACGGACTTCATCAAATTCGCCATCTCTACCAAAGTAGAGTTGAACATATGGCAGATTCCCTTCGTCCTTGTCACGAGTGACCAACGGTGCCTCTTGGACAATCCTCCCCAGATGACTAAAAATTTGGACCAAGCTATGCGCTGACGCCTCTGAGCACAGCGCCTTGAATGCCTCGGGTACCTCGGTCCCGACCAAGACTATGCCTAGCCCATTAGAATTCTTCAGCTCCGAAGTAGCGTAGGTTTCAGACAACTCCTCTAGTAGTTTTCCAACGCCGAAGTCGCTGCGCTTGACCTGGGTGTCGTGAAGGAGTATCACGCCTGATGGCGACATTTTAGGCAACCACGTCATGAAATCTTCTTTCACGGCATCATAAGTGTGGAGGCCATCGATGTGCAGTAGGTCTATGGACGAGTCGACGAAATGAGACGCCGCTTGGTTGAACGTCATCTTCATATATGTGGAGAACGTCGCATAATTTTCATCGTGGTGCTCTCTAAATTCTGAAAACACCTTTTCCCCATATATCCCTGCTTGAGGATCTCCGTTCCAAGTGTCTACCGCATAGCAGCGTGTCATGTTTAGGCTGAACTCCTTGACAGCTTGGCAAAATGCGAAGTATGAGTCCCCTTTATGGGTTCCGAGCTCCACGAATACTCTAGGTCTCAAAATGTCCATAGCCACGAACGCGAAGGGTGTCAACCCATGCCAAGAACTCACCTTGGAACGGTATTGTGGGAAATGTGCACTTTCCAACCATCTTAGAATTTGCGTGTCCATTAGAATCGCTACCCCCTTTGTCTCACCAAACAGGTACGCGCCACGCCCAGCCGCTAGTGTCCCCGGTTTATATCTTCCACACGCGCAGCAGGCTGACATATCCGTGCGCCTTCTCTTCTCCGATGACGCTCACCTTGGCTTTCGCCTCTGGTACGTCCAATGGCTCGCCGTCGTCCGTCCACAGTTCCAAGGCAACGTTGTATTCTCCTGGCATTAGAGTCACGTTTGGAAAATCGACACTAAATGCCCTCTCGAGTCCTTCAGACAGCACGACTGTCTTGTTCTCGTCTTGAAAAAGTTCGGCTTCCAACAGGTTGACTCCATCTTCAGAAGAAACGCGAATTCTGGGCGTCACAGCTTTAAAATCCTTCATGGGTAGGATGTTGACGTTCAAGGAGAGTCTCCCTCCTACTTCTACCATACCCTCCCCCAGACCCGAGGTCGCCTTTAAGGCAATTTGAGCGCAATCGGTGCCGGGATTCGTTTCACTGACAGCCTCGTGTGCTTTAGCGTTCTCGTGACTCGCCTTATTCCTGTCGAAACTCATCACTGAGCCACCCTCATGTGAGCGAACGAATGTCTCCGATAGATACCCCCGCACCACTTCCTTTGGGGAACCATAGGAGCGCACCCTCGAGCTGTCGAGCCAAACCGCTGTGTCGCAAAAACGTTCCACTGTACCAGAATCGTGAGTGACGATAACGATTGTCTTGTTCGCTTGCTGCAGTTCCTTTAATCGAGACATACACTTTGCCTGAAATGGTGCGTCGCCAACCGCAAGAATCTCGTCAATGAGCAGTATGTCTGGATCAACTGCGGTTGCTATAGAAAAGGCTAGGCGCATGTACATACCCGAAGAATATCCGCGTATGGGCTCTCGAATGAAGTCGCCGAGCTCCGAAAAGTCCACAATGGCGTCGAGCTTTCGGTTCAACTCCTTCTTCGATAAGCCCATTAAGGAACCATTCAGGAAGACGTTCTCCAATCCAGTGAAATCCGGATGAAAGCCAGCACCGAGTTCCAGAAGACTGGAAACGCGGCCATTCACTTCGATGGTGCCCTTATCTGGATAGAGGATTCGCGACATCAACTTCAGTAACGTGCTTTTGCCGGAGCCATTGACCCCAATGAGCCCCACGGTGGCACCCCTAGGAATATCCACTGAAACGTTGTCGAGCGCCACGAAGTCTTTGAACTTCGCTCGCCCTGCGTAAATGAACTTGTCTTTTAATGTTCGGTTCCTTTCGCCATGAATGCGAAAGGCTTTAGTGACATTTTGTGCCCTCACGGCATAGGAAGACATAACCATGCTCAGACCTCCTCTGCAAACCGTCGACTGAGCCTGTCAAAGACCTTCCAGCCCAAGTACAAGACCACTAGGCTAACTACAACCCCATAGAGAAACATTTTCCACCGAAGTGGATCGTGATAATAGAGTGCATCCTGAAAAGAGACAACAAAATCGGTAACAGGATTTATCTTGAAGAACTCAGCATATTTGTGAGGTATCATCTTTAGGGAATAGACAACCGGGGTCACGTAAAACCACGCCATCAAAAAAATCCCAAGGACGTGTTCTACATCTCGCAAAAAAACGTTCACCGCGGAGAAAAACAAAGCAAAACCCGCTGTGGCGATACACTCCACGACTAAAATGAGCGGTACGAACAGCCAGGTCCAGGAAGGATAGAGACCGGAAATGATGAGAAAGGGAATCAAAATAGCTAAGGAAAAAATGTAATTGATTGCGCTGGACACAACGATGGCAAGAGGGAGTATCTCTCTAGGGAAATATATTTTTTTAACCATAGAACCCTGTCGATTTACGACCCCTACTGCAGATTGCACCGACATGCCAAACAAGTTCCAAGCCAGAAGCCCAATGAACATGAACGCTGGGTAGTGCGGTATGGTGACTCGCATGATGGTTGAGAAAACAACCGAGTAAACAACCAGCATGAGCAGCGGGTTCAAAAAGGTCCATAAAAATCCGAGCACAGAGCCTTTATAGCGTGTCCGAAGATCCGATGTCACCATGCCCCAAAACATCGTCCTGTATTCATAGACTTCTTTTATCCTGGAAAACATGGTATCCCCCACAACTCCTAAATATCCACCTTGCTATTGTCCCCGATGACGAAATTGTGAGCTCGGGGCTTATTGTTCGCCTTTCGGATATGAACGTTTCTGCCGATGAGACTGAAATCAATACGAGCGGAAATGCCGTCAACCACTGTTTCCTCAAGCAGGATGCTATGCTCTATTTCGCTGTCTGTAACTTTCACACCGGACGAGATAGCAGTGAACGGCCCGATGTATGAGTTGTGAATGTGGCTTCCGGCTCCAATGACAAGAGGTCCGCGAAGGACACTGTTGGTTACGATTGCGCCAGCCTCGACAACCACACGGCCAATGACCTGCGTATCTGCCGAAACTTCTCCGTCAATGCGGTGCTCGATAGACTCTAGCATCATGCGGTTCGCTTCCAACACGTCCTCAGGTTTACCAGTATCCTTCCACCAGCCATCGATGACGTGAGCGTCGACCACTTTTTGAGTGTCTACCAAAAACTGAATGGCATCGGTGATTTCTAGTTCGTTGCGCCAAGACGGTTGAATCGAATTGACAGCTTCGAATATGGATGGGCCAAATAAGTAGACTCCAACCAACGCCAAATTACTCGGTGGCACTTTCGGCTTTTCAATCAGCCGGATGACTCGGCCCCCCTGCAGTTCGGCTACTCCAAACCTTTCTGGCTCGTTTACTCGGCTCAGCAGAATGAGGGTATTCGGCTTGTCTCTCTCAAACTGCTGTACAAATTCGGTCACGCCATCGCGCACCAAATTATCACCGAGAAACATCAAAAAGTCGTCCGTTCCGACAAATTCCTCAGATATTTTCACGGCGTGTGCCAAGCCGAGCGGTGCCTCCTGGGGAATATACGTTACCTTGGCACCCCATCTACTTCCGTCTCCAACCGCTGCCATGACTTCGTCGCGAGTCTCTCCCACAATGATACCAATATCTCGTATACCAGAAGCGATAATAGCCTCGATCGCGTAAAACAGAATTGGTTTATTGGCAACTGGAATCAATTGTTTAGCACTTGTGTAGGTGAGTGGACGCAGGCGAGACCCTGTCCCACCGCTCAGTATCAATGCTTTCATCGTGCAACTCCTCGCTCAGGATGTACACTATTGTGCCAATCGTTCCTCCGCAGGAACGCCGATAGTACTATTGCTTTTCCGAACATGCACTTGGCAAAGCAATCTCGTTGCAAATTTCACTATCCACGCACCAAGTATGCTGTTGGGATGAGTCTTTCGGTAGTAGATATCCATCGCTTCGTAGAATGCCTTGAGACTCTGACTCGACTTCTTTCCGCCGTTTCCACCTTTCAAGTGGACTGCATTCGCTGTTCCTTCGTACCAGAGCAGATAACCGAAGTCTTGAATTCGCTGGCACAGCGCAATGTCCTCGCCATACATGAAATAGTCTTCGTCCAAACCGCCGACGTTTTGGTAAAGGTCGCGCTGCATCAAGAGAAACGCCCCGCAAAGACAACCAACTGCGTAACTCCCTCGGTCTGGTAAGTGGGTCAGGTTATACCCGGCAAACCATGGCGATTTGGGAAAGACGTGAGCGAGCCGAGTAAAGCGTGTGAAAGAGTTCCATAGTGTCGGTAGGGAGCGCCGACAAGCTTTATCCAGACTACCATTTGGAAGCTCCAGTCGACAACCCACGGCGCCTAAGTCGTCTCGTTGCTGCAAAACCGAAAGAGATCTTTGCACAGTTTCTGGCTCGACGAACACGTCTGGATTGAGCAGGAGAAGAAATTCACCTGCTGCCAGCTCCGCCCCACGATTGTTTGCATGCGCGTAACCGCGATTTTCCGCGAGCCTCTGCACTTTGATGCTCTGAAAACGAGATTCATAAGACGAGAGAATCCGCTTTGTTTTCTCCCAACTGGGCTCAGCGGACGCATTGTCTATTACAATCAGTTCCATTCGATGCGCACTGGTACAGGAGGCCAGATGTTCGACACATGGTTCCAGAACCCCATGAGATTGGTAGGTCACCAAGACCACTGAAATCATCTCAGGCACCTCCCCAGCGCGGCCTGACATCCCGGTACGCCGCACGCTTCTGGAGACTTATTCGCCAGTGCTGCCGAATGAGTTTTCTCGCCATTTTCGCTGCCTCCGGCGCACGCAGTCGAATCATCAACCAGCGAACACATTCAACCAAGATAGAGACAAACGTGTGCGGCGCAATCGGTGCATACGACACGACCATACTCACTTGATTGGCGAAAGAATGTGCCACCGCCTTTGGAGACGGAGGCTGCCCTCGCCTCCACCCACGGCGATGCCACGCCAGCGCCTTCGGTTGGTAAAAAAACGTCCAACCCTTGAGGTTAGCGCGCCAAGCGAGATCGACATCTTCCTTATAGAGAAAAAAAGACTCATCGAGAAATTGGCCGTTCCACTCCACGTCCCGGAGCATCTGCGTGGAGTACAGAGCGGCAGCGCCGCAAACCCCCCAGACGGTGCAAGCCTCGGCATACTCGTCCCCATCCGGCTGTTTCGAGCCGCGATCCACCACGTGATAAAAGGCGCCTTCTTCGAGACCAGCACTGTCGAGAATCGGCCCTGCGGATGACGTTGTCATCCCTGCGGCTTGGCTTGGTTCCTCCTGCCGCAACAGCTTTCCAGTCCACCCGCCAATTCGCCTCGAGTGAACGGGGCCACTTTCACTTTCCATCAATTCTGCCACGTAACTGGGACTCAAAATGACATCTGGATTGACCGTCAATACGGCATGGCACCCGTCACTAAGAGCCATTCTAAATCCTAGGTTGTGGGCGAAAGCGTATCCTTTGTTTTCAGGGAGAGAGATGACCTCAATGCGGTCGCTCATTTCGCGACAAACTTCGAAAGAGTTGTCTGAAGAAGCGTTGTCGATAACGAGAATGCGATGCAAAGGGTATGTCTGTTGCAAGATGGACTGGAGTACCTCGCGGAGTTTTTCTCCACTATTGTAGGAGACCACTTGGACTTGAACGCGCTGCGTGCCCGTAACAACGTCAATAAGCATTTTCATCCACAAACCCCTTTGCCAGAGTCCGAGCGAAGATGCGCGCGTCCAGGGACCACGACCAATTCTCGATGTAGTCAATATCAAATTTGATGCGCTCGGCGATAGACGTGTCCCCCCGCCAGCCATGCACTTGCGCCCAGCCCGTGATGCCCGGCCGCACGCGATGCTTGACCATGTATTTAGGCACCTCATCTTTGAAGATGTCCACAAATTGCGGGCGCTCCGGGCGCGGCCCAATGACGCTCATGTCACCGATGAAGACATTCCAAAACTGCGGCAACTCATCCAGACTGGTCCGGCGAAGAAAGCGACCGATGCGCGTGCGCCGTGGGTCATCCGGTCTGGTCCAGCCTAGACCTGCTGGCACCGCAGGAGGGAGCGCCTCGGCAGGAGAAGATGGGTTCAATCCGCCCTTGGTCTCGGTCAGAACGGTTGCGGCTGGCGGGATTTCAGCGGTCTGCTCCACGTACATGGTGCGAAACTTGTACATGGTGAACGCCCGCCGATTCTTGCCAATCCGCTCCTGCCGAAAGAAAATGGGTCCGCGCGACGACGCTTTGACGGCGACGGCGATAGCCAGGTAGAGCGGAGACAAGAAGAGGAGCACGAGTGCCGAAAAGACGACATCAAACACGCGTTTGAGGGTGGCGTTGACGGCGTCATCCAGAGGCACGTAGCGCGTATCGATGAGTGGCATGCCAGCAAACGTTTCAAAGCGCGGACGAGCCGGAAGCATGTCAAAATAATCCGGAACAATGAGCGACTGTACGCCATGCGCCTCGCACGTCCCCAGCACATGCGGCAAAACCATCGAGTCCGAGCGAGGGAGAGAGATAAGAACGTGATCGACCAATTGATTGGAGAGAACCTGGTCCAACTCGCCAATACGACTCAGCAAAGGCATGCTTGCCGTCAGGGACTCCACCGTCTCCTCCGTTGCATCCTCTGGTAGCACGCAACCGAGCACGTGATAGCCGAACCACGGATGTTCTTCCAAACTTCGCACAAACCGCTGCACGGCAGAGGACCACCCGACCACGACGACAAACTTCTTATTAAATCCGCGCGTGCGGAGCATACGCAAAGTACCGCGAATGGCCATATGCTCGGCGTATACAAGCAGTGCATAAATGACGGCGAAAAGCACCAAAACTGAACGCGGGAACTGGGCTAGGTGGAGGAAATAGAGCAAGCTCATGACCAGCAAGAGACCTACGACCAAGCTGCGGACGATGGCCGAAGTTTCTTGCAGAAAGCCTCGGGAGCGCATGGGTTTATACATGCCAGCTACCCAGTTGGCCACAAGGAAGAGCGGCACACTGATGAGAATGGCGGGCATGTAAACGCGAAGCGGGCTGTTGCCGCCGTAAGGAAGCCAGCCTGAGTCGAACTTCAGCCACCAGGCAACCAGAAAAGACACGACCACGATGCATGCATCGAACACCTGGAACAAGCGATTCCAGAACACTTGATACGTGCGAAACACGGTTTTCCCTCCTGCGCCAGCCCTCTGCCTCGTTGGAAACATCTCGTTGCATCATGTCTATGTCTGATAGTCATTCGTCTCATAGGAATTCAGATAGTCTTAGTATAGCGAAAGCTCCCGCAAGTTTGAAGTGAAATGTGTTCCTCAAGCGAAAGAATTTGAAGAATTGACCAAAATCCGGAGGACAAGGAGGGGCAAAGTGCCCATTGGTTCAACCGTGAGATCCGACCACATGACAAACTTCGCCATTCGGTCGCACGGGAGCGCCTTTCGATGCTGACGGTGAGTCTGCCGGACTGCTGGCACACCAAGCGGGCGAAACCTGGATGTCGCAACTTTTCGCCTGCGCTGACCATGAGCGAGCGTGTCAACGGGTGCCAAGGTCTGTCGATGCATGGTAGTGGACATCAGTGGACATGAAGCGAAAATTTCGATACATTAGATTCGCCACAGATTCGCCACGTTTCGACAACAACAGACAGGAGCCGAATTCAACGTTGAGAGTAATCCTCGTATCCAAGAAGGCTCGCGAACGATTGATGTCACTCGCCATGCAGAGACAGGCTCGTCTCGATTTTAATCCCAATGCTTTGATTCTGCATGACCGGACGACCGTCCTATACTTAAATCATGCCGCAGCTCATCTTTTAGGATATGAATGCTGGAACGAAGCACAATCTCTCTTATTAACGGACGTGCTCAACCTTGAGGACAGTCTGTCGATTGCTTCGTTTGTGGAGCAGCTTGAAAAGAAGGGCGATACTGTACAAGAACTGGTTCTGCCGTTTCGGACCAGAAACGGATATGTCTTTGAAGCCGCTGTGAAAGCTCGCGCGACGGAGTTCCTCGGCCATAAAGTTGTCTTAGCTACCATCAAGCCACTGGGTAACATCCCCGACGTCGCGGCAGAAGAGCGTTTCGACGAGAGAAAAGTGACCGCGAAAGACCGTTTGCGCGACGGCATTCTCAACCCTTTGACCACACTCCAAGGATTTTTGGAATTGCGTTATCGCGGAGAAATCGACGAGTTACCCGTGACGCTTCTGCTCCGGGAGATTGAAAATATCCAGAAATTCATTGAGGGCCTGCGCGAATAGACGAGAAAAACAGGTCAAGAGCGAGGCATCCGCAAACTTGGAAAGCCTCGCTCCTTTCTGCTCCGTCTTCAAATGGAATGTGCAGACATGCGAAGCCCGGACAGGCCAATAGGGTACAGATGGTCTAGCTGTCCATGCCGTCGGTCGACCCCGCACTCTTCTTCGAGCGCCGCTTAGCTAGCCGTTTGCGCTTGCCAATTTTCATCTTGGCTTCTCGCTCGATGCTCGTGTGTTTCGTAATCATGTCCGGAGTCAACTTGCCTTGCGCCGTGAACATGCTGAAATCAAACGGCGTTTTCAGTTCATCCTTCGGCACTTGCATTTCATCCGCGAGCAAATCTTTGTCAAGGACTTCCCGCTCTACGTAGCGAGGACTGAGCACCGCATATTCCCCGCTAGGCAACGAGACCGTGATTTCTTCCTCGCCACTCTTCGCGAAGAGTTCGGCCAACTCCTCATATATCAACTTATTTTCTTCGTTGCGCTCCTTGGCAATCTCTTTGTTCTGAAAGTAGCGAAGCACTTTTTCTTCGAGCTTCAAGCGCACCACGTCTGCCTCTTCTTGCTGCACGTCCTGTTCCGTCATTGCCACGTTTCTCCGTCACCTCAAGCATGCATAGTCTGGGATGCCACCCCGAAAGGTTGTCCGATGGTCAGTGTACACCAATGCGGCACGCGACCCAAGAGTGTGATGCGTCAAGAAAGCAGCGCCAAAGGCGCTGTCAACGTCATCCGCACTATCCTTTCATCCGCCGAGATGCGGTAAAATGAGGCCTCCGTAGAGAAACGCGCCCGCAATGACGAACGCTGGGTGAATTTTGAGAAAGCGAATGAGCACGAGTGCGACCGCCGCAATGATGAGCGATTGAATCCAGCCAATGCCGCGCGCGCCATCCTGTAGGATGCTGAACGTGAGCACCGCCATCAGGACGGCAATCACGGGCTGGATGAATTTCGTCATGCCTTGAACCGCTGCCGATTTACGAAACTTCTGCAGGAATTTCATAAGCGCAATGAGCATCAGCGCTGACGGTACCACCGTGCCAATGAGTGCCGCGAGCGCGCCAATGGGTCCGGCTTTGCTATAGGCGATGGCCGTGGCAATTTTCGTGGCGACAGGTCCGGGCAAGGAATTGGCAACCGCGAGCACGTTCGCAAACTGGCTCGCCGTCAACCAGTGATAGTGAGTGACCGCCTGCGCTTCCATGAGCGGAATGGTGGAGGGGCCACCACCGTAGCCGAGCAAATTGGCAATGAAGAACCCAAGAAACAGCGAAAAAATCATCATGGCGCCCGGCCTCCGTCTCCGTTATCGGCGTGATTGGGCCGCTGGTCGTCTCCGTCACCTGGGGCCGATCCGTTGCCTCGACCGCCTGAACCACCTGGCCCCGGGTCAGCTGAGTTGCCGGGTCCGCCTGGGCCGCCTCCGCGGGCGGCGCGTTTCCACCAACGCACCACCCGGAAGTGAAAGAGGCCGTAGACGAGGAAAGCGAGCACCACCACGGCATCCGGCGCTTTAAGCAGAACGAGCAGCGCAAAGGCAACGGCCCATGTGACCATCGCCAGAACCCAGCCAAGCCCTTGCTTCGTCCGAGCGGCAAACTCGTAGGCGAGGAGGCCGAGGAGGACGACGATGACCGGATCGACCGCGTGAACCATCGACTGAGCGACGGGTGAATCGCGGTAGCGGTAGAGAATCCCAAACAGCACCACCACGAGCACGGTGGACGGGAGAATGTGCGACAGCACCGCCACCAGCGCGCCAAGGGTGCCCTTCAGTCGGTACCCCATGTACGCGGCCATCTTGGTGGCAATGGGGCCTGGCAGGGTGTTGGCGAGGGCCAGAATTTCGCCAAACTCATCGTTGTCCATCCATCGGTAACGAACGACGGCCTCATGCCGAAACAGGGTCATGATGGCCGGACCGCCACCATAGCCAACGAGCCCCGTGCGGAACATGGCGGTGATGATTTCGCGGTACGAGCCCCCTCCGGAACTCGGCCCGGCTTCGTTCTTCACCATGCGCTGATGCTCCCATCCGTTCTCGGCTCCGTGCCCCCCGCATAGACCCCGTTATCGAGCCGCCAAAGGACTTGCCCGCGCCCGTAACTGCCGCCGCTGTGGGTGACGGTGATGTCGTGGCCGCGGCTTTGCAGTTGGTCGATGAGATGGGCTGGGATGCCGCGCTCGACGTGAACGCGATTGCCTTCCATCCACTGCCACCTGGGGGCGTCTAGTGCAGCCTGCGGGTTGTCGTGAAAGTCGAGCAGATGCTGCATCACCTGAAGGTGCCCTTGCGGCTGCATGAACCCGCCCATCACGCCAAACGGGCCAATCGGATGCCCGTCTCTCGTTAAAAATCCGGGAATGATGGTATGGTACGTGCGTTTCCCGGGGGCGATCGCGTTGATATGGCCCGCCTCCAACGAAAACGTGTGACCGCGATTTTGGAGGGCGATGCCCGTCCCTGGTACGACGATGCCGCTGCCAAAACCCATGTAGTTGCTCTGGATGAACGAAACCATGTTGCCCTCGCCGTCGGCCGTCGCGAGATAGACGGTTCCGCCGGCATCCGGGGTGAGATTGGGGTCGGTTGCACGGGGCGCAATCTGCGCTCGCAGTTCGGCGAGGTAACTGGGACGGAGCAAGTCCTGTGCTGTCACCTGCATAGCACGGGCATCCGTCACCTCTGCCTTGGCGACGGCAAAGGCGCGCTTGATGGCCTCGATGGAGAGGTGCAGAAAGTCGGCCGATTCGCGGGCGGGAAATGTGTCCCCTGCGAGCATGCCGAGCGCCATGAGCGCCACAATGCCCTGACCGTTCGGAGGAATCTCCCAGACATCATAGCCCCGGTAACGGACCGAAATCGGGTCGACCCATTCCGGGTGGAATGCAGCGAGATCGTCCTCCGTTAAAAAGCCCCCGGTGGCCGCGGCATGCTCCGCCATGATGCGCGCGAGGCGGCCGCGATAAAACGACTCGGCGCCGGTCTCGGCAATATCTTCAAGGGTCTCTGCGTGATGCACCGACGACCACATCTGACCTGGGCCTGGAGCCGCTGCAGCTTGTTGGGCCGGGCTGACGGAGGCCGAGTGGCCAGAATTAGCGGCGGCCGAGTGGCCGGAGCTGGAGAGCGGCGCGAAGGTGTCCAGCCAAGGCTGGAACAACTCGCGCGGCTGCAACGCGGCATAGCGACGCGCGGCGGCTTGCCACCCCCGCCCGGTGACCGGCGCGAGCGGATGGCCGTAGCGGGCGAGTTCGATGGCGGGCGCGAGCACTTGCTTGAGCGGCAGGCGACCGAAGCGGCGCGACAACTCTGCCCATGCGGCTGGGGTGCCGGGTACGGTGACGGGGAGCCAGCCGAACGCAGGCATCGCCGTATGCCCGAGGGCGCGCACCTTCTCGAGCGACAGCGCCATCGGCGCGGGACCGGACGCATTCAAGCCGTGCAGGCGGCCGCCCGTCCAGACGAGCGCAAAGGCATCGCTGCCGATGCCGTTGGCGGTCGGCTCGACGACGGTCAGCGCGGCGGCGGTGGCGATGGCTGCGTCAATGGCGTTGCCGCCCGCTTTGAGGATGCCAAGCCCCGCGTCTGCCGCGAGCGGGTGCGAGGTGGCGACCATGCCGCGCTGTGCAAAGACCACGCTGCGGCGGGAAGGGTGCGGGTGAAGAGCGGGATCGAACGGAAGATGGGGCGGCGCAGATGCACCGCCGGGCTGGAATGCACCGCCGGGCTGAGACGAGGGCTGGGTAGACGGCATAGGAAACGCCTCCTTGTCGACGGGAATGGTGTTCAGGCGCGGTTTTTCCGCGGATCAAAGCGGATTTGGAGGCCGTCGCCGAGCAGATTAAAGCCGAGGACGGCGATGGCGATGGCAATCCCCGGAACAATGGCCATCCACGGCGCCTGTGTCATGTAGCCTTGGGCGGTGTGCAACATCGACCCCCAACTGGGCGTGGGCGGCTGTGCTCCGAGGCCTAGGTACGACAGACTGGCTTCTGCCACAATGCCGGACGCTACCCCGAGCGTGACTTGTACGATGAGCGGCGTCAGAGTGTTCGGGAAGATGTGCCGAAACATGAGTCGAACGTCACTGGCGCCTACCATCCGCGCGGCTTGCACGTACTCTTTCTGCCTCTCGGCCATGACCTGCGCGCGAACCGTGCGGATGAAGACGGGCAGATATCCGACCGCAATGGCTATTGTAACATTGCGAATACCGGGTCCGAGCACAGCGGCCAGTACCAGAGCCAAAATGAGGAACGGGAACGCCTGAATGGCATCGACCACGCGCATGACCAGCCATTCATCGACCACCCCGCGATAGAAACCGGAGACGAGACCAATCGGGACGCCTACGATGGTAGCCAAGGCGACGGAGCCAATGGCCACTTCCATCGAGGTGCGAGCCCCATAGAAGATGCGAGTGAGGATGTCTCGACCGAGATCGTCCGTACCAAGCCAGTGCGCAGCGCTCGGGGGTTGGAGAATGGCGGTGTAGTCGAGCTTGACGGGCGAATACGGGGAGATGAGCGGCGCGAACACGGCGATAAAGAGAACGGCAAAGACGATGGCTGCCCCCAGCCACAGCGAGACGTTTTTGCGCACGCTCCGCCAGCGGACGCGGCGGGGTGTTTCCGTTGCGGTAGCAGAGGCTACCACTTCGAGCGGAGACATCGTCATGTTGCCCTACCCCCCAGTTGTATCCGCGGATCCGCCAAACTGTACAACACATCGACCGCCACATTGACGAGTACGACTGCGACCGCGGCGACTAACGCGGTGCCTTGGACGGTTGTGTAGTCGCGGCTGAACACGCTCTGCACGAGCAAACTGCCGAGACCCGGCAGAGAGAAGATGGTTTCGGTAATCACGAGTCCGCCGAGCAAGCCGGCCACTTGCAGCCCACCCATGGTAATAACCGGGATGAGCGCGTTCTTCAGTGCATGATGCATGATGATCCGGTACCCGGACATACCTTTTGCGCGCGCGGTCCGGATGAAGTCTTGGTCGAGTACGTCCAACAGGGACGCGCGCAGCATGCGCAGCAACACGGCGGCTTCACGGATGCCTGTGGCCACCGCGGGCAGAACCATGACGGACAGGTTCTTAAGTGGACTGACCCAGAGCGGCGCGTACCCGGACGATGGGAAGAGGTGAATCCTTACGGTGAACAGTAGCAAAAATAGAATTCCCACCCAAAACGGCGGTACGGCGATGCCAATCGTAGCGCTAAACATGGCCACTGCGTCCTGCCACTTTCCACGAAACACGGCCGCCATGATGCCTAACGGGAACGCGATGACCAGCGCTACAAACAGGGTCAAAAACGCGAGTTCCACGGTGACTGGGAGCCTTTGTGCAATAATTTGGTTGACGGGTTGACCATCGAGCAGCGACTTGCCTAGGTTGCCGTGAAGCACCTTGCCGAGCCAGTCCGCGTACTGAACTGGCATCGGCTTGTTCAATCCGAGTTGCACGGTGAGCGCACGAATGGAAGATGGGGTGGCGTCTTGGCCAAGAATCACCTGTGCTGGATTCCCCGGTATGAGGTGGATGAGTAAAAACACCATGACCGTGACGAGAAAGAGCACAGGAACGGTCGTCAGAATGCGCCTCAATACGTAGGTCACGGAGTTCCCTCCCAGTCAGTCCATCAGGAAAGTGACAGATTCTTTAAGCGCAACACTCCATCTGCGTAGGCTTGGAAGCCCTGAAGTTGTTTGCTATAAGCGTAAATATTATCAGGATGGTCCAGATAGACATAGGGTGCTTGCTGATGAATGATGTTCATCGCCTGTTTGTAGAGGACTTTGCGAGCAGACATGCTGGACGTCTCGCGCGCTTTGTTCAGGAGCGCATCTACCTGTATGTTGGAATAGCCCGAATCGTTGAGCGATCCGTTCGTGTACAGGAACGCATAAATATCCTGGTCGGGGTCTAATCGTCCTGACCACCCGAGGAGCGAGGCTTGAAAATTGTGATTGTCTGCATTGCCAAGCAGCGTGCCAAACTCGAGTTGTTCAATGTTCATTTTGATTCCATATTGGCTGAGCATGCTCTGAAGGATGGTCGCCATCTGTTCGTCGACCGAGTCATTCGGCGACTGCATGGTGAAGGAAAATCCATTCGGGTCTCCCGCTTTTGCGAGCAGCGACTTAATGGTTGCGGGATTTGGCGTTGGCGGCGCATCTTCACTGGCTGAGTAGACGGGTGAAGCGGGCGAGAATGGGCTATAGCCGGGAACAGCCGACCCTTTCAACATGGCATTGACCAGCGTCGTCCGGTTGATGGCGAGATTGACTGCTTCGCGCAAATCTACGTTGTTAAACGGTGCCGTTTGACAGTTTAAGTAGAACCCGCCGTAACCAAGCCCCGGCGTATTCGACACGACATATTGTGAATTTTGCTCCATGGAACTCAACTGCTGTGGTGGAACAGTGTCAACAATTTGCACGGCTCCGCTCTGCAGATTGGCCAATTCCACGTTCGGATCGGTAAAAATACGATAAACAACCTTCTTCAATGCCGGCTCACCGTTCCAATAGTGAGGATTGCGCACCAAAATCAAATTGTCCCCTTTGATGCGGCTCTTGAACATAAACGGGCCGCTGCCCACCGGGTCATTGACAAAGTTGCTCCCTTCTTTTTGCACGGCAGTTGGCGACACCATCATCCCGGCACGTCCGGCAAGGACGGCAATCAACGGGCTGAACGGCTTCTTGAGATGTAGCACGACGGTCGTGTCATTCGGTGTATCAATGGAGGAGATGTCAATGAGTGAACTTCGACGCGGCGACGATTTGGCCATATCTCGAACTAAGTTGAACTTCACGGCCGCCGCATTGAACGGAGTCCCATCCTGAAACTGAATGTTCTTGTGCAGCGTGAGCGTGTAGGTCAGACCATTCGGCGAAACTACATACGACTTCACCAAATCTGGCGTGACCGTTTTCTGTGGCGTGAGTTGAAAGAGCGTGTCATAGATGTTCATCATAATCTGGCGATCCACCAATGCGCTCGAGGTAGATGGGTCGAGGCTTGGCGGGTCTGCGCTCAGTCCGACATAGAGTACGCTGGTCGATCCGCCCGTGCTCGCCCCACTTGCATTCGTGCTCGCATTCGCTGTCGTATTCGTTGCGTTGGCCGTTGCGTTGGCCGTTGCGTTGGCCGTCCCATTGCTCGAAGACGCAGTCCCACTGGTTCCACACGCGGTCACGAGTCCCGCAGCCGCCAAAATCGACACGGCACCAAGCCATTTTCTTTTGCCCACAACACGTCCTCCTTCATTTCGCGCCTGTGTAATGATGCACCAAACCATCGACTACTCTCGCATGGCCTCTTCCAGATAAGCTGCGTCCAATATGCGCAGGTCTTGCATGACGTGCTTCGACATCTCCCTGCGAGCCTTCTCTCCATCCCGCGCTTTCAACGCTTCAAAGATGGCCCGATGTTCCTCCAGGAGGTTCGTTTGTTGCTGAATGATTTGAAAAACGAGCAGGCAATAATACTGCATGAGCGCCGAGATGTCTTCGAGTGTGTGGCGTATTCTCTCATTTCGCGCTGCCGTCCAGACCAACTGGTGAAACTCCGTGTTGAGCGCCACAACCTCTGTTCTATCGGTTCTCGTTAACACTTCCTCAGTCTTCTCTAAGTTCGCCGCGACTTTGTCGGAGTCTACATCCGTCCATCGCTCCGCAGCTAGACCTGCGGCAAAGGGTTCAATCGACAGACGCATTTCATAAATCTCGGCAAAATCTCGATACGACGGTTCAAACACGCGAACGGCTCCATTGTCAGCCAAAACTAACTGCTCCATCTGCAACATCCGCAGCGCCTCTCGGACTGGACTGCGACTTGTTTGCAATTGTTCCGCCAAACGCGACTCTATCAGGCGCTCTCCCGGAGCGATATGTCCTGCCAAAATCTCGTTTTTTAAGTGCCGATGAACCTGCGCGGACAACACGTCGGCCCGCGAAAGCACAGGTTTCCTGCCCAGAACCATCACCCCCGTGTCGATTGGTGCGCTTTGCAGCTCGATTGTTGCTCACCGTGCAGAAGGTTGTCGAACAGGCGGCAGATTCGGCCAGTCGCTCCAGCATGTCTCCACTTGGTCGACGGTCGACCGTCGACCCCGCACGGATTGTGCTTGAATTTTAGTCTGACTATTTTGTGTAGTCAATTAGTTTTGTGAGCTATTGCAAAATTTATTTGGCCATCTAGGCACGTTTACAGATGGCGCACAACCACCTGACCCCGCACCGATTGCAGATATTCTGCGAGCACACGGCGGTGGCAGTGATGGGGTTTATCTTCGCTACAAAGGAGGCAAATGGCGGATTCCGCTTGAAGAACCGGTTCAACGAATCGCTCGACTTGTCGCTCTACCAACAAATGACGGTATGCACTGGCGTATTCTTCCCAAGTGCAATGACGTCGCTGCCATGCATGCAACAACTCTTCTGTTGGAGCCAGTTGAATGTCATGCGTATAGGAAATTTGGTGAACTTCGAGGATATATTCGAGATCGGACCTCTTCGCAAAACCCGACAACTGAGACGTATTGTGCAGGCGCGTGTCGAGGACGTGCGAAACGTCCGCAGCGCGAAGACGGCTGATGAAGTCGCGCAGCGATTTGCGGGTAAAACCGATAGTCGCTATCGTCACCGACTGCAACTGGTCCATGTTTTTGTCCAATCCGGCATTCCCCTTCCGCTGTCTCACCGCACTCCACGGAATTTAGTGCGCAGCAAACTTTAGTGCGCAGCAAAATTTAGTTCGCGGCAGAATTTAGTTCGCGAAGGTCCTCCCTGCGTCCTGCCCAAGGTCGTAAAAAATCATAGGCACGCATGGCCTCTTTGGAAATTCTAGTGCCCGAGCAGTATCATAGAGCCATAAGACTCTTCATCGGTCGAAACATGACAAGCCAAGGAGATGAGCGGATGACTGGAGAAGAAACTGGTCGGTTTGGGCAGACGCCAAACGATGTCTCTATGATGGCAGAGGGACTGAAGCGTTCTAGCGAAAGGATGGATGTCACAAAGTCACCCATCTATGAGGAAGTGATGGCCTACATAGGAGACGAACGAACCGTTCTCGACATCGGTGCTGGCGTCGGGAGATTTACTGGCCCACTTGCCAAAGCAGGGTGTCATGTGACGGCCATTGAACCCTCCGACGAAATGCTTCCTCATCTCCAGGAGACGGTGACTAAGCAGGGCGTGGCCGACCGAGTAACTTTTATTCACGGCGCATGGCCACTTGATGAACCTATCCATGCCGAGATTGCGCTGGCCGCATATGTCATCCAGTTTTCTAATAGTATTGCCGAATTTGCCTTGGCCATGAAGAGAGCAGCGACCAGGCGATGCATCCTCGCAGTCCATGTAGATCCATTGATGGGGTTTATGGAGCCGCTGTGGACGATGTTTCGGCCAAATGAACCCGCTCCACACATGCTGAATTTTGCAGACATTTATCCACAACTTCTCGCAGCAGATGTCGTCGCGGACGTACGCATTTTCTCGGAATCTCTCGGACCGAGATGGTCGAATCCGATGGACGCCGCACCCATGATTGCGAGAAGACTCGGAATTCTGGACAATCCCACATCGATGGAGCGTCTAAAAGAAGTGCTACAAGACCGACAAGAACAGTTTACGCAACCTAGAGACCACCGCGCCGCAGTGATTTCTTTTGCTTCGCACCCGTAAACGGACGTTTGGCGGGCCTAAGAGGCTCTTGAAAATGTTTAGGAATATGTGAAACCATCTTATTGAAGCAGTCCTTCAAAAGAGTTTCGGGAACAGTTCATGTATGGAATCAATCTGAAACGTCCCAGACCCATCGTGTGAAGAAAGATTGATCTGGGGCGAGACACAAGAGGGGTCGTGAAAGTGCCCTATATTGTCGACTTTAAAAGCGTATCCACATATGGACTAGAGTCTTCCCCCGTCGCAGAGAAGCTTGCAGGGTTACGCGCTAATGAGGCTCGTTATTTCATGAACAAGTACAAACATGAGTTTCAGGTTCTTCCCGCTGGCGAGAGCCAAGACACAGTGGGTTATGTAAACCGCATTTTAAAAGAAGAACGAAACCTGCAGTTTGAGGCTAAGCCTTTGCAGACGTCGCAATTTCAAATAGAAAATGTCAAATGGGCGTACGTCTTTTATGAAGATGGTCTTGCGGTCAACGTCTTATATACGATAGATGACCCGAAGAAGCGAGCTGTTGGTCTAAAGTTGTCTGAAGGCATGGAGGTACCGAAGGAATTGGAAGGAAAGTTTAAATTTGCTCGACAAAAGTCCAAACTAGCCGGAACGATACGTGGCTCGTTTTTTGTGATTAAGGGACAATATTAGAACACCCATGAGCGTGACTGTGGACGAACCCAGCTGGATTAGGATAGGTATAGGTTATGTGACAGCGGATGGAATCGATGCCTTTACTGACAGGATGGACCACTTGAACCGACACCCAGCCAACGGCACAAAAAACCGCCGAAGGCCTTGTGGCCCTTAGCGGTTTCGCTCGATTCAATGAACGAGTTTGTCTTGGATAGCTTTCGCTTCGGCTGGGCTCAGCCCGGTCATGTCCACGACGTCTGCGAGGCTAGCCCCTTTTCGGAACATCCTCTCGGCTACCGTGGCCAGTCCTTCTTGACGGCCTTCCTGCAGTCCTTCCTGAAGTCCTTTCTGCCGTCCTTCCTGAAGTCCTTTCTGCAATCCTTCCTGCAGTCCTTTCTGCAATCCTTCCTGAAGCCCTTCTTGATACAGTTCTTCCGCGATTTTCGACACGAGTCT
>NZ_JAMCCX010000060.1 GCF_024706985.1 Alicyclobacillus sp. SP_1 | reverse complement strand
TTCGTCACCTACCACGATACCAGGAGGTTTTTTAATCTAGCAAATCTTAAATTGCTTCATTACAGGACTGCTTAAGATAAAACTAACTTAATCACTTCTGCTGTCAACTGTTCGAGTTCTTTGCGCACCGTGAGATAAGTTTGCTCGTTTCGAACATCCTCCAATACCACCGGAATTCCGGATTCTGGTGCCGTAGCGTAGACTGTCTTGTTTTCCCGTATCGTCGTGGTCAGTGTAGATATTCCTATGCGCTGAACCTGAGATATGTATTGCTGCAACGCCGAATATGGTTGTCCGTTTCGAATTCCCAGCATTGTGAATATAACACCCTTAACAGACGGCGAAATTGGATTAAACTCGTCTCTGTTATTGTCGTGCTGTAGTTTGGAATTGTATTCACTGACAAGTTCACCAATACGTTTTTGCAACTGCTCTATTCCAATGGTAGATAGATAGTCTGGTTTTGCAGGGATTAGCACTGAGTCACTCGCAACTATCGCGGTCTTCGTCACGACGCTAAAATTGGGCGGACAGTCAATAATAACGCAATCATATCCCTTGTCCTCAAGTTGCTGAAGTCCAGCCTTAAGTCTGGAATGAACTATTAAGAAATTCCGCCTGTTTGTTCTTTCACTACCTCCCCAAAGTTTTGCGCTTAATTCTAGATCCACATCAATCAGACCCAAATGAGAAGATATCAGGTCGACTTGACCCTCAGATTTTAGAACGCGCAGCCTAGAATTTACTCTTTGGGGTGTCAGAATAAGCCCATTTAGATTGAAATCTTGGTCATTGTCAATAAATGCGTCATACCATTTTTTGATGGTTCTGTCCTGATAGTTCTGCTCCCATTCGTCAACCATCAAGAATGAAAACGTCAAATTGGTTTGAGGGTCGAGGTCTACAATCAAGACCTTATTCCCCTGAAACGCAAGTTCGGAAGCCAAATTCGCTGTGAGTGTTGTCTTGCCGACCCCACCTTTATAATTGATTACCGAGAGAACACGCACCTTTATACCCCCTAGAATTCGTCCTATCACATATATTACCTTATTTCGATGGACGTAGAAATAGTCTAAAAAAGCACGTTAGGCTCAGGGTGGCGTTCGGTCTCAACCTCGTTATCGTGATAACAATATGCACAAGGTTGCAGGGGTGGACTCTGGCTCCAACGAGCAGCAGACGGGGCCCATGTGATAGTCCGTTGAAACCTCCAATCATGCAGAATTCGATGTGACATTGGGAGTCGACCACATGAGCTTGCCTCTTTAGTGAGTCCTGTGACATAATGATGCCCGTGATTGCGCCATGTGCATGACTGCTAATGGTGTATCTCTAGGATATACACATACGGTTGTGTCAAGCGATGTTTGCTGGATTAGCGGGTAGTGAAACCAGCTCCAGCGGGAGGACTGCGCTGGCAGCGCAGGGGTCAGGGGTTCGAATCCCTTGTCCTCCACCAAGTACATAGCGCAGTGCGCGGCGAGACCGATGCGGGTCTTGCTGCGCGCTGTTCTACCTTGGAGCTGTGGTGTAGTGGCCTAACATGCCTGCCTGTCACGCAGGAGACCGCGGGTTCGAATCCCGTCAGTTCCGCCACTAAAGGAGGCTCTCTGATGTCGGTATCCGTTATTGGGGAGCGTTTTCCATGTCCCTGATAGAGAGTTCGGCGAGTGGTCGAATGACGTCCGACGCCGCCATCGTCTCCTCACGCATCTCCGCTTGCCTCCGACTCATAGCCGGGAAGAAACCGTGACACCGTTTTCTTGAAACGCGCTGCCTCCTTTCCGACGCCGTGGCACTCATAGTAATCGAGGCACCACCGGCTCAATTCTTGGAGCTTATTCTCGATTCCGTACCAGTACGAGAGCACGCTGTCATGATAGATCCCAGAAAACAGCGGCGGAACCGGCAGACCATCGAAAATGCGCTCGATCGCGAGGGCGCGCTCTTCACCTTCCAGCGCGCTGGCCTGGCCGATGGCTCGTTTTACATCGAGGACATCGCAGGTCACTGTCCCCGCCAGCCTGACATGGGCGTGGTCCGCGACAAGCAGATCAGCGTCCATGCCACCGACCTTGAGGAGCTTGCGCAGATGCGAGAGTGCCACCCTAAGCTGGGTTCTTGCCTGCGTGAGCTCAGCGTTGTTCCACAGTAAGTCAATCAACTCATCCCGAGCTGCACTGCCATGGAGCGCGATGTAGATGAGGATCTCCTTGGCGAAGCGCTGGTTCCATCCTTTTAATATGGAGACACCATTGACCTTGACATGGAAGCCCCCGAGACAATTCAGTTCGATGGTTCCCGAACCTCCGTCGGTCACGCCGAGGGGATCGCAAAGGTCGTGAATCAATTCAACCAGCGGGTTGGAACCATTGGTTTGTTGATTGGTCACCTGTTTTATATAGTCATGAACTGCGCTCGCCGTCAACTCTGGGGCCTCGATGTGAAGACAGTTTGACGCGTTCGGGACCAACAAGGTTCGCTTCCCCGCTAGGTCGTGTGTCAGCAGGTGATTCAGTCCCTCGTATGGTGTCAGAGGGTCTGATCGGCCAAAGAGCATGAAGATTGGGGTGCTTGATTCCTTGATCAAATCAACGGTGGGTGTGTTCGCGATGAGGTCCAAGAAGTGAATCCAACTATCTGCCGAAACCGCATCTGCCATGTTGTATAAACGCCCGGCCCACGCGTCCATGGAAGGACTACAATACATCTGAGCCAGGTGGGCGCCAATGGGTCCTGCGTTCTTATGTCCTCTAATGAAAGCACGTAATCCATCGTACACTTCCGGTCTAGCCTTAAAGTACACCGCTGCATGCAGGGAGATGATGGACAAGGTCACAACGGCTTCAGGATAAGCACGGGCGTACTCCAGGGCCAAGGTGCCACCAAATCCGTGGGCAACGACGTGAAAGCGCCCGATCTTCAAAGCCTCCGCCAAACAGTGCAAGTCATCAATTAAGTATGGCCAAGTCAGATCTTGGGTTGACGGTGCCGGATCGCTCTTCCCGTGTTCTGGCAGGTCGTAGCGAAGGACATTGAAAGATTGCGCCAGCAACGGCCACACCAGGTCCCACATTGTCGAATCCGCAGCTAGACCGTGGATCAAGACAAGGGTGTCTTCAGTCGGCGTTGAACACGCTTGGTACTCGTAGTATGTCGTTCGATTTGTGTTGGCCAACGATATCTCCTCGCACTCTATAGAGGCTGTTCATGTCCAAATGATACCATACTCCGAGGTCAATGAGGCTCATCAAAACAAGAGTGGCGAATAGGCGATGGGAGAGGTAAAGTCTTACAAACGATCCGGGAGGTGGTCTCATGGATACTATCGCTAGACGACTCTTGGCCGAGCAACTGATCGACGATTTTTATGAACAGTCTGGTGGCACCAGGCAGGAGAAACAGACTGACTTATCGCTGTCCAAGCAACATCTCACGGAGTAACTCAAGGCGTTGTTGCCGGACCATCAGCAAGAACTGCTCTTCCGGTGGGAAGCCCAGCGTAACGAGATTTGTAGCCTTGAATTGCGGCGCTTTGCCGACTTCGTGGTCGAGATACTTGTAACACTCGAGGATCAAGTCATCCACCCATCAGATCGGTAGGGTGCCTTTGAACGAATCCCTCCAGTACCCATGTGTAACGATCGTGTAACGGTCGTCTGTCACTGTCAAGAGTAATGCGAACCACGGCAGCTCGAGACGACTCGGTATCTTCAACTCCCGGAATCTTAAAAGCGAAAGAGACTAGCAAGGTGGTTTACGTGACCCACTTTCTCATCATCACATTCGCCACTGGCGTGGCTGCGAGTTTGTCGCTGAACGTCCTCTTCAATTGGGTGGCCTCAGCGACCGGAAAACGAACAGGCTCCTTTGTTTCATTTAGCGAGGTCACTCGGTTGGGATTTCTGTTTTGGATCATGAGCATAGGCATCTATGGATTGATGAAATTAGGGATGTAAGGGCGAATGTATGCTTAACGAGCAGCAGAGCACATGGGCTATGTCGCTCATTTTGTATCGAGACGGGGGTGTCTAGTTGGAAGAGAACAGGCTGCGCGCATTTCTTCATTGCTCCCGTGGATGGTCAGGTGCCTTGGATGAGACGGAACTCTTTCACATGGCGGCAAAGGCGCTGCAAGATGTTGCCGATGTGGATTCGGGATTCTTCGTCTATGCCAAAAAGAGCATGGAAGGGTTCACTCCGGCTAACTCAACGATGCACGCCTCATGGGGTGTCTTCAGTAACATCGACGAATCCCTCAAATCGCTCGTACTGGATGATGTGCTGAACAGGCACGATGAAGGGGATCCGTTGCTGGAAAGGTGGACAAGGGTCGAAGACATGCCCAACGCTTTGCAAGTGATGCCAAGGCATCTAGGACTCTTTGAAATCGGCATTTGGCCGCTTGACTGCAAGGGACAGAGGGTTGGGGCCGTTATCGTCGCGCGGACACACATTCCCCCGGCCCCATTGTGCTGTGCCACGCCCACCACGCTCATGGACGTGTGTGCAGCGCAGGTGTCTCTGGCGTTAGACTTTCTTCTGGCCGTTCAAATCGCCGACAACGCCTCCCAGCAAGATGCCCTCACAGGGTTGCTCAATCGGCGGGGGCTGGAAGCGCGTCTTCCACATTTGCTTCAGGAATGCGAACGTACAGGGTCGCATTTGGTGCTGGGTCTTCTGGATGTAGATAACTTAAAGCGAGTGAATGATATCTATGGGCATTGGGCAGGGGATGAGGCACTTTGTGAGATCGCTAACCTCCTTTGTAGGATCGTTCGCTCAGGTGATCTGGTGGCAAGAATGGGCGGCGATGAATTTGTGGTTGTTTTGCAAACCGACAAGCCCGATGCCTATGCCGCCATGGCACGGATACAGGAGGCCATCAACAGTGCGACTGACAGCCTCTCCCTGAGTCTGGGCGGCGCAGTATGGCAAACGACGGAAGGGGATTCGTTGGAGTCCTGCTTTAAGGTCGCGGATGCGAGGATGTATGAGCAAAAACGGCGTAAGAAGACGGATCAGAGCCAGTTTTTCGCTCGTTATGAAAGGGCACAAAATAGTTAGTGATGGGCTGACCTATCCTTGTGCGGTCTATTCGGCCCACAAAATGGAATGTGTCGGTTGAATGTATAAATCATCCAATCATTTCTCTCGCGCTACGCTGCCCTCTGTGCGTTTCGCTGTGGCTTGGATGTCCCGCCCTCGCCGCTGGCCCGCGGCTGGGCTTGCGTGGCTGACAGGGCCTTTCTTGGGGCCTACGGTGTGTGTCATGGTCGGCGGGTTTAGGCTGCGAGCGACTGCTGCTGCCCGTACGCTCGATGGTTACAATACTTTGTTGGATGCGTACCTCTTGTAGACGGGTATCCCGAGCGCTGCGAACTGGTATGGGGGTGTGGCAGTGGATCGACGGTCTACCCAGCTATATCAAGGCGTATCTCCCTGTTTTGGCCTGCGAAAGTTGAGTTTTAAAGCTCTTGACAAATCAAAATATTTCACTGCAATGCTGGCGTAAATTCATACAGAAACTGCATAACGCTTGAACATTAATCCCGGATTTCGAGGGTCTTGAACTTCTAGAATCATTGAAAAGGCGCTCCCTGTAAGGCTAAGATGAGTTTGTC
>NZ_JAMCCX010000059.1 GCF_024706985.1 Alicyclobacillus sp. SP_1 | reverse complement strand
TTAGTAGATTGCACTCGATGGCTTTTTCGTCAAGATCTAGCCGTGGAATTTACACCACTACCTGAGACTCTAACGCGGATTGAGCGCCAACACTGTGGCAAGGGTGTCGAACAGATCCGTTTCCGCTTGCGCCATGGCTTCCATTCTCAGCGTGAAGGCTTCGTTCTCGCCTTCGTCATAGTCGAGGTCTCGGACTCTACAGAGTGCTTCCACGTAGCGCTTGGCCACGGCCAGAAACCGCTCCATCCACTCAAGTTTTTCTATAGCCAGTGTCTTCTCGTGCAAGACGAGTTGGATCTCGGCGTAGCGCTTCGCCCACTCCGGTCCTTTCATCACCTCCGGATGCTCGTCCAGGAGGTCTTTCACCCTCTTTAACACCTCGCGCATGGATTGAATCCTCGATTGAGAGAGCAGATACTCTTGTCTGGATAGCAGCACGCTATCCTTCGTCTGCAACGGCGTCACTTTTTTGTCCACGGCCACACACTCATTTCTCCTGGAATTCTGAACGTAGTCTTCTCTTTCACCGGTTCTCTGCCGCCAACTTTGCCATGGCGATGCCACTCGACAGCAATGCCGATAGGTAGAACCACTCCGTGACCGTCCACGGCCGATGGGCTTTCGCCTCTAAAAACGTCACCGCGTGTTCGTAGCTTCTCTCCCACTCGTGCCGTTCTAACGCGAGCAGCGCCTGACGCCATGCCGTGCGTTGCAAGGGCACCAGCGCCTTGGTCTCGCGCAACATGTGCCGTTGATACCACTGGGCTTCGCTGCGAAACGCGTCCAACCGTCCTCCCGTCAGGTGCGTTTCCGTTGACTGAGTTATCCTCGCCGCATGGGTCCGTTCGTCGTCCCAAGGCAGCGCCAGCCACTCCGGAATCAAAACGTCAAAGGTTTCGAGGTCCACCCAGAGGAATCCACCCAGATACAGCGTCTTTCGCACCGCTAAAAAAGTCTGAAGCAATCGCTCTGCTTCGTCCGTATTTACCTCCAACCGAACCCACGAACGCATGCCAAAGACGACGCTATCCCTTCCCATCGATACCTCAAACATCATCGGCCATCCTCTCTCACGGCTGCGATGGTAGCGCTTTGACATAGCGAGAGATCGCTCGCGACGTCCCTCCATACTCTCGATCTGAGAGCACATACAGGTTTTCCTTCGCACGGGCGATGCCCACACAGCCAAGTCGCGTCTCTTCCCGCAGTTCTTCCGGAGTATGGGACTTGTCATGTCGGTATGCCCATGCATCCCAGTATGCTTTCTGAACCGTTCGTTGCCAAGCAGCCCTTACTATAGGGTCACCACTTGCACGAGGGTCTCGCGCGGCAACGTATGTTCCCATTCGGACAAAGCAGCGTAGACAACCTCTCTTGGCAACCGTCCGGTGCCTGTCCCAAGAAGCGGCATCACCATGTGACGTATCTCCTGCTCCTCCACCACGTGTCGCAACGACACAAGACAACGCGCCACCGCCTTGAACTCGGCTCGCTGGCCCGGTCGCATCATCGTCACGGCATGCAGGACAAGGCAGTGTTCCGGAAGCGGAGGAACCGACGTCGTCACCACCACGTCGCCCGGCCGTGCTTGAACCCTGCGACATTCGCGCTTCACCACCGGTTCGAGTCGACCTTTCGTCGCATAGTGCAAGCTCTCTGCCACCCCGCGCATACGGACATACTTGCCAACCCATCCACCCATCCACCCGACGGCATTGGCCGCGTGAACCACGGCATCCGGTCTCTCGCGCATCACCACCTCTGCGATGTCTCCGTGGACAAGGTTCATCTTTGCAACCACTCCAGCAATCGTTCGAGCATGTGCTGGACCAAAAATTCTTTTTGCTGCTTGCGCTCGACCAAGGGAACCGCGACCGTTTCCGTCTTGTGAACGCACTCCCGACCGCACAGGCTAAAATGGACTTCGCCGGGTCGGCTATCGGCGTTGGCCGGGTCCACATTGGACAAGGTGCCCGTGACGCCTATCGCAAAGGTCGCCCCCACATTCCGCAGAGCGACACGAGACATCTCCTCCGCGCAAGCACGGCTATACACGCCATGCTCCGCAATCACTTGCTCCGACACACCCACGCGTATCTTTTGGGCATTGGAATAGGTGACATAACCTCCTTCGGTGACGCGCGACGAGCCTTCGACCGAAGTGATCTCGTGAAGAAAAGCCCCACCTGTGCAACTTTCCATGGCCGTGATGGTCCAGCCGTTGTCCTCCAACAGCCCCACCAACTGTTGTGCTCGATGCATCCAAACTTCGCCTCTTTTCTCAGATGAATTCCTCTGCGGCTTTAGCGTTGACTTGCCTTCTACGGACGCTCTCTTTCCTCACGAAGCATCCGAAGTAGCCCATGCACCATCGCTGACCCATACAACCGCTCCAACGTCGACAGTCCAGCATCCGGATCCGCTCCGTCGTCTTCTACAAAGCGCACCAGACGCGCGTACAGGCCCTGTTCAAACCCTTCCGCCAACCTCTCCGATCCTTCCGCCAACCACTCCGACCAGCACGTTGCCTGCGTCTCGCTCAGCGCCACGCCCTCTCGCACCAACGACGGCCACATCAGCCGAACCAAGCCCTCGAAGGGCTCTCTCTCCGCCTCCGGCAACACCTGCGCCGTCGCCTTCACCAGCTGCTGCGCCGCCACGACCGCTTCTGCTGATGCTCCGCCGCTTCGTCGCACGTTCGCGCTGCGCCATGCGTCGTACACGTCCCGCCAAGCCGACCTATCCAGCGTCGCCACGACCTCGAACACCCTCCACCCCGGCGTCTTCGTCACCGCTCGCAGCCGTGCTTCGATGAACTCCCGCTCCGTCCGCCCTGCGTCCTCCAACAAGTCATACTGCAACATCTGCTCCAGCAACTCTCCGCGTCCTATGCCCATGCTCGTCACGTTGCCCATTCGCCGCCACCTCTCTCGTCCTTCCTCGTCTTCTGCCTCTGCGAAGAACACGGCCTGGCCTACTTCCGCTTCGTACCGTCCACTTCTTCTCCTGCGCTACCTTCCTCGTCGCAGACCCATCCCACTCGAACTCCGTTCGCGTGGAACGAGTCTGCTCCTGTCGCGCGCTCCGGACGCGCCTTCGACGCGACCGAACCGCGCTTCCTACTTCCCTCCCGGCCAATCCAGCACCCGGAACTCTATGGAGCGCAACGCCTTCTCGGCCACCGCTTCAAGAAACTTCTTTTCTGCCGCATTCAGGACATACAGTACACGCCGAAAACGCCCTAACTCCGATATCCCCACATCCTTGTCCGTCACTATCCCGTAAATGCGACCCACGCTGTTCCCAACGGTCGTATCCGCATATTCGACTTCGCCTGAAGCGTGCGTCACCCGCCACTCCAAGGATGCCCCCTCTCGACGCTCGACGGCTCCTCCTTGTGAGCGAACCCACTCGAAATATGGAGAGAGCACACTTTCTCGATTTCCTTCCAGAATCGACATAAGCCACTTTGGGTGATCCATGGCCCACTCATACGACAGCAAAACCAAGCTCCCCTTGTTGATTCGATAGTCCTGAAGTTGACGAAAGGCTTCGTGGTATACCGAATTCCCTACAAACACACAACTTCCGTGTCCCCTCAGTAAAGTGGACGGAAATGCCCGTTTAACATAATGTGCAAATCCTTTTAAGCCTTTAATATAGAAGCCTACAAGTACAAAACGGTCGTAATTCCTCCGGATACTATAGGCCCCTGCCAACACCGGACGATCTCGCCACAACGTCGCCAGTTCACTGTCCTCTTCGTTTTGCGACGCGTGCCACGCACCCAATTGATTCAGCATCCTCGGCACACTCCAAAACTCCAAATCACACCCACCAGCGACCTCCATCAAGCTACTGTGAACATCCGCCAACTGAACGACACGTTCCGGATTTTGTGTTCGGTACACCCCAAGTTCTCCACTCGAATAACCCCACCGAGAAAGGAACGCATACTTCTCCCACTGACCTACCCCCCACGGCGTGAGATGCCACAGATGCAGACGATTGCATCGATGCCACTTTCCACCGAAATACCGGTTGACACTTTGTTGAGAGTCTTTGGCGTATCCCGATTCTCTAAGAAATATTGAGAGTCGATTCGCATCCATCTTTATGTTTGCCATCCGCATCAGCTGTTCCAAAGTCAATACTTTGTAGTCGTATAAACATTCACAAACACCACAAATTATACGTTCCTGTTTCTCCGACCATTGTTTGGGTTTCCGTTCCAATGGCCCTATGTCATCCAACTTTTCTCTTTTGGTTTCACCCATCCATCCAAACCCCCATCACCTTACGGTGTGTTTCTTTACACCGCAGCACCTGCCACTTGTCCACTACCTTTGCAGTTTTTAAGTAGGTTTTTGCTAAAAATAAAATGTCTAACCCCCCTTGTCCCATAAGGGAAATTCGTATTTTTTAGAGATGCTTTTTTGCTGCTTTTTATATTTTTTCTATACATCCCCCACTTTTGCAGCCTTAACATACCTTTTTTTTACATTTAGCACTCTTGGATTTTGACATTCTTTTTCCTCTTTTTAACATCCAAAAAGATTTCTTCTGTTGATTGCTTGGTGAGATACGTGAGCGAGAAGTTCATTCTCAATGCATCATCATTCACGAAGATGTTTTGTTGCACCAACGCATCGAGAATGGGGCGGATCCAAAAATGGTCGGGATCCAACGGCCGCGCGTGAACAATTCTTATCGTGACATCGACATCAGCGGCCCAAAACGGACCTTCTAAGGACGTTACATCCACAGTTCGTAAGGCACTCTCTACGAGCAGACTCCAAAAACGTCGCACACTCGTGAGACTACTAAGTCCGGAAAGTTTCTTGGAACGCAATACAAACAAATCACTTAAACACGCCATTTGGTACGGTAATCGAAAGGACAATCCCCCGTCTATGAATTGAACTTCGACGCCGTAATCTTTGGCCTGTTTGAGATCTCGCATGATTTTTTTCTCCACCGAAGTGGCCCACATCCGATTTGCACTCTCTCTAAGCCCGCGCAATTTCATTTCAATCTGCTCCAAAAGCCCTGAATACCGCTCATCAGCCATGCATAAGTCGTAGGTAGAACACTCCGCTGCCATCAGCTCAAACGACAAGCGCAGCAGCTGAGCCTCCTCCTCGTCTTGCAAGATGTCACCCTCGTCCAGTCGTTCCTTGTAGGAAGGAAGCTCTTTTCGAAGGACTTCATCGATAGCCTCCAATTCATTGCACACGTTGGCAACAGACATCTCGTGATCCTCTGAGTTTTTCAAGACTTCGCCTTCTCTCCATAGTTTGTGACGCATCTCTACTTTGGCAAAAAAACCATCTCTGAAACGGACATTTTTAGGACATCTTTTCTCACTCGCGAGCGGCATTGAGAACCATGTCTCGCGCAAAAGAATCGAAGCAGTCGATCATCTGCCATAAACTTCTATTGCTTCTATTGCTCTTAACAGCGTCAACAGCACAGTCGGCTTCTTGAAACCCTCTTTTTTCTATTGGTAGCAACAGAATCTTATTGGTCCAAAACAAAGTAAGGTATTGGATGCAACATTTTTCTATTGTTTCTATTGCTCTTAACAGCGTCAACACCACGGTCAGCTTCTCCAAACCCCTTTTTTCT
>NZ_JAMCCX010000058.1 GCF_024706985.1 Alicyclobacillus sp. SP_1 | reverse complement strand
GGCTCATATTTATGGAGCTTATTGGGACTGATTTAGGCTTTGCAGGGGAAGTCGCCTGATTCATTCAGCACCCCCTAAGTAACCGTTCTCTTAGTTCATCATCAATCGAGTCTCCCAGACCTTTCACTCCCCATAATGTTCATCCTCGTTGCTGCATTAAACTGCTTCGATTGTGAAACAAGACCTGCGAGCTACATGCTGCATGTGTATGCAGAAGTGGCACCAAGTCGCTCTGGGATTTACGCACTTAACAGTCACATATCAGTATTGTTTGAGGAAGAATTCGTGGCATTCCACAGCGAAGGGAGGAACCTAGAACCTGTTATAGATGTCTCCTCTACTTCCAATCGAAATAACGAGGATGACAAGTTTGTCTTCTTCAATGGAAAATACAACTCGAAAGTCGCCTACCCGTAGCCTGAGAATGTCTTCGGTTCCCTTCAAACGCTTTACTTGCCGGTTAGAAAATGGATTTTCAGCTAATTGTAACAGGGCATTTCGAATTCGCTGTTTTGTCTGTGCGGTTTGTTTATCTATAAATTTTCGAGCGTCTTTGCTGAAGATGAGGCTATACATTCAGTTATCACCGAAAATTTCATCGAAAGAAACAAAGTCACCCTGGCGCATATCTTCTCGAATACGCTTGTATTCCGCAATCGCCGTATCGGACAAGGGTTCATCATCATCTTCGATTAATTTGTCAATCAGGTCTGCTAAAGCTGGCAGCTTGTTCTCGGGGAGGTGGTCGATTACGCGATGAAGCTGCTCACGGGATAATGCCATTAGACAACACCGCCTTTCATGCGAAATGGAGTGGTTATATCGCGTATTTCCCAAATTATACACCAAAATTCATCGCGCGTTCTTCATTCTGCTCTTCAGGATTACGGCCCGAGAGTTGAATAAGCACCTCCTGTCTTAGAGTGCATAGTCATGCAAAACTTCAAATTGCCGTCTGGTGGGGGCACCAGTTTATTGAACGACTGTAGACTGAATACCTTCATTTCTGACCTCCAAGATGTACTCTGTGTACACATGCTCTCTCCCACCAAACTTTTCGTACCATTCCCTAATACGATGTTTATGAGGCTCATCGCTTCGAACACTGGCTTCAATTCGTTCGTAGTCCTCGTAACTGTTATATTCCCACATCGCAAAGATTTCTGTAGTATCGTCGTCGTTCGGTTTCATCCAACGCCCGACCAATCGAGCGTCATGTTTGAGCTGGTTCGGGAGATTTGTCTTGTTGAAGTGCTCATTAAAAGCATCCACAAAACCACTCTTCACAATGTAAAATTTTCTTCGATAAAACATAAAAAGCCACCTCTTTTCCGTGGGTCTTTCTTGAATTTATCGGCCCGTTAACGACGCAACCAACGGGAACCATTAATGTATAATTATGTATCCATGATAACGAATTCTTGTCAGACATGCGCCCCCGTTTGTTCAGCAAGCCCCACATGCATTCAAACCAACTTATATCCGCCAAACACAGCGTGCCCAGCACGTTGCCAAAAGCAATCCACTTTGGAAAAGCCTATTTCCGTCATCCATGTGAGTTGGTCAAAAAGGGACGCTGGCATGTCCATCGAGTCTGGATGTGAATAGCAATTCCATCCATCATTCTTGAATTCATCGAAGGTTTTCTCTGAACCTGTCATCGCCTTCGATTGTTCTTTGACTATCACATCCCATTGGGTTCCCACTGCAGATTGAGCAATTGGGTGATGAGGCATCACGATGTCGATAAGAAGAACTGCCCCTCCTGGTTCTAAGGCATCATACAAATCACTGTATAGATTTCGTTTGCCTTCATCATTGAGATGGTGAACAACCAACGATGAAACAAAGCACCGAATTGGTTTCGGCAGTTGCTGTCTCCACTCATTGCTATCCAAGTCAAACAACTGAAATTCTACCCTGTCTTCGAACAAACGTGTTCGTCCTGTGGAGGCATCCAACATGACAGAGGAGCCGTCTAACCCCAAATAGCGAATTGATCTGAATTTTTCCAGAATCAACGATGCTAACTCACCGCCGCCACATCCAAGTTCCACTAAGCGAAACTCTTCATTGGAACCAGCAGGAATCAGGCTTGTGAGCATATTCATCTGTTCATACCGAGAAGGGGTGATTACATCGACTAAGTTCAAGAATTTGCCAGAGTCGTTATCCGTCCATTCATTGCTCATTATCTCATCTCCTTAAATTAGAGCAGCAAAACATTACGGAAATTGTACCAAGACTGCATTTGTGTGGTTGTTGGACATTACTGCCCATGTGCGACAGAGGCGAGTCCATCAGCCAACGCATAATAATGCAATCAAGCACCGAGGTTCTGTGCTGCCGAATGGCTACAGCATTCAGGAAATAAACTCTGAACGAAGTAGTCCCAGCACCACTTGATCCGTTGGCACGCCTTTCACAAGAACAGCTTCTCTCAACGTCCCTTCAACCTGGAAACCAATCTTTAGATACGCCTTTATTGCTCGCTCGTTCCCGCTCCAAGTATCTAACTGTAGGCGTCTGAGTCGAAAGCGGTCAAAAAGGAATTGGCTCATGGTCCGAACAGCGTCAGTGCCATACCCCTTGCCCCAAAAGTCCTTCTTTCCGATCATGATACCGATAACGGCTGTCCCAGCTACTAAGTCCATATCTCGGTAACTGATTTCCCCAATGAAATCATCTGTCTCGGTGAAAATGCCGAGCATTCCAGACTCCTGTTGACGGCTTTCCAAGACATCCGTATCATATCGTTTCATGAACGCTTCTTCCGAAATCAAACTGGACAAATATGGTTCCCCAGTTGCCCAATACATTACCTCGTCGTCTTGTCTCCACTGGTAGTAGGTATTGAACATCCCTCGGGTGAATGGTTTCAAGGTCACCAATTTTCCACGAATCACTCAATTTCCTCCCCTGATGTCTAACTCACTCTGCTTGAAAATAGGTTTTGCCGCTTAAATCAGGGGCAAAAATCTCTTTTGAATATGGAAACTGAAGAGGTGGCATGTCATTAAGGGAAAGGTATTTATAACTTCCTATTTCTCCATCAACGGGATGCAGAGATCCACCCTTCACTGTGCATTCAAACACGAAATTTATATACTCAACTTCATTTCCATCTGGATAAGCCCACCGAAAATCTTTTCCTCCGAACACCCCAAGAAGGTTTGTCGGAACAACATTTAGTCCTGTTTCTTCATAAACCTCACGAATTACAGCTTGCGCAGGTGTTTCACCAATTTCGATGGCACCAGCAGGGAAACCCCACATTGTTCCACCAGCTTCTTGAACAAAAAGAATCTCATTTCGTTCGTTTCGAATGATACCGACAACACTAGGACTAAAGATTAGTTGCGTGCCTATTTTTTCACGCAGGTCTTTGTAATACTTGGCCATTGGCACGATGCTCACCTCGCTCACGAGAATTTTCAAAACTGATTTGTGTGCTTCTTACTCAGCTCTCCGGCCCGATAATGACATGACCCGGAAAATTCCTTGGTTTATATTTATGCACGGACGGGAGCAAATCCTTCTTGAAGATCAGCGCCCTTTAGCGACAGAAGGAATTGCGACTGCAATTATAAATTTAAAGCAAGTCGAATCATGTCGCGGCACTGTATTCCGTTCTCATAAATCGGCTCATCATAGTGGATAGTGAAAAAATCCCTGTCTACGCCAACGATTCTAAAACCACACTTTTGATACAAAGCTAATTGCCCAACACTGGAGTTCCCTGTTCCCAGTTCAATCGTTTTATATCTCATAGACCTTGCAGTCTCAATTGCATGACGAACCAGTTGCTTCCCTATCCCATTGTCATGTTTCTTTTCCACGACAGCAACATTCACGATCTCCACGGTTTGCGGACGTGTATCAATCAGCACATACACTCCAATGATTTCACCGTTAGATTCGGCGACGAAACACTGCCCACGGTGAATGTAACTTTCAACCACTTCTTTGGAAGGATCGGCGAGCAAAAGCAATGACATTGGAAATTGTTCATCTTCCCGTAATCGTCTAATTTGTATACCTTCCACCAACAAATCACCCTGCCCTTGCCTTCGACATTCCGCCCCTGATGTCCAAGAAGACGTGCGTCGTGCACGCTGCATGTGTATGCAGACCGATCGAAACGTCCTTTTCAAGGATTGCGTCCAATTGGCACAAGGACAGACATGTTTAGCCTTTAGAAGAACTTGTAGAGACCTTCTGCAAAGTATGTAAAGTCCTCGTCTGTGATATTCTTGACACCGTAACCTTTGAAGAAGATATCCACATCTGCTTGGTCTTTAAAGAGACGGGGTTTAGGGCGGATAGCTAGTGACACGTCATATCTCGGATCTCCAAATGCTCCTCCACCCCAGTCGATTACGCCAACAATTTCTCCATCCTTGACCAACACGTTATCAATTGTAAAATCTCCATGAATTAGAGTTTCCGCAATTGGATTGGGCTTATTTGTCATAAGCCTGCACAAAAGTTCGTTGTCGCCGTCTACAAGATAATGCTCCAAGTTAAACTTCGCCTGGAGTAGCGTTCGGTCAAGCCATTCTGTTTCTGATCTGAGTACGTTAGGACAAGGCGTAGCGTGGATTTTTGCCAAGATGCCCCCAAAGTTCATGATTGTTTCTTGACGCCGCTCACAGTCCCGTTCTTGGGATAATACCTGTCGCAACGTATCTCCTTCAAGGTAATCAAATACAGCCCAAGATTGATTTTGAAGGTCGTGTTCAACATACAAATGTCCACGTGGAACAGGTAGATCGGTATTTTCCAGAGCGTCCAGAACCAGCACTTCGTGATGCAACCATGACCTGAACTGTCTTCCTCGTGTTCTCTTCAGCACAAACAGTCCCTGTTCACTTGCGATTATGCCAACATCCGACGTATCCCCCTGCTGTGGGAACCTAATTTGTCTTATTTGACCCATGAAGTTTGTGATCTCATTTGGAATCTCGTTCAACGAAATGGGCTCCAGATATTCGCGCCTCCTTGCGTCCTTCTTCTGTCCAAGTGTTCAACAACATTCGATCAGTCCAAATGGATATTCATGCGCCCATGGCGTCATCATGCCATTACTGCATTCCACTCTATTCCCGCCATTTGCGATGCGTCTTTTTGTATCACCGAAAGAAATTGCCGGACTTTCAAGTATCCAAAAACGTACCCGGTCCTTGGAGGCATACCATCCACCATCTGTTCACTCGGGTTTCTGGAGAAAAATGCTGCCATCCAACGACTTGAGTTCAAATCGTCGTGAATGTCGTCTAGGAGATTCCAGTTATCCACCACCCATTGAACTGTGTCTGGGGGTACATAACAGTAATCCGAGATTTCATGTCCAGGCTGAACCTCTTGAGAAAAGTATGATGCCAAGCCTTCGGAGACCATGCGTTCGCCGACCGTAGAGGTAAATATGTTATTGCTGAGTTGTTGCTGTCTCTTCCAGTGATGGCATTCGTGCGATAAAAGCAACTCAAGAACATCAAAATCCCCATCGGTTGCTTCGAGGCATAAGACCGTAATTTGAGAACCACGAAACTGCGTTGAATAGATGTTGGTACAGTCAAGCCCAACAATTACATAAACGTCTTGTTCAGTACCAGTATACTCAAGCGTTCCCAGTAAACGCTCAGTCGTCGAGATGAGACGTTCTTCGAACCCCGTGAAATCTGTTCCAATTGAGTAAAGCATCTTGGTAAAACGCCGATGCCCAAGCTCCTTGAACCGTCCATTCACCTCCTGTGACGTCGTAAATCCTTTTGGACTAAAATGTATTGCATCTAACAATTCTCTGTGCACGTCGAAATAGTCATGTTGAATCCG
>NZ_JAMCCX010000057.1 GCF_024706985.1 Alicyclobacillus sp. SP_1 | reverse complement strand
GTCTTTCGACTGGTCTTGTCTTCTTCGTTCTTTCGGATGGTGTGCGTGTTTAGTTTTCAAGGGACGCTCGTCTCTTTTCCCTCGTCTCAGGGCTCTTTCGCCCCGCTCCGTGGTGAAGCGACGTTTGTTAATATACCACGCCACGCCGTCCAATGCAACCACGAAATATGCCTTTCTTAAAAATCGACTCTGGCAGATTCTCGAACGGCTCTCGAACGGCTCTCGAACGGCTCCCGAAAAGCTTCTCGAAAGACTGCCAATTCACAAAGAAACACGGGCAAAAGTCCGTCACAGCGGCTTTTGCCCGTGTTTTGCTACGCTCTAGATTAGATGTCGAGATCGTCCGCTGCGACCGACGCAGACGCCTTACCTTGGCGAATGGCGAGCTGCCAGCGGAGGTACGCGTCGATAAACGGATCGAGCAAACCATCCACCACCGCCTGCACGTTTCCAATCTCACAGCCCGTGCGGTGATCTTTCACCAACGAGTATGGATGAAACACGTAGGAGCGAATTTGGCTTCCCCACGCAATTTCCTTCTGTTCGCCGCGAATTCCCGCGAGATGTGCCTCCTGCTCCTCGCGACGACGTTCGTACAGACGCGCCTTAAGCAAATTCATAGCGACGGCACGATTTTGGATTTGGGACCGTTCACTCTGACAGCCCACCACAATGCCCGTTGGCAAGTGCGTAATGCGCACCGCCGAGTCGGTCGTATTCACGTGCTGCCCCCCGGCGCCGCTCGAGCGGTAGACATCAATCTTCAGGTCCTCGGTCCGAATGTCGATCTCGATGGAATCGTCCATCTCCGGGATGACATCCACCGATGCAAACGACGTATGCCGTCGCCCAGAGGCATCGAACGGCGAGATGCGAACTAGTCGATGAACGCCTTTCTCCGCCTTCAAATAGCCGTACGCATTGTGCCCCTTGATGAGAAGGGTGACGCTTTTGACGCCGGCTTCATCGCCAGGAAGATAATCGACCATCTCCACCTTGTAGCCGCGACTTTCTGCATAACGCGTGTACATCCGCAGCAAAATGGAAGCCCAATCTTGCGATTCCGTCCCACCTGCACCCGGATGAAGCTCGAGAATAGCGTTGTTCGCATCGTATTCACCGGACAGCATCAATTCCAGCTCAAACTTGCCAATCGAAGCGGACAATTCGGCTACGAGGCGATTCGCGTCCGCAAACAGCTCCGCGTCGTTCTCCTCTGCAGCGAGATCGAGCGTAACATCAACATCGTCTTTCGCATTCAAAAGCTCGCGCATCCGCTCGACAATACTGCGGAGCGCATTCGTCTCGGCAATGACCTTTTGGGCCTTCGCCTGATCATCCCAAAAAGACGATTGAGACATCTTTTCCTCTAACGAGGCAATGCGCGACTCCTTGGCCGCAAGGTCAAAGAGACCTCCCGATATCCGCCAGCCGAGTCGACAGCGCGGAGAGTTCCGTTCTCAATTCAACAAACGTTTCTGCCATTTCCAGCACCCATTCCTTTCATTTGAAAACGCTCGCCTTCTAAAACGTTCGCCTTCTATGCTACGTTCAACCACCCTGAACTGGCACCGCGTCGTGCATCGGAATGGGTTGAGGCGCCGTTGAGACAGTCGACTTGAAGACGTAGAGGATAATCTCCTCTTCCATCGAATGAACCACCGCTTCAAACATCTCAAAGCCTTCGCGCTGATAGATAACCAGCGGATCGGCCTGACCATACGAGCGCAAGTGTACGCCTTGCCGGAATTGATCCATGGCGTCGATATGGTCCATCCACTTGGAATCGACGGTGCGCAGAACGACCACTCGTTCCAAATCCCGAAGGAACTCGCCGAGTTCTGCCTCGCGTTCGTCGTAGTTGCCGATAAAGTAATCGACAAGGCGCTGACGGAGTTCTTCGCGGTCTAATTTGCGAAGTTCCGACTCTGCCACCTGTTCTGGTTTCAGGAAGTAATGCTCGCCATACTGAAGGAGAGCGGGAATGTCCCAGTCTTCCGGGACCTGCTCCTCGGAGCAGTAGACTTCGAGCATGTGGTCCACTAAGTCGCGTCCCATGCCTTCGACGATGGGCCGAAGATTGGTCATCTCAAGAATCTGGCGCCGCTGCCGATAGATGACCTCGCGTTGCTTGTTCATCACATCGTCGTAGCGAAGCACATGTTTACGCACGTCATAGTTGTTGCCTTCCACCTTTTTCTGCGCACGTTCCATCGCGCCGGTGAGCATGCTGTGCTCAATCGGCATATCCTCTTCCATACCCATCCTATCCATCAAGCGCTTGATGTTGTCCGACCCAAACAGCCGCAACAAGTCGTCTTCGAGAGACAGGAAAAACTGTGAGGAACCAGGGTCACCTTGGCGGCCTGCGCGACCGCGCAACTGATTGTCGATCCGCCGACTCTCATGCCGCTCTGTTCCGATGATATGGAGGCCGCCAAGTTCTTGAACTCCCTCGCCAAGCAGGATGTCTGTGCCGCGACCAGCCATATTGGTGGCTATCGTGACCGAGTTGCGCTGACCGGCATGCGATATAATCTCCGCTTCGCGCTCATGCTGCTTCGCGTTCAACACTTGATGAGGAATGCCCCGCTTGGTCAGAAGACGCGACACGATTTCGGACTTGTCAATGGACGTGGTACCCACGAGAACTGGCTGACCCGTCGCGTGCCGTTTCGTAATCTCTTCGACGACAGCATTGAACTTGGCTGTTTCCGTCTTGTAAATGACATCTCCCATATCATCTCGTATGGTGGGACGATTGGTGGGGATGACGACGACATCCATGCCGTAAATTTCTGTGAGTTCCTTTTCCTCGGTCTTGGCGGTACCCGTCATGCCCGACAGTTTTTCATACATGCGAAAGTAATTTTGAAGCGTAATGGTCGCCAAAGTCTTCGACTCATTTTGGACCTTCACGCCTTCTTTCGCCTCAATCGCTTGATGCAGTCCTTCGCTGTAACGGCGCCCTTGCATCAACCGCCCTGTAAACTCATCGACGATGACTATTTCATCACCCATGACGACGTAATCCTTGTCCCGATGCATCAGCCCGTGAGCCTTCAGTCCCTGGGTAATATGATGCATCAGGGTGACATGCTCTGGGTCAAAGAGATTCTCCACGCGAAAGAACTTCTCCGCCTTGTGAATTCCGGAGTCCGTCAAGTTCGCCGTGCGCATCTTTTCGTCAATATCGTAGTCTTCTTTTTTCAAGCTGCGCACGAACAAATCGGTCCGAAAGTACAGGTCTGCCGATTTGTCGCCAGGTCCGGAAATGATGAGCGGTGTTCGCGCTTCGTCAATCAAAATGCTGTCCACTTCGTCGACGATGGCAAAGTGCAGTGGCTTTTGTACCATCTCTCCTGCGGACATGACCATGTTATCCCGCAGGTAATCAAAGCCAAACTCGTTGTTCGTGCCATACGTGACATCTGCGGCATATGCAGCTTGCTTAGTGGCATGGTCCATGTCGTGAACATTGAGACCAACGGTCAGGCCGAGAAATTGATGCAAACGACCCATCTGCTCTGCGTCACGGCGAGCCAGATAGTCATTGACCGTCACGACATGCACACCTTTGCCAGTCAATCCATTCAGATAAGACGGCAGAGTTGCGACGAGCGTCTTACCTTCACCAGTTCTCATCTCTGCAACCCGGCCATCGTGCAAGACAATGCCGCCCATCAGCTGGACGTCAAAATGGCGCATGCCAAGTACGCGCTTTGCCGCCTCTCTGGTCACGGCAAACGCTTCGTACAATAGGTTGTCTAATTTCTCTCCATTGTCGATCCGCTCTCGGAACTGCACGGTCATCCCACGTAATTCTTCATCGGACAAGTCGACATATCTTGACTCTAATTCGTTGATTCGCATCACTTTCCGACGCAGTCGTGCGATGTCTCGCTCATTCGAATCAAACACTTGCTTGAGGAGTCCCACGGAAAGGAAACACCCCTTTCACAGATTGAGCCTCGGCCCTTCAGTCTCCATCTTAAGATTGTACAATATTGGGGCAGTGTAGTACAGTGAAAAGAAACTACGGATCCTAATTTGGTCTGCAGTCCACTCGCTATCCATTCACAATTCATGCTGAGCAGACCTGCGCTCACGACTTTTGAACGGAGGGCTAGACCTGAAACTCTGTCTTGTAATGATTGTCAAGGATGCCGAATCGACTCTTTCTCGATGCTTAGAGAGCGTGGCCGCAGAAGTCGATGAAATTGTGATTGTAGATACCGGATCGACAGACAGAACCGTTGAAATCGCCGAACGATTCACATCCGGCGTGCACCACATAGATTGGAATGATAACTTTTCAGAAGCGCGCAATTTCGCTTTAGACCAATCTGACGGGGACTTCCATCTCATTTTAGACGCAGATGAATACTTGAGCAGCGGACAAGGTCTCAAAGCATCTATCGAGGCTCTGCGCGCCACCCATGGATTATTTATAGGTAAACTGCTCCGTCGAAACGCTTATCTTCATCAAGGCGCAATGCAGTTCTCGTCAAGTTATTTATCACGAATTATCCCGAGAAGTATTCGCTACGTTGGGGCAATTCATGAACAAGTAGACTCAGGCGACTTGCCCGCCGTCCCTTTGCCCACTTTTTGCGTCGAACATGACGGGTACTTAGAGACAGATAAATCGAAACGAAACATTCCAATCCTACTAAAAGTCTTACAAGATGACTCATCAAACCCGTACTTGAGGTTTCAATTAGGGAGAGAGTATCGTATTCAAGGAAAGTACGACTTGGCCGAGAATGAATATCTGAAAGCACTATCAACCTGCAATTCGACTCTTTCTATATTTCCACCACTCGTCGTGGACATCGTATACAATTGCCTCTATTGCCACAATTTTCACCTAGGCTATCACGTACTAGAGACTTATGCCAAAGACCTACAGTGGTACTCGGATTTCCATTTTGTTCGCGGATTGTTTTTCATGCGTTGGATTTTGAGCGATATCGAGCAGATGAAGTACTTCTCTGAAATAGAGGTTGCGTATAAGCACTGCCTCTTATTAGGTGAGCAAACACTGGTCGAAAGCGTGGAAGGTACAGGGTCATATTTGGCCGCTCAAAACTTAGCCGCCTTCTACAGAGCTACAGGAAATCACTCTAAGGCAGACCGATACAACTCTTTGGCTTCTATGATGAGACAGGATCGACGATAGAGGTCCGCAAACTAAATGTGCACGTCCAGTGCACTCTCAAACATTTTTCTCAAATGTTCTGGTGGTATTTTGTAAACCACTTGTCCAGTCGTGACATCCATAATATTAATCCAATACCGCTCCGCTTTCTTAGAAAGGTCAAATTCACTTTTCAAACGGGCATCACTTGTCATCTGAACGTCAACTGACGCATCCTTGTGGACGTTCGGGCTATCGTTACCAACAGCGGATTCCTTACTGCTATGGAAAGCTTTCATGAGATTGTGAAAGTTGTTCCGATTCCACCTGAGAACGATTTAAAACGACTTGCGTAAACACACCCTATCCCTCCACCCAAACTAATGGAATGAGTTTATTCTCTATGAAGATTCTAGGTGGTCTGGGTATGCCCGTCAAGTGAATTCGGAACAACGGCTGCCGCCGTTTTGTTTCTCACTATTTACTGGCCTTCGACAGATACTGATAAGCCTTGAATTGGCTGTTTTCTTTAATTGATGAGATTTGAGACAGAGATGCGATCCACGCCTCGTCCTCTCTTGACAAAGGTAGTACAGTTGCAGAATAAGAGCGTTCACTGTATCCCGCATCACAAAGCATTCGATCAATTTCATAGAGAGTGAAGAATCGTAGGTGCGTTTTATCCAAAAGGCCAGACTCTGTATATGTCCAAGTTCCATTAATAAGACTCTTAATCACACTGTGATGCATGACGTTCGGTATGCTAACTAAAAGCTTTCCGCCTTTTTTGAGATATTTCCTAACACTACAACGCAATAAATTTCCGCTGGACGTAGCCCGAAAAACATGATACGATTGGAGGCGGGATTCGGTTGTTGGG
>NZ_JAMCCX010000056.1 GCF_024706985.1 Alicyclobacillus sp. SP_1 | reverse complement strand
CACCCAACATCATAGGGCGAAAGCTCACCGTGAACACCACGGAAACAGGAGAACGAGTTTTTCCACTGCGAAAAAATTGCAGGGTCGGAAAGGCTTCTTCGTGTTTCGGTGGCTTTTTTGCGTTTCACGGAAACAAAGGAGGACGTGTTGCATGAGAGACACCGTAGCGGAATGGATTGCAGAACAATGTTCGGATGCGGATTCTCCCTATCGTCAGGAATTTCAGGATGTGCGCGTGTCCGAATTGGATCAGGCCCCTGTGCCGATGTCGCTGCATCCAGGCGCTTAAGGTTACTTCTCCCTGCCGCCGCAGGCTCTGTATCCAACAGACCTGCACGGCGGTGCAGGGACAAAGGAGCGAACTCGAGATGAAACTCACCGTACAACGAGATGCCTTCCTGAAAGCCCTTCGCGAGATCGGCCCAAACGTGATACCGAACTCGACGAGAGGCTACCAAAACATCAAGATCGTCGCCGATAAAGCCCAAGCTCGGGTGGATGTCCTCGCGACGAATCCGGATGCAACGACGCGGGTGACCTTGTGGGAACGCGTGGCCGAGTCCGACGTACAGATTGCCGACGGCGGCGCCGTGTGCGTGCCCTATCGGATGCTGCACGACGTCGTCGGGCGGAGCATGGCGTCGCTGACGCTCGAAGGCGCGACGTCCCACGAACTCTACATCACGACCGGGAAACGCGAACTGCGTCTCTCCGGATGCGACCCAACGCTCTTTGTCGCGTTTGGCAATCAAGCACAGATGTCTGCGGCCGTCACCGTCGATGCGAAGCACTTGAAGCGACTCATTACCATGGTCGCCTACGCTGCATCCGACCAAGAGACGCGTCCTATCTTAACCGGAGTCCATGGTCGATTGGACGCGTCGGGGTTCCGCGCCACCGCCACCGACGGCATGCGCTTGTCAACCGTGTTGCTACCCCTGGATGCCAAGGGTCAGACGGTCGACCGTGTTTTCCCAGCCAAACTCCTCGAAGTCCTCGCGAAACATCTTCCGGACGAAGAGGAAGAAAGCGTCTCGCTCGAATTTGGCGACAACGCTCTCACCGTGTCCTGGGACGACGATTCGCACCGCTATGTGATGCGGGCGCTCGATGGCGCGTATCCCGACACGTCGCGGATTCTGCCGCAAAGCGCTGCGCACGAGCTGCTGCTGAATCGGGTCGAGCTGTTGCAAGCCGTCGAGGGCGTCGCCGTCTTTTCCGATGAGACGTACACCAAAGTCGAATTCGACTTTGAAGCGGACGGCGTGCGCATCTCTTCTCGCTCCCAACAGTTTGGCAGCGGCGTCGACAAGGTGTCGTATGCAGAGTGCACCGATGTCCCAACGTATCGACTGTTGCTCAATGCGAAGCTCTTGACGCAGTTTCTGAAACAATGCCCAGGCGATACGGTCTCGTGGCAACTGAACGGACCGAATCACCCGCTCGTGATGCAACCAGGGACGGCAGAGTGGCAAGCCCTCGGCTTGTTGTCGCCCATGCGCCAAGCCGAACAGCAATCGGCGTAACGCATCACCCGGCACTGCGGACATTACAGACATACCGCTGTGCATGGTTAATCACAAAATCTCCTAAAGGTGGGGCGACTTGCTGCTTGAAATGGAGAGGTCTCCCCACCAAGAAGACCACAAGGAGGCGAAACCACCGATGATGACTTTCGCATTGAAAACCATCAAAAAAGTTGTGTTATCGGAATGGGCTCGAAAGATCATTATGTGGATTGGAATGGTAGGTATGTGTTTACTCGGGTTAATGACCATCGTGAGTGTAAACATGCCCCAGATCTTTCGAATCCAAATGGACGCCCTGGCATTCGCGTTCGAATGGGTTTTAGGTGATTTTTTTTCTCCAACAGACTGGACAAAACAGCTGACCCTGGAGTATTTGATGTTGTCCTTTTGGCTGACCACGTGCTGCGTAGAAGCAGGAATGGCTCTTTGTGGCGCAACATCGTTGTCCAAGATCGCCATTTATGTCCCGCTTCTGATGCTGTTCCGTACGGTGGCTTTTGTCCGTGAAGGAGCCAAGCGCGAAAAACCATGGGCAAAATGGCCGCTGGTGTTGATCATGGCCTGTCTTTTCGTGGAAATTCTTTGGATTGTTCACGAAAACACGATGATCGGATATGGCATCGGCATCTTGATTTCCGCTATCGTCAGCATCGGTTACTTCATCTACGAAGTTCAAAAGTATTCTGTGGAAAACGCATAAAGTTTGAACGCCCACCACGCCGGGACCGAAACACTCCCCGGCGTGGCCCGTGGGGGAGTGTACGTCACACCAAACCACGGGAGGGTGCCTCATGGACAAGAACCTCGTATTCATCGCCAACGACCGACCGGTCACGGACAGTTTGACGGTCGCCGACGTCTTTGGGAAACGCCACGACAATGTCATCCGAGATATTCGGGGAATCTTAGAAGAAATTGATGTCGAATGGGGTGTCCTCAATTTTGAGCAGACCCCTTACACGCACCCACAAAACGGTCAAATGTACCACAAGTACCTGCTCACCGAAGATGGTTTCACCCTGTTAGTCATGGGTTACTCTGGCAAAGAAGCGATGCGCTTCAAGGTACGGTACATTCAAGCGTTTCGTGACATGCAAAAACGACTGCATTCTAGGCAAGCGCCCTTCCCTTCGCTTCCGAGAAACTACAAAGAAGCACTGCTGGCTTTAGTGGCCGAAGTAGAGAAGACGGAGCGACTCGAAGCGGACAAGCTCGCCTTGGAACAATGTTTAGCCGAAGTACAACCCAAATTGACTTACGTGGATCAGATTCTGGCGTCCCAAGACACCGTCTGCATCACGCAGATAGCCAAGGACTATGGACTCTCCGGGAAGCGGCTCAATCTCATTCTGCACGATGCGGATGTCCAGTACAAAGTCAACGGTCAGTGGGTGCTTTATGCCCGCTATCAACATCTGGGCTATACGCATTCTCACACCGTCCAGTACATCCGTTCCAACGGAGAACGCGGCATACAACTCCAAACGGAGTGGACGCAAAAAGGCAGACTGTTTCTGCATGAGCTTCTCGCCAAGCGAAACATCGTCGCTTGCGTGGACCGCAGAGAATCCCTCGCATCGGTTTAACCCGAGCACGGCGGGAATGTTCTCCTTCCCCCGTGCCACGGGGAAGGAACAAGGAGCTACCACCATGGAACGTATCCTTCACCTTCACTGGGATCAACCGGTGCTGGCATTGCTCACGATGCCGGACCCGGACCCTACCCACCTCGCATCCCTCGAAGCAGGGAAAAACCTCCTAGAGCACTTACGTTCTCAAGAGTTCACCAACGACTACCTATGGAACCTATCCACCGATGCCTTTCGTGCGGCCTGGCGTCTTCTGTCCGATGAGGAAGAGGATGCGGCCACCGTACAGACCCAGTTTCAGTTGGACGAGGACACATGGTCCGAGTTTCTAGCGGACGTCTCTCGACTGCCTGCACGCTGCGATCCCAACATCGGAGAGGAGTTTCTGTAATGGACGACGAGGAACGATACCATCTGGAAGCGGCCTTACTGCACCTTCTGTGCTTGCGCGATCTCCTATGGCGCACCGGAGCAAAGGAGGCCCTCGACACCTGCGGTTGGCCCTACGGCCTCGATGGGGACGGGGGCGACGGAGAGCCGATCTTTGCCGGGCAACTGGAGACGCTGCTGGAACTCATCGGCGTCGATCTGCAGGCAGAGCTGCATTTTGACTACACCGAAAACGTGGAGATGTGGGAGGATCTCAGACTCCTTCGCGGAGACTGGACCAAGGCGGCAACGTGGTGTTTTGTTTGGTTCTCGAGTTCCGATCCGGAGACGCTCGAAACCTGGCGACACTTTCTGTTTTGGATCCGTCAGTCCACGGACGACGCATGGTACACACAGGACGATGCCTCGGGCTTTGGGTGGGCCATCGCGGAACCCGCCGACGACGTTCTGATGGATGCCTGGAGTTCACTTATCGCGATTTGGGAGGTCGAAAACTACTATGGACACGTTGCAGATGCACGTGCATGGCGACGCTTGCGGGGATTCCCTGACCCTACGGATGGCACCGAAGACGATGCCTCAACTGAAGATTGTGGAGAACGGCGTCCATCACTATAAGACGGTGGGGATACAGGAACTGCTCAAACTGCTGGACCGATCGCTCATCCTCGAACAACTCAAGCAGGTGGACCTGCGTCGTACGCGCCTGACCCGTCTGCCGGAACGCGTCCTGGCGCTCGACACGCTGGAGTCGTCGTCGAGCCTCCGACATGCGGTGACGGCGTATGTGCCGTCCTTCGACTATCCCACGCTGTATCAAGAGCGCATCTACTGCCTTCGCTATCCCACGCTCGTCTACCAAGTGGTGTGGGAAGAAACGACGCAACGGGTGCTTCAGGGTCGACTCGCCGTCGCCCTTGACGATACCGTGCGAGGAAAGACCGCGCTCTATCGCTATCCGTTCTCCAATGTGTACGCATCGGGGGCGGTGTGTTGGAATGGGTTGCACGAGACGACGTGTGCCCTCGACGACGTTCAAGAAAAGGTGGTGTTTGCTTTTTTGCAAACACCGAACAACCGGGACTTGTTTGGCGTAGGGCATTCTCAAAACTCGCCTTACCGAGACTACCAAGCGTTTCTAGAAGCCGTCGAAGCAGAGCACGGGGTCCGATCAGAGTGGCTCATCCCACTCTCCTCGACCGTGTCTGAATGGCACGAGCAATACCGTGTCTAAGGTCAAGCGCCGCACAGAAAACACGCCAAGGAGCGATGAAACGATGCCATCCGAAAACCAAGACCAGATGTCCATCTTTGACCTCTTACCGGAGGACGAAGCGAAACAGTACAAAGAACCGGAAAAGCCCGTGGCGACGAAACCCGCCACACCTCAGAAGGCCAAAGAAGCACCGGAACCGGACGTGTACGAGATCGACCGCGTGGTCTACTATGCGGGCCATCGCTTGGACGTACCGAGTCGCACCATGAAGCTTGAAGCGGTGCGTGCCTGGTTGGAAGAACAGTTTCCGGAACTCACCAAAGAGCGTTGCGAACTGGTGTATGACGCAGAGAACGGTCATATCGTCCCCGTCCTCAAAGCGCACAAGAAAGGCTCTGAGCGTCCGCTCACGGTCTGGCTCACACCACCGAATCCCATACCTCCGGTCTATCACGGTCTGGATGAGGATGGCACGGTATGGGAAGTGCGGACGACGCAGACGGGACGCTTTCAAGTCCCGGTGCGCGGTCACCAGGCGCTCGCACCAAGCGGCACCTTCGAAGCGAGCGTGCCGAAGATCCCGAGGAGCTGCTTGACGGACATCGTCGCACGGTGCCAAGTCCATCCGGACGTCGAACATCTTGCGTACGTGGTCTACGATACGCGTTCGGGCTACCATGTGCTCTGGCCAGAGCAGCATGCGAGCGCAGTCCACGTCGTCGGGCGAGGGGTTCTTGAAAGCGAGGACTTCTTTGTGGTCGCGCACATCCACTCCCACGGCCGATTGCCTGCGTTCTTCAGTGCCACGGACGATGCGGACGAAGTGCGCACGGGGCTCTATGGCGTGCTTGGTCGCTGTCATGAGGACTCACCGGAACTTCGGTTCCGGATGTCCTGCGGTGGCCACTTCCGGCCACTCGCTCCGGAGGCCCTCTTCGACGGCGACCTCTCGACGCTGGTCCGCACGACGTCCATCGAGGAAACGGGGGAGGCCCGATGAGCAAACCCGTGCACGTCCTCGACCGAAGACAGTTGCAGAACGTCGTCTTGATCGGCGTCGGAGGCACCGGAGGCTACGTGTTGCAGCAGATGGCACGTCTTCTCTATAGCCTGAAAGAGCAAGGGGCGTCCGTTCCGGACGTCCTGCTCGTGGACGGCGATACGGTGGAAGAGAAGAATCTCTTGCGCCAGTACTTCTTGCCGCACGACGTGGGGAAAAAGAAAGCGACGGTCCTCGCGGAACGCTACGCCCGAGCCTACGGCTTGTCGATCGCGGCGTATCCGCACTATCTCACGAAGGAGGCTGACGGCCAACCGACGGGGATCCTCGAACATGGGGATGTCGTCGTCGCCTGCGTTGACAACGGCAGCACCCGGCGCTTGTTGCACGAGCAACTGAACCGACACCACGACGTCGTCTACATCGACAGTGGCAACAGTGCCGTGGCAATGCCGGAGCATCCGGAACACCTCGACCGATACCAACTGGCGCACCTGAAAAACAGCGGTTGGGAAGGCCAAGTCGTCGTCGGCGTGCGCCGTCACGGTCAGACCGTGTTGCCGTTCCCCGGCGAAGTCTTCCCGGATCTCATCGAGGAAGATCACTTCCCGACCGAAGTTCGCTGCGGCGAGGTCTCCGTCTCGAACCCACAGCGGCTCATGACCAACCTCATGGCAGCCACCACCGTCATGATGCTGCTTCATACGCTGCTGGCGGATGGGACGATTTTGCATCA
>NZ_JAMCCX010000055.1 GCF_024706985.1 Alicyclobacillus sp. SP_1 | reverse complement strand
GCTCATATTTATGGAGCTTATTGGGACTGATTTAGGCTTTGCAGGGGAAGTCGCCTGATTCATTCAGCACCCCCTATGTAAATACTCAACAATTTGTCGGGATTCTTGTAGAACATCCACCGCGCTGCTACCTACAACTTGGCAACGCCATTTGCCTTCGTACCATTGGGACATCGTTTCTCCATTGAAACTCAACGTTTTCCCAACTATGCCATTTCCAAGGTCAACTGAGTGCTGCACTGCTTGTGGAGACATTGGTAAAACAAACTGTTTTAAAGTAAGACTCACGTTCTGAGTAGAAGGAAACTGTGTTACAGCGAATCCCCCGACGTATTCTGCAAGCCCAGTATTGGGAGGCTGATTTATATCCGGACTGTCAACGCCAACCTGTGTTGAAGTGAGATGAAATGCGACCCGATACTCGTCACTCGTTGAAGTGGTGAGGGATGTCAGGTACGGGAAATTTGAGTTGTTCGATTGCCCAATGTATGTCGGGGCTACGAGAGGAGCAGAAGTATTCTTCATAACACGGGCCATACTTTGAACGACAACAAAATTCCAAGGCGCCTTAGGCGAGTCATGAACTCCTGAGCCAGATTGGCTTTTGTGGTTACTTGAAGATACAGAAATAGTCACGTTTGAGGTGCTTGTCTTTGAAGCTCTCCGGTTTGGTGTACTGCTCGAAGTCGCTAAACTGGTTGTATTTGTGTCTGATTGATTTATGGGTGACGCCTTTTCACCTGCTGGTGGTTGACCACCTGTCGCGCAGCCCGTTACACCCATTATCGTGAGTGCAAGCACACAGACGCTTATCATCCCAAGACGTTTATTTTTAGGCACTGAATTCACCTCATGGATTTACACTTCCTGTATTGGACGAAGCTTGTTGCGATTTAGTTACAAGCTTCGACACAGTGATTAGGGCCGACTCATCCCTAGGAACCAGTAAAGGTGTAGGTGCCATTCAGTACATTAATCGAGTACCCGTGCTTTTGCCACCCCATTTCCTGTCCCCCGCTTCACAACACGCAACGAAATGTGTCCTCTCTATAACGAAGAATTGAACACAATAAACGTAACACTTATCTGATGTTCTCCGTCGAACAGATATAACAACCAAAGGAGAGAAAACGGGTGAAGTCTTTACGTGCGTTGTTGGCTGTTTCTGTTGTCGGAATAGCCATTTTTGTATCGGGCTGTGGTGTAACCCACACCCTACAACCGCCTACAACTACAAACATAACCGCTACCCCCAACACAGTACCGTCAACATCATCAAAGCAAACGATCTGGATTGAGTATGCACGTTACACAGCGTACCAAGAACATCAAGGCCCGACGTACTATGTCCTCACCAATAAGCGGGTATATCAAGTTGGTCAGCAAGAAGGAGCTATTGATCCTAGTCCTTTGAACGGAAGTGGGTGGCATTCAAACATGTTAAGCGTTGGAACAAAGTTTTTCGTCATACCGGGAACCTCACCGACTAAGGCATTCGCCATACAAATGAAAAATGGAGTGTACTTAGAGGCAGTTAGTGTAGGCAGTAAGAAACCGACTTCCCCCCAAACCACCCCTTCGGATGTCGCCGCACATTCGTACGCCAGCGTAACTCAAGCGACGGTTGCTATCGACGCGATCCGGCAACAGTTTGGTCAGTTCTATCCATCTGGCCCGAATGTCAACTTGGGCAATGGAATTATTGCAGAACAAGCAGGTTCCGTTGGTTCGCTGAACTTAAAGTGGACAGAAGGTCGTTGGGCGATACGGGGTGACCTAGCGACTGCCGATGCACTCCCGCAAGCGAAACAGATGGTTGCATATCTGCACACTCACATGTTGCCTACCCCGCAGAATAAAGGAGTGATTGTGGTGACTCAGTCGTACAATTCGTCTTCTCCGACCATTCACACGAACACCACGGTCGCATGGCAGGTTGGAACTAAGGTCTATGAGATACATCAGGCTGGAAACCCGATCAACGCTTTACAGGCGGCTGTAACCCACGGTTGAGGATCATGTGTAAAACAAACCGCCCCGAGAACATTTTGTGGTAGAGACTTAGTGTGAAATTGTACATCCCATTACTTGGAACCTGTATCCCGTCGACGGCTTTGCTTACCTTGCCACTTGTCCCATTTCTCCAGCCTGTATTGGAGAGCAGCCCCGTGCCAATACTCAATACGTCTGTCCTGAGCTTCTTTTCTAGCTTGAGGCGAAATATCCGAAGATGTGACCAACATCCCATACAGACAAGTAGGCTTGGTGTTCAAACGTGCCGAATGCAACTCACGAATGACGTTAGGGCCGACATGACGACGATCAGCCCAATGCTTTGCCTGAACAGCAATACGCTCTTTTGTTCGCTTGTCCGTTATAACTAAGTCAACACCACCGTCATTACCACCGATTCCCGGCTCCTCAACATCATATCCATGGTCACGGAAATACAATGCCAACAAACGTTCGAATTCAGCCCACGTGAGCTTGTCAATCGAGCTACGAAGAATTTCCGCATCTGGACGCTTTGTGGATGATGTTCGGTTGTTCGCTTGTCCCTTTCGATTATTCGACTTTCGGGAACTCGAGGATTTTCGTTTGTTTTTGGACTTCGTAGGAGCAATCGCTTTGGTGATAATTGCAAGGACTATTACGGCTCCAAGCTCCCAATACAAGCTATGAGGCACAGTAAGATTCATAGATGCGACAACTCCCAACAAAATTCGATTGGAAAGTGTTTCTACAACTCTCTAGGTGAATCCTCTTCGAACTTCAAGCAAAGGAAGTTCAGCATAAAATGTGGGAGTCGAGTGTCTAACTTGCATCCCTTCCCCGCGAACTAAACCATTTCTGCTTTTATCAACCTCCCCACATCCACCACTCGCACACCGTCATCCGTCACAATCTTTAACCGACCATCGTGCATCGGAACACCTTCTAACACCGCATCCCCGTACTCGTGAAACATCGTCAGCCGCACCCTCGATCCTGTCTGAAGTGCGTCGGAAAGCGTGTATTGCATTTGCTCCAATTCGTCCTCTGACAACACAGGGGGGATTCTTTCGCTCCGCGCACACTGCCAACTTTCCATGATTCTACGGTGCTCCGGCAAAACCAACCGCATCGCCTCAAAAATGTTCCCCTCATTGATGTTCATGCGTAGTGACCTCCGATCTTGCCGCTTCGGTCACGGAGTTGTCCTGCCTTCGTCAAACTCACGGCCCTCATGAGACTGGTTTCTCCAAACCTTTCGTGGATGCGATCCACTACCCGGTACAACTCATCTCGTTTTGGGACATCATCAAACAGTGATAGTTGCGTCGCATCACTGGAAAACTGCAACATATCTACCCCAACACTGACTGCACGAACACCTGTATATCCGTCCCAGTGCTTATCGAGCAAACTCAATAACTCCGGGTAAAGTTGTTCTGGGGAGTCAGCAGGTGTTGTTAGCGTCTTGGCCTTCCAAAACCCACCCGTGAGTCGTTCGTATGTCAGTCCCAACCCAATACGCCTGCCGCTCTGCTGTGCCCGTCTTAAGCGATAGCAGACCTCATCAAGCAGTTCGAGGATGACGACAGCAATCTCCTCTCGTTTGGCAGCGTCGTACGATGCGAAAAACCTTTGTGCGGCGTGGAATAGCTGTGCGGGTTAATCTTGCTTATGTCCACCCCGTTGGCCCATCGGTGAATCACTTCACCCCACACGCCGAACCGGGCTTTCAAACGACCCAGAGGGATAGCAGCCACGTCGCCGATTGTCACGGCCTTGAACTCTGTTTTGAGCGTTTCAGCACGCTTCTTGAGCCCCCACATTGACTCAACGGGCATAGGATGCAATAACGCCTGAACCTCTTCTTCTCGCCACCACACGATGCCCTCTGGTGACTTCTTCGCTTTGGCGTTGCTCATTTTAGCGACCCATTTATTCGGCCCCATCCCGATGCGGGAACGAATCCTGAACTGATCCCAGATTTTCTGTTGCAACTTCCGGGCTGCAGCCATCGGATCGGGAAACAGCTTAGAAGGATGCGGAAATGCGAAAAAACCCTCATCAACGCTAAACTGCTCCTGCAAAGGAAATACTTGCTTCATCACTTCTTGGATTCGCACACTCACTTGAAGATAGAATTCCATGTGCGGCCTGACCACGATGAGTCGGGGGTTCAATTGCAAGGCTTCACCAAGTCTCATGGCATTGCTCACGCCGGACGTCTTGGCGGTTGGTGTCGCCGCAAGAATGATACCTGAGCGTCGTGCAGGGTCCCCAGATACAACCAACGCGGGATCGGTCGAATCGTCGAACTCCTTGCGCCTTGCTGCATATTCCTCGCGTGATGCAACTTCGCAACTGGCGTAGAACGACTGCATGTCGCAGAGTCCATAAATGAGCTTGGTCATGGAGAAATCATCCCCGTTCGCTTTGCACGGTTACGACTCTCTGCGTCCAGCATTTTTTTCATGAAAATTGCTTCATCATGTTGATTGCCGTGAATGTACTGAACCCAGATGTCGTGCTCATTGTCCTGTCGATCTATGATTTTCAAACCTTCGATTCGCATTTGCTCCCTGACCTGTGCAAGTTCATGGCTCATCGAATCCTTTAACGCTTCCACTATCAAGAGACGACGAATTAGAGCGGTTGGTCGATCCAATAGCTGCACCCCCACAAAAACGAACGTATGTTCTCTTTTGATATTATATGCAGCCGGTGAGATAACGCAAACATATGTTCGTGTGTAATTTGTGGCTTCAGAACCACTGCACGTCGCTGAGAATTATGTTCTCAACGTTGAAACAGATATGCCCTATAATCAATTTGAGGTGAATTAATTGGATTCCACGTCTATTTGGAAATTGGGCTACGTGCTTTCAAACTTGGAAATTCGCGAATCCTTCGAGGTAAATTCACATACAGTTGCACTCGTGCCATTTGATGATCCTCGGCTCTTAAAAATACAAGAAGTATCGAAAGGCGCAAAGAAATTGCTAAGCGGCTTCCGTGATGAATATGGTCATAGCCGAAATCCGTCAGCCCTAATTTATCGTGATGATGCGCCTGACAAGGTAAAGTCTGTGACCGCGATGGTTGATTTCCGTAATTGCATTGCTATGGCTTGCATTCTTCCGGGGTGGGGTCAGATGAACTTTTCTCAGATCAGTAGTCCATCTAATCCCTTGTGGTCAGATTTCTTTGATCTGTATCCTGTCGTTGTTGGATCACAAGACACTCTCATAGTCATTAACGCAGCGTTAATGGTCGGCAGTTCAGACAATGCTCCTTTTGTAGGGATGCCCTCCCCCTATATCAAGCAACCCTCTGAAAACTTTATGGTTGACCTCAACCTGCTCCATTTGCTCCTTTCCAAATGGGAAGAACGGTACATCAAGCCGGGAACAGACAACTGGGATAGGAGAAAACTATTCCGGTCATTGGAAATGGCTTATAGGGCTCTCTCTCCCATTAAAGAATCAAGGTGGACTGCACGATTTCGGTTCTGCATTGGCTCTTTGGGTTAGCGCATTAGAAATTCTTGCACACCCGAAAGATGATGGAGTAAATAAGACAACTGTGTTTGAGTTGTTGAGTCGAGCTCGATGGAGGAACTCTCAGTTACGTCATCGACGCTTCCGGCTTCGCATCAGTAAAAAGCTCAAATTATCCGGGACTATAATTGAGCGTCTATGTAATGGTCTATACGACGCTAGAAACGCATTTCTTCACGGAAATGCAATTTACGCGGATCATTGGCGATACAAAGGCAACACCGTGAAAACCGCATTAGGTAATGTAGCACCAGTGATTTATCGCACAGCTTTAATGTCCTACTTGGACTGGAAGTTGCCATCTACAACTGACATCAACAACCGCATCATTCAAATGTATTGTGACCAATTATACGAGGACTTTCTGTTGCAATTTCTGCGTGTACCTTAACGTCAATGATCCTTCACCATGATTCCGTCGATACAATAGTAATACACACCTTCATCGGTGTTCTAAAAAAGGGGCTGCCAGACATGCCGACGTTCCAATACGGCACAACATCCATTGACTACCTACTACGGTACAGTCCGACAAAGAAAGACGTTACCATCGCGGTTGACTGGGCATCTGGCGTGTCTGTTGTCGTCCCAGATGACATCGAACAGGAACGTATCCACGCCGTACTAAGACAGAAAGCACCATGGATTTTGCGACGACTGGCCGAGTTCGAAGAAATCAAACAGCAAACAACGCACCATGAGTTCATTAGTGGTGAGAAGTTTCCGTATCTGGGGCGACAGTATCGTTTGAGGGTTATTGCTGTCGACAACGCCTCCGATGAAACACTAACGTTCCAAAGCGGTCGGTTCATAGCAACCGTTCCGAAGTCGTCCAGTCCGTCATGGCGCGAAGAACATCTTCGACAGGCGTTTCGTGACTGGTACATTCAGCATGGGTCTGCAAAGGTGCAACAACGAATGAAGCTCTTTGCACCACGTCTGGGACTGGAACCGTCCAAGGTCGTTGTCAAAGACCGTTAGAGTCTCAGGTAGTGGTGTAAATTCCACGGCTAGATCTTGACGAAAAAGCCATCGAGTGCAATCTACTAAAA
>NZ_JAMCCX010000054.1 GCF_024706985.1 Alicyclobacillus sp. SP_1 | reverse complement strand
TTGTTCTCGACAAACTCATCTTAGCCTTACAGGGAGCGCCTTTTCAATGATTCTAGAAGTTCAAGACCCTCGAAATCCGGGATTATAGAAACAACGACTCACCTTTTGGGGCGGATGGCCAAAACAGCGCATCCTCTTCTTGGAGAATCATGCTTGATACCGGAATTCCATCGAGAGACCCTAGAAACATTTCATCAGTTGTATACTCCGATAGTAAACTTCGGGCCGATACCTGCTGTGCAGTCCACATTTCTTTGCCAATGCCGTACAACCAATCAGCCGCTTCCGTGAGGATTGAACTAAAGTCGTCCACCTGATCGAATGAAATACTGGATACTTCCATCTTCGCGGTTTCCACCCTTTGCCACACGTCTAACTTCGCCGTTCGCTGCACGGCACGCCCCTTTCATTGCGACACTATTTGCATCTAATCGGATTGACTGCCACTCTCTTGGCATGCGCGTGACGCGTGAATGTATTTGGCAACCCCGTCTTGATCATTTGTTCCAATCATTTCACTGGCCACTACCTGTAGCTCCTGATGCGCATTCGCCACCGCGAGCTTTTTTCCAGCGCCGCGAAATAAGCCAATGTCATTTAGGTTGTCTCCAAACACGGTCACATGGCTGGGCGAGCAGCCCACCAACGATGCCCACGCCTTCATGGCCTCTTCCTTGTTCGCGTGGGGGTGAGATATTTCGAGAAAATAGTCGTCTTGAAGATATGTGTCCTTCGTGAAGTGGAGGTGTATCTCGTCGTTCAACATGTCGATCAGGTGATCCTTGAATGGCTGTAGCTCAGCTTTGCTGGCGATATACGTGAGCATGATGACTTGGTCGCCGCGACGTAAGGAGAGAGGCTCCCTGGTTTGGAATCGGGGATCGCCGGGGCGGCTCTCGACAAACCTGCGTAGCCCATCACTGACGAACTCCTCATGCCAGACTCGCTGCGCTGCACTCGGCTCCATGCCAAAGACGAGAGGTAGGAGCCCAGTCCGGCGGCCGAACTCCAGTATCTGTGTGGTGATATCACTTGACAGAAACTTTGCATAGAGGATTCGTTCACTCTGCGGATCCACAATCAGGGCTCCGTTATAGACAATGACCGGGTAGGACCAACCGATACTCTCAACCAGCGGTTTCGCGCTGATGAAACTGCGAGCGGTCGCAAAACTGCACACATGCCCCTCAGCCAGGGTTTGATTGAGTACATCCACCGTGAAATCAGATAAAGTGGTATCGGATCGCAGTAGTGTTCCGTCTAAATCGGTCAAGAAATATTGTCTCTTCATTGGTCACCTGCTTCGTCAATGACTTTCTAGGCCTCCCACAGTGCCGACTTGCAGAGCATTTCCACTGCGTGAGCAACGCTCCTCTATGCCTTCGGCGTGCCACTCATGCAGAGCAAGCAAGACGAGTTCCATGGGCTTCTCGCATGAAAATGTCGGTTTACAAGCGGCGAGGCGTTCCTTTCGGCCTTCACCCCAACAGGCTGCTACACTGCACATGCCAGCTGCCTGTGCTGCCTGAATATCGGTTGGCTGGTCCCCAACATAACCGCAATAGGCAGGCGTAATTCCCAATTGCTCGACCGCCAGGAGAAGTGGACTGGGGTTTGGCTTGTGATCCAACGTATCCTCTTGTCCAATCACAACGGAAAAGAATCCGGCGAGTCCTGCTGCCTCCAATTCCCGCAATACGTATCGACGCTTCCTGGAGGACACAATGCCCAGCACGTAGCCCGAGCGATGTAAATCAGCGATCATTTCACAAACACCCACATAAGGATGAACTTGTTCAGCGTGCCGCTCGTAGTAGATCAGAATTTCCGTAAATACCTGTGTTCCCTCGTGCGGGAACCATTCTGCCAGCACCTTGGGAACGGGTACGCCAGTAAGACCCGCTTCCTCCTCGGGCGTCGGAGCCCGCCTCAATACAGTCTCAAATCCGTGTCGATTCGCCTGTACCGCTATTCCTTCGCTGTCTAACAGGGTTCCGTCCAAGTCAAACAAGATGACTTGGATCAAATGGGCATCGCCTCTCGTTTCGACCGAATGTGAAACCTCCCTTCTATCATACCTTATGAAAAGATGGCTGGTACACAAGTCTGGCGCGCAATTATGCAGATGTTCACTGAAGGACTACACTAGTCGGATGTGCATTCATCCTCGTAACTCCGCTCGACATTCGGGAGCAAACACGAGAACATAGATCACCAACAAGAGCACGCCAGCCCCTGCAAATGTTTCCGACACCGAAAGCCATTGCAAGCAGACGCCAACCAGGGCCGTACCCGATGCCGTGGCTGACATCCCGATTGCGCCGCGCAAAGCGTGCACCCGCCCCAACCCTCTCGTGGACACGCGTATAGGCCATGAGCACGGCGCGCGACACATGCGCCAAAGCCGCACACACTCCCGCGGACATAGCCGCAACAAGTATCAAAAGTGACGGATGGCTGGTGCCGATCAACACAAAGCAGGATTGGAAGAGTGGAAACCGAAATAGACGGGAAAGAGCAACGAGTATTCCGTTTCCCGGGAAAGGCGATTCGAGCCAGACGTCAGGCAATCTGACTTTCGTCCGCGAGCCGCTGCGACTTTGGCTTTTGTAAGTCACACAACGACTAGACAGACAAAATGACTAGGGAAAACGGCATGGTGGAGCGCGATGAACTCTATGTCTAAAGCAACTTCATTCGGGCCAGTCTGGGAGACACACCGAAGGACCCGCAATGCTTAACAAACATCCGAGGCCAAGGGTATGTGTTGTGTCCCTGTCGCAAACTCTGAGAAAATCGTGATCACAGGCCGCGTGGATTACCGTCATGTAAGCCTCGATCTGCCTAGGCGCTTTAGGAAGAGAAATGCAAACAGGATCAAGGTGAGTCCGAGTGTGCCACCGGCATATCCCCACGCTAATCAAAATCCCACCATCAGTCCGCCGACTCCTGATCCAGGTACGAGTACCGAATGATCAAGAAGCGCTTTCAGCGCGGCAAAAAGATCGGCGCGCGGCTCGGCCACTGGACCAATGGTCCGGCCCCTTTCCGCTACGCCTATGACGCCGAAGCCCGGTCGCTCGCGGTGGACGGGCAAAAGCTTGAGATTTATCAGTTCATCAAGGAGCGATTACTTCGCGGCAGCACCTGCGCCAGCATCTGCTGGGAATTGAATCGGACTGGTGTTCCCTCTCCCAAAGGCAAGCTACGGCAAGAGAGCGTAATCTACCGATTGACCATGAACGAAGTGCATCTCGGACGGGTGATCTATGGCAAGACCAGTGGCGGTCTGCATAAGAATCGAAAGAGTGCTCCGTTTCGGGTCAATCCCCGCAAGAACTGGGTCGTGGTCGAAGACGCCCACCCTGCTGTAAAGACACCCGAGGAATACGCCGAGATCCTGAAGGTTCTCGCCCGACGCAGAATGCAAATGAAGCGCACGCGACACGGCACCTATGTATGCTCCGGACTCGTGTTTTGCGGGAAGTGCGGATCCTCCCTGCAGTTTCAACCCAAGGAGAATGGACGGATTCTCGTCAAGAAGTGCCAGAAGGTTGATCCATTCGGAAACCGCTGCGGCAACCCCGGCGCCGACCTTGAACACCTCGAGGTCGCAGTAATAGAGAGCCTGCACGAATATGAGGAGGAAATTCGGTCAAGACGGATACAAGTGTCGACATCTGATATGATCCCGAAAACGATGCTGCGACTCAAGGAAACGGAACTTGAAACCCTGCACGAAGGCATTCTTCGGCTCAAGGACCAGTATGTGTCGGCGGACTTGACCAAGCAAGAATACCGCACCCGGTTGGATCATCAAAAGGATCTCATCGTGAAAAAGGAGAACGAGATTCAGCAGTTGAAGGAGATTGTGCACATAAGTGGACCCATATCTGACCAGGAGCGGCTGGAGCGAATCGAAGAACTGGAGAATGTTTGGCAGCTTCTCGACACCAAGCCCGAAGAGAAGAATCGGTTGTTTAAACAGACTATTGAACGAATCGAATATGCGCGAAACGGCTACGGAATCAACGCGCGCGTGAGGTTCCGCTAAATTCACTCGCCCGAACACATCCACAAACTCACATGGTATGATATTTCAAAGGTTGTTCATAAAAGTGTGAATCACATGACACTTATGGATTTGAAAATTGATTTTGCGTTCAAAGCCTTGTTTGGCAGTCCCGGCAGCGAACCCATTTTGATTTCATTTTTGAACGCAGCATTGAAGCGATTCGGGGGCCAAGAGATTACCTCGGTGGACCTAATCAATCCAGAGCTTGGCCCGAAGTACTTGGATGATAAGAAGTCGATATTGGACATTCATGCGCGCACCGAAGACGGTACCCGAATCAACATTGAGATCCAGCTTGCGAACCGTCAGGACATGGAGAAGCGCACACTGTGCTATTGGTCTTGCATTTTTCCGACCAAATGCAAAAAGGCATGTCGTATTCCGAACTGGCCCAGACGGTTACGATCAACATCTTGAATTTCCGCTACGTCAGGGCCACTGAGCAGTATCACACGACAGTTCATCTGTATGAGAACACGGAACAGTTCCCGCTCACCAATGCACTGGAAATCCACTTCATGGAGATTCCAACGTTGCTGACGAACTGGCGAAAACGCACCGTCAGTCTACATGAGGCTCGGCTCGTCCGTTGGCTTTTGCTACTAGAAGCGTCCGACGATGATGAAATTCGAAGCGAATTAGAGACGATTGCAAAGGAGGACCCCATCATGAAAGAAGCATTCGAGAAATGGGAGGACATCAGCCGCGATCCCCAGGCGCTGGCCGAGTACCACTCCAGACGCATGGCGATTCTAGACGAGGCGTCGGCCATCCGGGAAGCGGAATTGCGGGAGCAAAGAGCACTTCTTGAAGGGAAACGAGAGATAGTTAAACAGCTAATCCTCAAAGGATTCGATATCGAAACTATATGCGAAGTATCGGGCCTGTCCAGAAAAGAAATCGACGAACTATCTAAGCACTTGCAGTAGCGGAAATCGTTTCTCTCGTATGACGGCACTGACCGGTTTTAGCCCAGGTTTGACTGTCAAACGTGGGTTCCAGAGAGCCTGGCCACGTAACGAGAGTCACCCTCTGCAGGCGTTTAATGTGAAGTCAATTCCCCTTGTTCGGCGCGGCGTTCTATGTATACGCCTACCACTTGGAGTTCCATCGGCATTACGGTTGCCGCGCCTGCTGATAAAATGACCAATTCTCAGAATTTGGGCCGAATTTGGTTGGTGAAGGCCTATCTTGTCCAATTTACGGTCGGACTTGGTCATTGACGCTCGACTTGCCGAGGATATATCTCCCTTTTTCAAGCCAATGCATAAAACGACGGTGAGGCTAGGGTTGAATCCACAAATGCGTGGATTCAACCACCCTATCCAGAATGGGTGCCCGCCCTGCCAATCATGGCGAAGAACGTGCCCTGACAGGCTCCACTGCTTGCCTATGAGAATCCCGGGTGGATGGCCTGACAAGGTCCATGACAAGCCCTCAAGGCACGACCTTTGCCAGCTAGTCCGTCAAATCGCGGACATTGAACTCCGTCAGCTTTTGGGCATAATCAAGCAGCAGAAACAGAAGGATGAGCCGAGTTAAAACTCACAACCCAAGCAAACTAGGCTAAAGATCCACTACACGGTTGTATAGGAACGTTCCATAAGGTTAAAGTTGCAACAGTGAAGTCATTACGACGCAAACCTATGCTCTTTGATATCCTACCTGGGCACGTTTGCGCCACTAGGCTATGCCACCGCATAGGCATGTCGTCTATGAAGAGACCCGCTCACAGCAACTGATCGAATAGGCTTGGCAATTCACGCACGATATACGCCACCGTATCATGCGGATAAAGGGCCGGTGCTACTTTCGCATTCGCGATAAATTCCCACAGTTTCGCCACCCTGTTCCCTCGTTCCAGGGCGTCCAGTTCGGTCGGAACACTACCCGTGTTCTTCTGCCAAAGACGGATGTACATTTCTGCCATGGTGCGTTCCATCGCGCCATCCTTGCTACCGATTCCGGGCATCGTGATCGCCAAGTCAATGGCCGGGTGTCCCTGACAAAACCGTTCCCAGTCCATCAGAATCAGTTCCCTATTTTCGCGAATGCGCCAGTTGGTCGGATTGGGGTCCGCCGACAGACAGCATAGTGGTTCGAAGAGGAACTGCGCTTCCCGCTGTAGATGAATCATCTGTTCGCGTACGTCTTTGTGCTCAGCGGCGCCAGCAAACCATGCCAATGCTCGCCCTGTGAGCTCGGCATTCCACTTTGGCTGAAATGCGGCGTCTCCCACTTCCACACGCCGATCTCCCCAAGTGGTCGAATGAAGACGAAACAGCATCTCATATTGCTCCGTATCGAGAACCCATCGTTCTCTCGGAAAGGGGATAGAAATATACTCCAGCACTATCCAGTGCCTGTGCTCCTCATCGGAACCGCTCCAATACAAATCGGGTACTCCTATACCCGCACGTCGCAGGAGATCGGTATCCTGTTCGTAGAAATGACGTTCTCGAAATGTAGGTGAAGATTTCACAATGACCGAATTCCCGTCTGCCAACTGCAGTCGGATGACACGGCTAGCGCCTGCAACGCCTGACATGGAAATTCGATTGACAATGTGTCCAAAATGAACGTTCAGAAAATGATCCAGCTCATCAGGAAAACGGGTAGAGCTTGGTCCATCGATGGCTCCTCCGATCGGATTGGCTCATCTCTACAGTTGCGGATCGCGTGTGCTGGCACGCAGCGTGTCATGGCAAGTCGGAACCTGAGGTGTTGATGAGCCTTTCCAAAAATTCCGTTGCCTCCGTTGCCGTGGGAACCGCCAGCACGTTCTCCTTCACAAACTCCTCTGCTTGTGGGTATCCGCTCGCTTCCATCCTGGATTCCCGCCAAAACATAACGAGGTAACCCCCAAAAACGCTCAGAATCTATGAAAATGAAGGGTTTTTTACTAGTTTCGTCTTCCTTGTATCATCGTTATGTGTTAGAATATACGTAACGAGGTGATGCGAATATGGCGGCCATCGTGTATCAAAGGGACAAGCGGTC
>NZ_JAMCCX010000053.1 GCF_024706985.1 Alicyclobacillus sp. SP_1 | reverse complement strand
CGAATGTTCCCCGCTAGAACTCCTAGCGGGGATAACTCTCGTTATCACCAATTCTCCCATGACGCAGGCCTCAATGCCGGGTGTGCAAAGTTTTACGTTCACGTGCCGACCAACCACGTCGTGGTACCACTGCTGCTCACCACTTTGACGCTGTCGTAGTGGTGCGTGTAGGCTCCGTTATCCACGTTCTGCTGGCTCGTGACGGAGATGTCGAGCGGATCGCCCTCGGTGACGGTGCCACTGCTCCCGCTCGACCCGTCGGAGATGCGGATCGACTCTGCGGTCGGCGGTGCCGTCGGCGTAATGGTGTACTGGCCGTAGAGGATCTGGTTGCCCTCGGAGTCGTATTGCCCAGTGGGCGTGTTGTGGACCGTCATGGTAGCTCCAGAAGTCAGAACGACCGTATCGAGATCCACGAGGTCGTAGATGCTGTTCGTCGAGAAAGAAGATGCTGTTGTGGTACCTCCATGCGCTTGGATGTAGCCTTGAACATACGAGAGATTGCCATCGAGCCGCGACACAAAGGAGTTGATGTCGTAGCTGTCGGAACCTAAGCCCCCAATCATGGGGTAGCCGTCGTTGGAGGTGCTTCCCTCGATGTCTAAGTCTGGGATCTGCCAATTACCTTGACCGTCTCCGGCCACCTGTGCATGCGCGATGAAGGCATGAACGACAGCCTCAGCCAGATTCGGCTCCGTTCCAGGGTTCTCAATTTTCATACTGGAACCGCCATCCACTTGAGGCTGATTTTCTGGGTTCAGCGCCAAATCTCCGTACTGAAAGCTGGCAGGATAAAACGTATAGGCGTAGGCTGTTTCGGCCATATACCCACCGATGCCCACAAAGGCAAGCACCGTCATGACGATCGTCAACCACAGTCGTTTTTTTCTTTTCAACAGCCCCGCCCCTTGCTTATGTTTCTTTCACCGTATCACGAATTTTCGGTTCCGAAACGCCAACTTTTCGCCAAATTATCCACAACCGTTTGCTTTGAGAAGACATAAAAAAAGCCCTACCGAAGTAGGACTTCTGAGACCCCCGTACGTTATACGGAGAGACCCTTTGGCAATTCGGAATTGCTTTGCATTCCGCCACCATCCAGCACGTAGAGAGGTTCGAGGGCAGAACTACTCGCGGGAATAAACAACAATTCTCCGAAAGCATTCTCATCTAATGAATCCAACGCAATAGCAAACCCAACTCCTGGTTTGAAAGGAATAGAGAACATTCTTCCACCTTGATCACCTTTTGCACTTGGGCCGCCTTGATAACCATAATCCCAATCGCCATATCCCACTTCCCAGGCCACGTTCGTAGGACTTCCTTGTGTACTGGGCAAGGTCAGCAACCAATCCGCACCGGACTGTTGCAGCGTCACTTGATCGTAAAACTTCGCGTCTTCCGTCAACACCGCTTCATAGTCCCCTAACGTGTATGCCGACTGTGCATTCACTTCATCCGCAAAGTCATTGTAATGCGAATACAGCGGAATGTGCAGCTGATACGCTCCGTCCGGCAACACTTTATACCCATTCAACCACCACTGGAGGTTCGAGAGAACCGTTTGCGCTTGGCGGGTCGACAACGTTTGGGTAGGACTGGTCACGCCCGTATCGTCATAGAGTCCGTAGATTTGCCCCCACGTAAACGGATTGGGCGACGCCTCATACGCCATACGGAACCAGTGAAACGCAGGAGCGGTCGTCCCGTAACCTTGGTCCACGTACCCGAGTGCATGTCTGGCCCAGTCGGCCAACCACGTTGCCACATCCCCTGCCGTCACCGTCGCGCTCGTGGGGGTCACGCCTGCCTCGGCCATCGTTGGATGCGTCACCACGTCCCACGTCTTCGCGTCGAACATCCCCCACATGGCCTGCGCCATGGTCGTCTGCGACTCCGGGTTCCCGACGGGCGTCGAGGATGAAATGTACGGCGTGATCGTCAAGGTCGTCTGAAAGTCCCAGTCTAATCCGTTCCACGTCGGCGTGATGCCTACGCGTTTCATGACCTGCGTGACGTAGTAGATGGGAACGTACGTCGTCTCGACGCCGCTGTACGGGTCGGGCGCCACGAGGCGTGGTGCGTAGGCGACGACGGTGCCGTTCAGCGCAATGGCCATTTTAGTGCGGTTCGTCGCTTGCGAAGACGGCGGATTCGACACGTCCGGCGGCATACCGTAGGTGCTTGGCACCGTGAGCGACCAAGTCCCCGTCGTCCCATCCCACGCGGCCGTGAAGCCCGCCTTTTGCATCGCTTCGTCAAGATAGTACACCGGCAGCCAGCTCGTGCTCTCGTGCGACCACGGGTCTACGGCGACCAGGTGCACGGCATGGAGCAGGGTGGTGCCGTTCCACTCGATGACGGTGTTCCCACGCGTGTAAGTCGCCGCCATCGCGTGGGTTGCCAACATGGGCGCAGCAGAGAGGGCCAGAAGGCTTGCTGCGATCGCTTTCGTCGTTCTTTTCATCCGGTTCAGCCCCTTTGTGGTCTTCTATCCATAGTGTACCAAGCGCACATGCACAGCGCGGGACATTCGTTTGGCTTGTTTGAGTCTACGAAAAAGCGGCATGAGAGTGTCCCTCATACCGCGTCCTGCTCGTCACTGCGGCAGACTTTCGCCTTCCACCGATGTTGGAGAGTCTACCAACACTTCGGAGACGTGTGCTCCGGATTGTGGACTGAACACGGCACCGCATTGATTGCACATCCACTTCTGCGACCATTCTTTGTATCGAGTTAACCAAGTCGTTCGATTGTACTTCCACGCACGATACACAAAGTAGCCTACAACAACCCCGATGACCATTGTCGGAATTCCGTCGGCAGGTTGCGCCGCACCGATTTCGACCGCTCCACCTATCAAGAAAAACAGCGTGAAAACACTCTTCCACTTGAGTGATTTCTTCGGAGGCGGAGCGGTAAATGCACCGACTGCAGTCTGTTCCACTGCTGATTGGTGAGTCGTCCCTCCACCCAACCCCAAGTTCCCTCCTACCACTCCTACACCGCCAGACCGTGATTTCGAATGACTCATTGACGTCCCGTGTGCGTGCAGCACGGCAAAGGATTGACACTGTTCACTGTGACATTGTGGACAAAGTACGCTTCCCATTGCAGATCACCACGCTATTATTTTTTGACTAACTCTAAAAAACCGTTTAAAAACACAAGACCGCCTGAAACGATGATCGAAAATACTTTTACTACCAACATGGGTTCCTTGAATGTGACTAGAGGTTTAATCTTGCGCTCATTTTTTGTCAAATTGGTTGTCGATACTTTGCCTGGACCTTCGTACTCGCCATAAAAAACAACCGCTTCATTGTGCTTGCGATACCTTATTTTTGAACTGTTGTACTTTTCCAGTTCGGAAAACGGTACTTCAACCAGTACTTCTGTGGCATGAACGTTTTGTCCATTCACTAAATATTGTGTTGGTTTTTCAACAAAGAAAAACAAGGCATTTTGCATAAGCACCGTTGCGTCTCTTTTCCAGAACGGTTTCACTGTTGATTTCAATTGAACCTTTCCATCTCCAAGATCGCTGTTTTTTGTTGTTAATCGATACAACATTTTATCTCTTAATGCTTCTCTTGTCCTTTTGGTTGGTTTCATTGCAAATATAGAGAAAAATTCTTGCAACCCAAAAATAAAAGCAAATATTCCCAACACCATAAATACCGTCCGACCAACTTCCATCTCATCACCTCTAGACTCAATTCATAGTTCCCCGTGATAACTCTCCATCACAGGGGTATCGACGGTCACAGCCGACACACCGGGCGCATCGCTTGGGATCGTCATTTGCACCTCAACGAAGATCGACGGCGTAGCCACCGTCTTGGTGAAGTCGTACGTCGTATTGACATACGTGTACGGAAATCCAGATACGTCGCTCCAGTCGATGTAGGCGACCGATAGAATCTTGGGTGCTACGGTCAACATCGAGTTGGGCTCCGGCTCGAACGTCGCCGGATTTAAGTCGAGGTTTTGTGCGAGGCTGCTTTCAAAGGCAGCGAATGCTACCGTCTGGTCAAACACGGGTTCCCCAGAGGCTTGTGTGGAGGGCACCACTTGCAGCGTTGCGTTGCGACAAGCCAGACGCAACGCGTTCTCAATCCGCGTCTCGTCATAGTCTTGGGTCGCCATGTTAAGCACTTGCAGATGGGTTTGCACAAACAAAATCACGAGCATCGTCACCACCAGCACCCACTTCATCCGACGAGTGCCTCACTATCAACCGTCTCCGTCGCCGTGAGCATCACTGCATTGGACGACCCACCCGAAAACAGACTGATTTGACTTGGAATCGTGATCGTCAGCGACATGGGACTCCCGTACAAAGCCAGCACCGTCGTGCCCGACACGGAGACCTCTGAAGCTGGGTAGCCCAGCGTCTGTGCCACCGTGTTTTGGATGTTTTCGAGATCGGAGCTGGTGAAGTCTCCCTTGATTTTCGCCTCCGAGAGGGCCGTGTACACCGCCGACTGGAGATATTCCTCGCGCATGCCGTTGATCATGTCCATATACGGTTGATAGCTCCAGGCCAGCACGACCAACGAGAGCAATACGACGATCAAGATGTTCCGAAGACCCATCCAGCTCCTACCTCACTTTCGCCATCCTACGATACGGAATACGATTGTTCTGCTTTGGTCAACTGCTGCCCGGCGTACGTCTGTGCCGAAGATTGTTGCGTACTGTTCCACGAGGCAAAGCCCACGTAAAGGATCAGTCCTGCGACCAGTGCGATCATCCCGTAAATCAGCCATCGGCTCACTGCACCCACGTCTCGTCACCTCCTTTCATCGCGTCGCCAGCGCCAACGAGGGCACGTTGGCCAAACTTTGCGACGCACTCGTTTGCCCACGGCTTTGCTCTGCCGCCACCCCATGCACTACGCCAGAGAGGACCGAAAGAGCCAAAGCCGCCGTCAAGAGGACCCCGAGGACGATGCGTCGGATCATGATGCATCTCCCCCTTCTCTCCAAGATTCAGCGTAACAGAGATTCCAGCCCCCGTTCCGCCAAGGTTCCGCCACTTTTTAGCGCAGACTCGCCGTCAACATGTGCGACGCATAGAGTTGCACCAAGACGTTGATGTCTTTGTACAGGGCCAAGAGCCCCATCAGGACGAGTCCCGTGGCCAAGAGCGACCGCGCACTCAGCTTTTGCTTGTAGTCCGTCTTGCGATCCGTCTGAAATCCTTCGTAGTTGGCTTGGAACACGTCAAGCGCGACCGACGCACCGCCTTCTTCCATCTGCCAAAGCATCTCCGAGAGTGTCTTCGCCTGCTCGGTGCCCATGTTGACGGCGAGATCTCTCAAAGCGCCTTTCGGATCCTCGACGTAGCCACTCAAACAACGCCGCAGAAACGGAGCTAGGACGGGAACTCTCGGCAGTTGCCGACGCAACAGATCGTAGACACTGAGCGGCCTCCCTTGGAACACCAGCACCTCTTGATACAAGAGCCGATAGAGGAGATAGACACTTTGATTGCGTTTCTTAACCGCTCGTTGTTGCAGCAAACGAAAAAAGAAAGCCATCGGAAAGCCCGGATGCCACTCGGTCAGGACGGCGAGAACGACCGGTAGCAGGACCCCGAACATGTCGTGATGGAGGATGCTCCATCCCGCGACGAAGACCGACGCCAGAATCCCAACAAGTCGCAACGTACGAAACGTCGACGCGCGCAGGGGCAACCCCGCCGCATCCAAAGCGGTCTGCAACACAGACTCTTTCTCGCGTGCCTGCACCCGGGCACGAAACGCATAGAACCGCCCGGCAACGCGTGCCCGCAGTCGAACGCGTTCTGCGTCGGTTTGCACGGCAGAGACGAACAGCCATGCCGCTGGGATCGTACACACAGCCAGAATCCACAGCATCTCGGTCCCCCCCTATACTTCTTGTTTTGGTCGGTAGAAGATGAGTCCCACAAAAAAGGACGTCAACGTCATCAGTGCCGTCAAGACCAACCACCGGAACCCCTGTGCGGTGTCAAACTGATACGCCAAGATGTGGTGGGACAACTTGAGTTGCAAGAGGAGCACGACGAGGGGCCACATCAGGAAGGGGACGATGCCTATCAAGAGATTGTCGGAGCTGACCCACTTCTCGTCCTTTCGCGTGTCCTCAAAAAATTGCAGTTCTTTGCGCGTCATCTGCAGCGACACCTCGACATCCAGACCGTCGAGCAGCGCATGCTCAAAGTCGTTCGCCAACTGCACAGCCCAGGTCGTCGCCATCTCATCGGCAAACTGTTGGATCACGCGTCGCACGTCACTGGGTGTCGTAAAGTTCGCCGTGCGTTCGGCCAGACGACGCAGCGTGCGACGCATCGGCCGATCCGGGAGCGCCGCCACCGTCGCCTCCAGTGCGTGCTGCATGCTGTGATGATGTTTTCGATACTCAGCCAGCAGCGTGTCGAGCAAGAGACGCATGTCGTAGCTGTTTTGCACCCCAATCTGGTAGCGACGGACAAGGAGCCAGAGGTAGGGCACGACGCTGACGCAGAGGCCGAAAAAAAGCGCAAATCCGACACGATGGACCCCGGCAAACCCGAACACTCCGGCGCAACCTCCGAGCGCTCCGGAGGTCACGAGAAACCGCTGCACGACGGGCGGCTTGGGGCGTTTGCGCACCGTATGGACGAGCGTCTCCAAGTGGTCGTGGATACGGTACACCCGCGATGTTCGGGTCTCGGCAGGCGTTTTCAAGCGCTGGAATCCAGCATGGACGCGCATCCACTCACGATGGCCGAAGCCGTAATAGAGTCTGCGCAGGCGCTCGGCAACGTCGCTGCGCAGCGTCGAAAAGAGCCACAACAGCCCGGCGAGCGCGATCAGATACCAGAAGGCCTCAAGGGCATCGCTCAGCAGCGTCATCATCGCACACCACCCCCAATGGAGAGACGTTGGACGTTCGGTTGCGTCATCGGGTCTGTCTCGGCGAGCTTTTGAAACTCGTCTTGGAAACCTTTCAGCACACCGGGCTCTACGTTGGCCTGCAGGCGCTCCAGAAGACGCGGCGGAACGTGGGCATAGTACGTCCATCGGCCACCCTCATAGCGCATCCAGGGCGTCACCGTAAACCCTTCCCTCTCCGGGTCATAGGCGTAGGCATACACCGCTTGAACCCGTTTTGTCCCTTGCGCGGTCTCGCGCATCACGATGACCACATCGATGCTTTGTGCGGTGCGGATGTACGCCGAACGAAAATCCAGGTTCGCCTTGCCCTCCAACAGCAAATGAGCCAGTTCGAGTGGGATGTTTTCGGCGTATTTGCCGTGATAGCTCCCGAGCCACCCATCCGCCCGTTCTCGCGATTGGATGGCAAGGTGGACTTCTTGACTGCGGATTTCCGGCACCAAAATGTAGTGTGCATCGGAGCGCAAGAACGCCGGGAACAGCGCCTCCATGTCGTCGAGTTCGGATTTCAGCGCCATAATGTGCGCTGCTCGTTCCGGAAAGTCCCGACGCAAATGGGCTTCGAACGTGCCCCGCTCGACCGTCAGCACATCGAGATTCGGGTCTCTCGCCCCATAAATCACTTTCAGAAACGTCGTCTTGCCGGATCGACGGTGCCCCGTGGTCAGCATGGAGAGCATCAAACGGCTGAGGAGCTTCCACCAAAGCACCGACTCCGGATCGATCGTCCCCATCCTCGCCTCCTCCTCGAACGTGTACGTGTGCAAGAGGTACTGACGGAAAATGACCGTGATCGATTCCGACAGGGGTGGCGTAAAAATGGTGACACGGGTGCCATCGAGCATGTCGACTTGCGTCCAGTTGTGCTTCTGGTTGACCTGTGTGGACGGGTCCTTGAGCGTCAGAGTGCGCACCAGTTTCTCGACTTCTTCGATGGATCCGTAGCGAAACGGTTGCAATTCTTTCGTGTTTTTACCGTGGACCCCAAACAAGATGTCAACGCCATTGACCGTCGCCGATTCGGTGGGGTTGCGAAACCAGACGGACATCGGACCAAACCCGTAAACGTGTTCGAAGATGGCCTCTTCGAGACTCGGATAGTACGTGGGGTACTGCGTCCGCCGATACGTCGGTTCGTCCCGCAAAAACTCACGAATGCGCTCCAAAAAGGCATAGCGTGCGCTCGGATCGCCAATCATCGCCTGATGTTTGCGCAGAAGGAACGTGTCATCCTCCGCCTTAGCCCCCACGCGTTGCTCAATGCTGTCAACTTAGGATGGTATGAATTGGTGTTCCCTCTGGTTATTCGAAATCTGGGTCCACAGAGTGGGGCAA
>NZ_JAMCCX010000052.1 GCF_024706985.1 Alicyclobacillus sp. SP_1 | reverse complement strand
AAGGCTTTTCGCTCTCACCAGAAACGGCGTCTTCAAGGTTCTGCTTGATGCGATTACCTAACTGCGTTGTAGTGTTAGCAGATGAACACAAGTCCGTACTTTATCGTCGGACGCCGGAAATGCCCAAACCGGAGCTGTGGATAGGACGCGTGATGGCCTTTCGGCCAGAGAACGTTGTGGGCGTAGGCAAGATGACGTGCATCATGCTGGAAGACGGCACCGATATGTACATTCCCTGGTCTATCGCCACCACGTACGCAAAAATTGCAGAGTATTACGGTATTTGCACCGCCGCACATCGCCATCTCTACAAAGAGACCACCAATTGCAGCCAGTATGTTCCGCTCATTGCCGCCGCCGGGAAAAAAGTCTTCTGTGCGTTTAAGTGCTGTGCCAAAGCCGAATCCCAAGGAGCGGGTACGACGGCCTACATTGCCGCATCTCACATTGTTCGCCGAAGTAAGGTTCCGGGCGTATCCGCCGAAACTATCCTTCATCTCAGTGACGGACGCGACTTTCGTGTCTACATGCGTGAGAAGAAGGTCATCGAGCGCATTCGCCAAGCCTCTCTGCTCATGGGCATGTGGCGCAGCCGTCAAAATGACAATCCGATTTTTCTCTGCCCAGCGGACTTCTTTCACCAGTCGTAAGCGATTCAAAGCAAGTTCATCGGTTGCGACTGCTTCCTGCAGAGTCCATGCCGCGCGCCACGCTCTTCAGGTGGCGCTTTTGTCATTTGCGGGTAGCACGTCATCGAGACACAGTTGTCCGTCGGGTAAGATGCCCACCCACCGCGCGGGTGATACGTGAAGTGTTGCCTGTCCATTCGTGAGGTCTCGCAGCTTCTCCTGCCACAATGCCTGCTCTTTGTCGGGAATAACCAGGCACATGGACACATTTTCGCCAAAATTTCTCCAATGGACGGACACATTCTCCACCTGTATCATTCGGTCGATCCGTCCATAGTCTCCATAACTGCACTCTAATTGGAGGTCTACATACAATTCACAGCGCATCAGGGTGGCTTGGTCTAAGACGGCCAGTGCGGCCTCTGTGTAAGCATGGACCAACCCGCTCGCTCCGAGTAGGGTCCCGCCAAAATAACGCGTGACCACCACCAGCGCGCACTGCACCTCGCGTCGCCTGAGAATTTCGAGAATCGGCCGACCCGCTGTGCCGCTCGGTTCGCCATCATCTGAAAATCGCTCGATGGGAACAGACCCGCTGCTTCGCCATGCATAACAATGGTGCGATGCTTTCGGGTGCGTCTCTCTGAGCAATCGCAAACAGACTTCAGCTTCGGCCTCATCCGAGACGCGAAAGACACTCGCGATAAATTTAGACCGCTTCACTTCGGTGCTCACGGACAAACCGTTACATTCCCGAGAAATCGTTTGAAAAGGCTGCACGCCGCACCTCCCTTTTTCTTCGTGAAACCTCGTGCAGGCTAGGGCTTCCCCTCGTAATTTCTTGTGGACGGACAAAAATTTTCTCCGCGCTACGAAATCTTGTAACGTGCCCCTTGTTTGCGTCGTCTATGTATTGTCGCTGACGAAACCTGCCGCGACAACATCGCCTGACGGAAGGAGAGACAAATGAGCCCGTTTTGCAGTGCTATCGATGGTGTTCGGTGCATAGTTATGAATTGTTGTGCAAACGAAGCTCGGCAAAATATCCAACAATTGTCTCACGGAAACGCCGGAAAATGTAGGACTATTCATCAAACGTCAGCCAATTCACGATTATAGCTTTACTCGCAACCAACCTACCAGTATAATCAGGCGGTGAGACGAGGTTTGGAACTAGACCACAGAGCATCAGAACAGCATCGCAAACAGCGAAGTCGCTCTATTCTCTGTAGTCTCCCAGAAAAAAGTGAATGAACTTGAGAAATTTCGAAAGGAATTTCTCGAAGTATGTCGTATTTGGTCTGTTAGCGCATGGACAATTCGTGAACAACCGCTTCCTCACAGACAATCAACAAACGAGGAAAGCACGGCTACTGAAGGGAGGGATGCCAACCTACGCGCCGCATGTTGCGCCGACGGAAAAACTGTCGGTAGGGTCTATTCCGTTCAGACTCGCATCTGTTACGACGTAGGGGCATGCACAGTGTATCGTTGATAGGGTGTTTGACACCCTCTCTCAGTAGTCGCAATGAGACCCAAACTCAAGGAGGAGAATTACACTTGAAACGAGTCCTTACAGGTATCGCTGCAGCAGGCGTCGTCCTCGGCATGACCGTTCCGACCGCTTTTGCTGCTACCAACTCCAGCATGAACATGAAGGCTATGACCTGGAAACAGGATCAAATTATGCTCGGCACATCGAGCATTGGCTTCAAGGGCTTTGAGTCCATGTACGCTGGCACAGAGACCACGTACATGCCGATTTACTACTTGAACGAGTACCTCCACAAAATGGGCTTCGGCGCATCTTGGGATGGCGTGAACAAAGTCTGGAGCATCACGACTCCGACGGGCGTGACCGTGGACACCAGTGCCTTTGGCACCGCTGGACAGGGTACGGCTGGCATCTACGTGAACGGAACGCTCGTGCAGATGACCACACCGAAGTTCGCGAAAGACCCAGCTTCGCACGTTGAGACCACGTACATGCCGATTTACTTCTTGCTCAAAGTGTTGCAGGGCATTGGCGTAGCGCAGCAGAGCGACTGGAACGGCAACACGGGTGTATTAACCTTGGTCAAGCCAGCCGTGACCACGCCGACCACCACCGCTCTCAGTGCCATCTCCATCAACAACCAGTCCAGCGGCACAGGCTCAGTGTCGAATCCAGCTGTGGTTCTCAATGGTGGTTCTGCTACTCTGTCCACCACGTTGACGGATGCCATGGGAAACCCGATTCCGAACACTCAGGTCACCTTTGCCTTCTCGCAGGGTAACATGGCGGCCACCGGCCTAACCGTCGAGTCAAACGGCAACGTCCTTGCTCCGCAGGCCGTTGGTCAAGGAGCTACCGCGACGGACTATGATGTGTACACCAACAGCAACGGCCAAGCAACTGTGACGGTTTCTGGACCATCCGGTCAAACCGCTGCGTACTCCGTGACGGCTAGTGCGCCATACCAGACGTCTTCCGGAGTGAGCTTGACCACCTCCGCCGTCAACGTTGAGTTTGTTGCTCCGGGTTCTGTTGGCATTACTCCATACGCAAGTAATGGAGAGTACGAAGCGAGCTTTGGCACGGCTGTGCCGGTCACGGTCACGTTGCCTCCCGTCAACGGCACGGCGCAGTCCAACGTAGAGCTGACATTTACGGCGACATCCAAGGGCGGCGGCAATCCTTACTTCACCAACACCAGTGGCGCCAATATGGGGAGTGTAGCTACTGCCTTCACGAACAGTGCGGGTCAGGCCACGGTGTGGTTGAATGACTCTGTGGTTGGGGCAGACGACACAGTCACCGTGACTGGAACCACGCCAACCATGAACATTAACGAATCCACGATGATTCAATTTGTTCAAGCGGGTACTCCGGCTAACATCGAGAATCTGTCCGTCACGAACTCCAATCCGACTGCAGGCCAAAATGTAACCATTTCAGGTACTCTAGTGGACGCATCTGGGAACCCGGTGCCAAACGCGCAGGTCTTGTTGGTGGGTGGATACAACAGTAACAACGGAACGTTTGGATACGTTTCGGGCACGACTACCACAGACTTCCCGGATGTCACCATTGCAGAGGGCGTTCCTGCAAACTCGACCTACGGCGATGTTCTCACGACCAACTCCGCAGGTGTCTTCACGGCAACCGTTACGGATACTTCGGCCGAAGTGGATGGCTATGCGCTGTATCCTGTACAAAATGGCGTCGTGAGCTCGAACACGCCGTTGAACTACAGTAGTACGGTGTCGACCACTGTCAACAACGCCGACGAGGCTGGTAAGTTTACCGGCGAGTTGGACTTTGCTGCAGCAACCGCATTGTCGAACATTACGGCGTTTGGCATTGAGCCGACTTCCGTGACTTCCTCGGACGGCACGACGGTGACCGGCATCGACCAGCAGGCAGGGAACATCGCGACAGCGTACTTTGCTCCCGTCAGCGCCTCCGCGGCCATCACCGATCAGACGATGAGTTACAATCTTTCCGTGTCGAACGGTGGAACCATCAACCAGATTGATGGAGTCAACTTGCTCAATGCGGTGTCTGCAACGACGCTCAATGTTACGTATTACAGCAGTGATAGCGGCGATTACTACTTGCTCACCGTGCCTGGCGGGTTTACCGTTGGCCAGGCCAATTACACCGCCTTGCAAGTTAACGTTACAGGGAATCCGAGCCTGACGAGCGGGGCCTACTTCGTATCGCCTCTCCTAACAGGTACAGAGCTGTTCTCCGTCGGCGTGAGCAATACGGCTACGGGAAACACGGTTCTCTCCGTAACCTCTGGTAGCGCGAAAGCGTCCGCGACTTTTGGCTTCTCGGCAGGTGCAGTAGACGAGCTGGCTAACGTAACGCCAGTGTCCGCACAGATTTCCACTGGTCAGACGGGTACCTTCCAGTTTACCGTCGAGGATGCTAGCGGAAATCCGATTCCGGACACCTCAGTTCAGGTGGACTTGACGTCGACTGCACAGCCTCTGTGGATTACGCAAGTCAACGGTCAGACGCTGGAGCAAAGCGAGTCCATTACCGGAGGAGTTGCTACCGAGCCTACTCCGATTCCTCTTTATACTCCGACTGCTTGGTCCTCTAAGGCACCATACTCTGATGTGGTGATTCCAGGAGTCGTGAATGCGTCGAGTGTTGGAATGGGTACGAGTACCTCGTTCTACATCTACACGAATACCAACGGGCAAGCTACCTTGACGGTTCAGAATGGCAACGTGCCTTATTACGACGGCAGCTATGCTGGAGACATTGGAACTTCCTCCGCGGCTTCCACCGGTGGAACGCTCCAGTTGGGCCTTAACGGGACAACGATTCAGCTCGGCACAAGTGGTGTCGCGTCGGCACAGGGTGAGATTAGCTTCCCCGGTGTGGCGCAGACTGTGTCTGCGGGCTCCGGGTTGACACTGAGCACTGCAGTTCCGTCTGGACAAACGGCATGGCTTGCACCGGCTAACACAAGCACATTTACCGCAGGTCCTACTGAGACGAGCGCAGTAGCCGGAAGCACGTCCATTACGGCCCCGACCAAAGCTGGAACGTACTATTTGTACATGGTTAATTCGTCAGGGACCGTGCTGTCTACTTCAACGTACACAGTGACGGTGACGGCAGGGGCACCTGCCAAGGCGACGGGGCTCACCTACGCGTCGAGTAATGTGACCGTACCGACCAGCGGGTCAACCAATGACGCTGTGACTACACAGCCTACGGTCACAGATGCGTACGGTAATCCGGTAACTGCTGACGGTACCTACAGTATTTCTACTACGACTGGCGTATCGATTAATGCGAGTACCGGTGAATTGACGATTACTTCCTCGGCTTCCACCACTGGTAGTGTAGTTGTTACTTACACTCAGGGTAGTGCGACGGAAGAAGTCACAATTAGTTTGTCGTAAGGCTAGGTATTAACTTTGCAAGCGCGGGCCATCAACTTCGGTTGTTGGCCCGCTTTTTTCGGAAGGGACTATCGTTAAAGGAGCATGGCTGCATGATTCTTATGGTTGTCGTTGTGTGAATCGCCTTTCTGGTGGGGTTCGTGTTTGGAGCCTTTTGGCGGGGGAGAAACGGTCGGTAGGCGTGGGTCGCCTCCGGCCTTTTTCTTATTGTCGGCCATCGACCCGTAGCCCTTCGCTCGGCTTAGGCCGCCGTACGTAGGCTATCCCCATCTCTCTTCCTTTTCCAGAGAAACGCTCGCTCCTTCATGCACATTGGTTCCAGCAGGGAGGCTTGGAGTTCGGTCGTCCGACGACCGCTTGATGCGTTTCCCGCGAGCCTCCGGCCTTTAGAGGTCGGGCCGCTATACGATTCCATCGCAATCCAAGCGAGACTCCCGAAGTGACGATCCTCGCGAAGCCCGCGGCGATCCGTGTTGCGCGCCATCGTCCGGGCGCGGATGTGACCCCGAGCGATGAGCATGTCGCCGAGATGCGACGTCTTTATAAAGCGGAAGACTATGCGCCCGTGATCTTTTATATAGAACCACACGCCCCTATGACATGAAATTGTTCTATAATAAGAACGTCTATACAAGAAATGGAGGAGAATGGGGGAGTAAAGGGTGAAATTTGCTTCAAAAATAGTGATGGCTGGCGCCAGTGCGTTAGCGGGTATTTCTATGATGAGCGCTGGTAGCTTTGCGTTGTTTACAGCGCATGCCCAAACTAAGCATCAAAGCTTTGCGGCAGGCGTAGTGGACATCGGACTCAAAGGGCAGAACTTCGGCACATTTTCCGACCGCAAAGCACAGCTGAATTACTTCAATATGGTCCCAGGAGACTATGCCACGGGTTACGCCGTTGCGAGAAATACGGGGAGTGTCAACGAGATCGTCAACGTGGTCACGACCGCCACCGGCCCTATTTTCTACGACGATGGGTTGAACAATGGGTGGGTGCAGACCCAATATGGTTCAACAAGCAGCGCGTTGGAGCAACAGTCTCCCATTCAAGCATCTGCCAAAGACCGGGTATACACCGAATGGCATCCCGATTTAATCTCCGCGACGGAAGCCCCAAACCACCAAGGCTGGGAATCTTATGACTACCAAGCGACTGGAGACAATGCTGCGTATGAGACGGACAATCACCCCGCCTTCTACAATCTCGACTACGCGATTTATTCAAGCAGCAATGCCCATGCTCCGACCGTATCGCAAACAGTTGGCGGACGCCTATTGGTCTCTGGGGACGATATACTGGCTCGGCATGTTATTCAGCCGCAGCAAGCAGTCACACTCTCTTACCAAAACAAAGGCCACCATAGAGCGGTGCACACACAGCCATGGGTAGCAGGGATACTCGGAAGATACGATACAGCGGCGGACAAGAAAGGCGACCAGACTCTTTGGAAGAGCGGTACACACTCCGCAGGTACAGATATCTCTGGTAATGCCGCGCTGAATGGTATCGTGTTGGCTCCAGGACAGTATTTGGTGGTGGAATACAGCGGGCAACTCCCGCTCAAGGCGCACAACGACTATCAAGACGCATGGGGCACGGTGAACGTTGCGTTTGACGCTGCACAATATGAGAACAATCATGCCAATGTGCAGCAGCCTCAACTCGGAGCAGTCCCCAGTAGCAAGCAACCATCACCGTCCAGCCCGACAGGCAAATACTCCATAAGTGGATATGTTGTCAGTTTGTTTGGCACATTTCAATTGGGAATCCCCAACGCACGCATTTGGCTGGAGAGAGACGGAAGTTTCAGCAAAACACCTTACTACACCAACGCCAACGGATTCTTCGACATCCCGAACGTGAGTCCGGGCAGCTACGAAGTGGTTCTTGGAAACCCTCAGAATATCCTTGAGCAAATTGCTGTTCGAGTTGTAAATTCTGATGTCAGTCACATACAACTGCATTCAAGGGTCAATGCAAACAATTTTATAAAAGGTGTAGCGCAGTTGTATCCAGTTCCTGATTTTAAGAAACAACTGAAGTTCTTTAAGGAGTTGCAGACGGATTTTAACGATAAAACGCTTTCCGGAGTTGACACGATTTTTTCGGGGACCAACGTCCTTCTTCCTGGAGGTGAGCACGCAAATATCGAAGGGGTTGCGTACGTGCCGGGGTATCGGTCAGGCAATGGACTGAGGTCGGCTGAAAAGGTGGTAGAGAGTGCTTACACGTCTGCCGTGGGGCCATTACAATACGCGAACGCTCGGGAACTGTTTTTACCGATGAAGGAAACAGACGAAAAGGCGTTTATCGCGTCAGCCATGAAAGCGGATGGTGTACTATATGCGAGTCCCTCCTATTATGGCGGTCCGGGCGTTAATGTGGTGATGCAACCTACTGCGCGGTATCGTTCGTTCATAAATCAGATCATTTCCATCTACGACAACATCTCTTGACACGGCGTGCGCCAACAGGTTGAGACGCACTCAACGTCCGTGGAGATGAACCATAGAAGCAAGCGGTCGCCCTTCCGGAAATGACTGCTCATCACCACTGGAATGTTTCGTACCACAACCTTGCATTGCCAGGCAAAGGGCCAGTAATCCAGCGGTAAGCCAAGCGACGGAAGTCTTCATGGGTTACTCCTCCTATTCCAGGATAGTTGGCAGCGGCACTTAATAATTTGGGACTGCTGAATGAACTAAAAACCCTGTTGCAGCAAGGATTTCGGGCACGATTTGTCGAATGAAAGTGTATGGATTTTGAGCGGATTGAGTAAAAAACCGTGCACTTGGGGGAAGGACATTGTACGC
>NZ_JAMCCX010000051.1 GCF_024706985.1 Alicyclobacillus sp. SP_1 | reverse complement strand
TCCATACACTTTCATTCGACAAATTGCACGCGAAATCCTTGTTACAGCAGGGTTTTTAGTTAATTCAGCAGCCCCTAAATACCAAACCAAAAGAGGATGTTCAGAGGATTGGAAATGGCCATCAGAAACCCAGAGGTCAACGCCTGGGACAGGGATGCCGCTTCCTGTTTCAAAAATACAATCTCGCTTCGTGCACTGTAAAGACTTTGCAACCCGAGATAAACGAGCACCACACTACCGAAAGCCCAAAGAAACGATTTGACGACAGTATGTGCCAGAAATCCTGTCAGTCCGAAAAAAATCAGCCCCATGTAAGCCGCATCTGCGAGCATCGCACCAATTCCGATGCACCATGCGTAAAAAAATCCATGACGCATGCCGCCATCTAATTGAGCTGCGTTGATAGGGCCAATGGGAGCAGACAAGGAAATCCCTAGTAAAATGTACCCAACGAATGGAGACAAAGAAATATGGTGAACATCGAACCAAGACAGAGTGGACACCCCCTCTTGAGGTGTCCACTTTGCTCTCGTGCTTTTGCTCGCATTCTTTCGCTCGCATGCCGGACAAACCTCATCCCATTTTATGAGACAAGGTCGACACTAGAACAGACCGATGCGAATTTTCACTCCGCCCCTATGAATCTCACCAGAAAATAGTTCTTCTTCCCGCGCCTCAGCACAAGGAATTCCCCGCCATACAAATCCCCACTACCAAACACCCGAGTTTCTTCGGTCACCTTGTCCCCGTTTACATGGATGGCGCCATTTCGAATATCTTCCCGAGCCTGGCGCTTCGAGGGACACGCCCCAGACGCCTGCAGTATAGAAACAATGTCCATCGCGCCATCGGTCGGCAAATCGATCGACGGCACTCCGCCAAACACTTCGCGCACTTCGTCCACCGTCAAGTCTTTGATGTCTCCGCTAAACAGCACATTGGATAGATGTACCGCCCGTTCCGTCGCAGCCTGGCCGTGCACCAGCGAAGTCACTTCCAGAGCCAGCGCCTTTTGTGCTTTACGCAGACCCGGATTCGTTTCCAACTCTTTCTCCAATGCTTCAATCTCTTCTCGCGACAAGAACGTGAAGTACTTCAGAAATCGGATGACATCCTCGTCTGCCGCGTTCAACCAGAACTGATAGAACTGATACACAGAAAACTTCTCCGCGTCCAACCACACTGCACCAGACTCCGTCTTGCCAAATTTTGTGCCATCCGCTTTTGTCACCAAAGGCATCGTCAATCCGTAAGCTTGCTCACCAGTAACCCGCCGGATGAGGTCAATCCCCCCGACGATATTTCCCCATTGGTCCGATCCGCCCATTTGCAAGATACACTCGTAACGCCGAAACAACTCCAAGAAGTCGTTGGACTGGAGCAACATGTAACTAAATTCCGTGAAAGAGATGCCTGTTTCCAAGCGAGCCGAGACTGTCTCCCGATTGAGCATCGTGTTAACGCTAAAATGTTTACCCACGTCTCGCAGGAATTCAATGACACTCATGGGCTCGGTCCAATCAAAGTTGTTCACGACCAACGCCGGATTATCCGCTGACTCAAAGTCCAAAAATCGCGACAGCTGTGCTTTCAACTTACCCGTCCACAGTTCCACCGTATCTGACGTGTTCAGCACACGTTCCTGCTTTTTTCCTGACGGATCGCCAATTAAACCAGTTGCTCCACCAACCACCGCAATCGGCACATGACCTGCCAACTGGAACCGGCGCAACGTGAGAATCGGAACCAGACTCCCGATATGCAGACTGTCCGCAGTCGGGTCAAATCCTACATAAAGGCGCACGCGTTTGCTCTCCAGCTCCCGCTCCAGCGCTTCCCGATGGGTCACTTGAAAGAGTAGTCCGCGGTACTCCAAATCTTCGAGAATGTTCACTCCTCTACCCCTCTCTCCACTTCTTTTGCAGTATTCCCATTATTACTGGATATGACCTTCGACACAACTAAAGGTGGGTCTCGAATACAAAAAAGCAGAAACTCGTGGAACCCTCGGCCTTAGACCGTCACTTCGCTATAATGGATGTAGACAAACAAGAAACAGGCGCCGGCACAAGAAAGTTGCAAGTACTCCAGTGACAGAATCGAAAGGACGGAGAAACTTGAATTTGTATGGATACAAAAAATGCTCCACATGCCGCCAAGCAGAAAAAACCTTGAGAGAACTTGGGGTTTCTGTGGAATTCCACGATATTGTAGAGCAACCTCCATCCGAAACGATGCTATCTTCCTGGCTTGAAGCCTCCCAGCGTCCCATTCTGGATTTCGTCAATACGAAAGGGACCGTATTCCGGCAACGCAGCTTGAAGGATGCTCAGTTCACTACAGAACAGTGGATTGCCGAAATCGCACATGATGGAAAATTGATGAAAAGGCCAATCCTCGTGACCGAGGATGGCACAGTCGTCATTGGATACCAACCGGACCTTTATCAAACCTTCGCAAAGTTCGAGACCTCACAGAGCGAAGGGTAATCAGTCTGCCAACGCGGCGGCGCCGGAAGCGAGTCGGGGGGGGGGGGCGTAACTTCCCAGATTATCTCGCTCCTCTTCGACTCACAGGTCACTCGCAAGGTCTTTGTCGTCCACCTCGTCTTCTTCTCCTGAGGCGAGTGCGGGCAATAATAACTCTGCATCGACGGCAGGCAGTTCTTGCACATTTCGCAACTTACGTTCAATGGTCCGTGACTTCTTTGCCGCCGTGTCAATGGAATTGCTCGCTTCGCGCAGCTTCTTTTGGGTCTTGTCCAACAAGTCTCCAAAAGTACCGAACTGCGTCTTAATGGCGCCCAGCAACTCCCACACTTCACTCGACCGCTTCTGGATGGCCAATGTTCGGAAGCCCATTTGCAAACTATTCAGCAGCGCCGTCAGTGTCGTCGGCCCAGACACAATGACCCGATAATCACGCTGCAAGCTCTCCGCCAGTCCAGGTACCCTCAAGACCTCCGCGAACAAGCCCTCAATAGGGAGATACATAATGGCAAAGTCCGTTGTTTGCGGCGGATCGATATACTTTGACGAAATCGCCTTAGCTTCCGCCTTGATGCGGGCGGTCAGGGCTTTGGCCGCTTCGCCAAACCCCGCTAAATCACCGGACTCTTCCGCATCCAACATCTTCTGATAGTCTTCAATCGGAAACTTGCAGTCAATGGGAAGATAAATCGAATCCTTACCGTCTCCTTGGCCTGGCAATCGAATGGCGAATTCCACTCGATTGTCCGATCCCGCTTTCGTCCCGACATTCTTTTCATACTGCTCGGCGGCGAGGATTTGCTCAAGCAACATTTCCAATTGCACCTCTCCAAAGGTTCCCCTGGTTTTGACATTGCTCAGTACTTTTTTCAAATCCCCGACGTCATGAGCGAGCGTTTTCATTTCACCCAATCCTTCGTGCACCGCAACCAAGCGCTCACTCACTTGCTTGAACGATTCAGACAAGCGCTGCTCAAGCGTGGCATGAAGCTTTTCATCAACTGTCTGACGCATCTGTTCCAGTTTTTTGTTGTTGTCTTCCTGTAGCGTGGCCAAACGCTCCTCCACCACTCCGCGTACTCGTTCGAGCTTGCTCTCGTTCATCTCGGTCAGCACCTTCAACTGGCCCGAAAACGCCTCGAACAGCGACTGTTGCTGACCATTCTGAGCCCCAAAGTGCTGCGTCAACGTCTGAGAAACTTGACTGAACAGACGAGTGAAGTGATTCGCCAGTTCTTCCCTCGCAAGCGCCGCCTGCTTTAAATCACTGTCACGGAGGCGCTCCATTTCGCTCTGCACAAAGTCCGTCAACTCCCGCTTAACGCGAGCCAACGACTCTTCCGAAACCGGATGAACCCCTGAACCATCTGCCCGCTGAGCACGCAAAAACAATCCGACCAACACCAACTGGACCAACAAGACCAGCCCGAAGAAGACTGCCGTCATTTTCATTCCTCCCGACCTACCCAAGGCCAAACTCAGAACCTATTTCTTCTTTGCCTCAATTTTTGTCACGGAGTTGTCGTATACACGAGGCATATCGCCCTGACTCATAGAGGAATTCGGCAGTGACATCGCCGAAACCTGCGTCCCAGGTCTGAACCACACATTTCTGTGATAGAAAGACAGGAACCCATCCATGACCACGAAAATCCGAACCCAGTGACTATTTGAAATCGTACCATTGGGTATGGTAGTGCTGCAAAATCACGATAGTAACCATAGTTCTAGTCCATGTGAGAAAAGTTCCCCTGCCTCCGCTCGCCAATATTCCACCTCAAATTCCCCACTCAAATAGGTGTTAATCGCGTGCCACATTTCGTTCTCTCTATGATCTTCTCCTATCCTCAAGAACGAACACCTAAACCTATCCAAGATTGTTCCTGGTTCCGTAACCTATACCAACTTGGTGTTGAATCCTGATAGAACTCTGTCATCCATTCTCCCGTCTCACGTATCCAAGTTGCCATCGACGTGAATGACACTCCTAAATCCAACTCCGCTTTCGACACATCCACGGGAACACAGTACGGAAGCGGAATTTTATACGTACCGCCAGCCCACTCATTGAGAACCTGTCGAGGTGCGTAATGAATCTTAGGAGTCGTTCCTGCGACTGTCGCCATGAGTCGAATGTACTCTTCATAAGTCCATAATTCCGGCTGCGTTGCATTATATACTGCGTATTGTTGAGGCGGGTGGTTGAGAGCAGCCAAAATCACCCTCGCGACATCACCAGAAAACGCAAGCTGGCATGGACCCGCTTTGTGTATCAGCTCATCAGGCAACCAAATCGGTCCACCATCTTTGACGCGAAGCCAGAACCAAGCAAATCGACCATCGGCAGTGTTCGGGCCCACGATTTGAAAGTAAGGACGGATGACCGTTGTCTTCACATCAAACTGATGAGAGTTGTGGCAGAGCCAGTGTTCCATGCGTCTCTTGTTGTAGACGTACTCTTCGTGCTCATTGGCTGGTTGGCACTCGGGTATGGCATCATTGAACAATGCATCTGTCTCTCGAATGGGGCGAGATGGCTCTTTTAAGGCTGTTTCAACGTTTGGATAAACAAACACCGTGCTAGTTACGATGTAATGATTGAGTCGACCACGCATTGATGCCAATAAATTTTTGCAGTCTTCAGGTGTATAGGCAACGTTGTCAATCACGACGTCATAAACACCTGAAAACCCCGGTAACGTGAATAGCTCCGTCCTATCCGCCTTAATATGGGTAACGCCAGTTTCGTTCAACGGGCGATTCCCACGGGAAATCACCGTGACATCATGTCCCTCACGCACAAGGAGAGGCAAAAGATAATAACCGATTAACTTTGAGCCTCCAACGAGCAATACCCTCATTCATATCACGCCCTTTCCAGCAACGTATCTTAACGATATAGTTTGCATTCGGGCAAAAACAGTCTGTGAAATGGAGAATTTTACTCGTACAATAAGAGTATGAGAGCTAGTACTTATTCCACTCTATGTCGCGTTAATTCAACAGTCACACTACTTACCTTTCAGCCAACATAAAGACACTCTAGTCCCCGTCGAACTGCGGAGCAACCCTTGCATGGATACATGGGTACGCTTCCACAACCGCAACTGCCCCGCACCCCTCGCCCCCCAAGTCTCCACCGCCTTGCCACCAGCCACACGCCAAAAAATTTGCCGTGATTTGTGACATGGTTCCTCGTAACAGGTTAAACAGCAAGTGAATAGGTAATCTGAGGCATGCAGACCTATAACAGATAAACTGAAGCACCTAGTCTTTGAAAATCACCATCAAAGTTTGCAACCACCAAATTTCCAGCCCGTGCCGCCGCAGCCAAATAGGCATCCCAATAGTCGACGCCATGCTTGGAATAGAGTTCGAGTGCATCATTGATTTGCCTTGCATCGTCCACGACTACACCATCAAGCATGACCACTTTGCTGATGACCGCAGCAATATCACTTTTTGAAAAGGCGCAGACCCTTCCACTCAGAACAAAACAACATTCCGCTTCCGTAGTCATTTTCCGCAAGCTTAGTCGCTCAGTAGTCACGACTACTGTATCCGTCCAATCCCCTCCTAGCATCGCGCAGAGTACTCACCACACTACAATGACTCGTCGCCCGTAACGCATCTATTGACTTGGGTTAACGAATTCCTGTTGCACATTGCGGCCCGAGAGTCCAAGAACGGTTCGATGCTCATGGTGTTTATGTATGTGTTTCCGGGGACAAATCCTTTTAAAGCATCAGCACCCGTTTGTTCAGAACCACGGAACGTATATCGCCCTAGTTTCCAGAGCGCCATTCTTCCGCTAACAAGCCATAAACAATGGAATCAGCGAATTGATCGTATAACTTAACATCTTGACGGAAGGTTCCTTCATGCTTAAATCCCAACCGCTCAGGTATGGCACGGCTCCTTAAGTTTTCGTTGATGGCACGAATTTCGACTCGATTCAGCTTCAGTTCGCGAAATGCATAATCAATCATGGCTTCGCAACACTTCGTCACAATGCCTCTACCTTCATATTCCTTTGAAATCCAATACCCAATTGAAGCAGAGCGATGCGCCTCTGAAATGTGCAACCCTATTGAACCAATCAACTGTTTGTCGTACCAAATGCACGTAGGCACATCGGTCCCAGCCGAAAACTTGTTTAACGACGTTTGAACAAATGACTTCGTATCCTCTGGAGTTTGGGTTCTCGCAAACATTAGAAACTGCCCAATGTGATCACGGTTTTCGGCAATGACATTGTACAATGCCTCGGCATGCCGCATCTCTGTAATCGCTAAATAAATGTGTTCATCGACTTCGCACTTAAACATCGTATCATCACCCCTGTCGTATCCAAAATATAGCACCAACCGTTCTGCTTTGAATAGACCCACTATGAATTATCCGGCCCGTTTGTCCCGTAACGAATGGACAGTCAACAGTGCATTTTCATGCGTTGACCCACGCATAGCGTTGCTGCAGATATGCTGTAACTGCTTGTTCAAGAACGCGAACGTGGTAGCGACGAAATCCTGTACTGGACGATAGTCCTTTGGATTGATGTTATCTGGGGTTTCCTGAGAGAAAACCACCTCAAATCCGCCGTTTCATCGTCGTGCACTTGGATGTATTCACTATTGTAGAATATTTCATATTGGATATTTATTCAGTACACGTGTTCTATTTGCCCCCTAATTCCTTCACCAAAGTGTCGTCGATGTACGCACGATAGGTCTGTGGTCTGAACCCAGCCAGCAGCAATTTTCTCTGCTTTTCAATTCTTATGCAATGCCGCTCATTAGTTCCGACTGGGAATTCGTACTCCTTAGTTAGTTTGAGTGAGAACATCCTAAAGTCATCAACCTCTCTTCGTCCGTCAACATTGATGTTCAAATTCCCCGTCCATTGATTAAAGTAAAAATCAACCGTGTGCTTCTCCAACTCGCCTACATTCAAAGAAAATTTCATTGATATCATACCCCCCTGCTGTATTCTTCTGCCCGAGAGTCCGACTACGACGCTTATGGCAGTATCGAATATTCATGCATTTGTTGGTGTATCGCGTTCTTTAGTGAACGCACCCGCTCACCTCAGAACAGTTGCGTTATTCTGGGCGTTGCATGAACCCCCACGCATTTCCGAATGGGTCGGTGAGTTGACATATCCATACCTTATCGACTCCGAAAATCGGACCACGAAATAGACGACACCCATGCGATTCAAAGTGTGAAATCGTCTTGTGAAGGTTTGCGACTCTCCAATACGTAACTTGTCCAGCTACGCCAGATTTCGTTTTATCATCCATTGGGTGAACCCCCACTGTTGTACCCGCCAAATCAAAAGCACAGTAATTCTCGTCGTCGAAATAAGGTTCTGTACCCAACACTTTCATGTACCAGGCTTTGGCTTCTTGGACATCGGGTACGAAGAAAAGCACTTCACAAACTCCCATTACACCGTCCATGTAGCCACCTCATCCTGGTTTTCTGACCGTTCGCTCAGCAACAAACGACATTGAAACCGCTTTACACCAGGATATTTCTCGCCAAGAGACTGTATTTCAAATCCATATCTACGATAAAATTCAACCGCATCATGATCCGTCTCCGCAGTTAATTCAGTGAAATTTTTCAATCTGAGGAGTTCATCGGTCATATTTCGACCGATCCCTGAGTGGCGCTGGTTTTCAGCAACCGCAATGTGGAAGATTTCCGCAGAGGCTCCCTTGCCCTTGAATCCGACCATACCTACCGCGGAGCCAGCGTCATCCATAAAAACACATAGCTCCGCGTCATCTTGCCGATACACTTGCTCCAAAATGTTGTGAAGCTTTTCTTTCGTAGCGGACCCGACCGCATAGGACAAAAATTGCATGACTTGCTCGATGGATATGAGGTGATTCCTGTACTTAACCAGCATCACATACTCCTTCTCTCAGCGACCAAACCTCGTTTGTCGCAAACCTTCTCCGATCATAGCGGACACACAAGGCGGATTTCTGTTCATGCATAGCCTTGTACGGATACCCTTAGGTCCATGGGAGGGCAAGATGATCTGAGTTAATGCACGACTCTAATCGTATACAAAAAACCAGGCCACTGAAATCAATAACCAAGCATTGATGGTCACAAGAACGCCCGCTCCGTTTACCCCGGCCACCGTCGCAAGCTTGGCAGTAGTGCAGTGACCCATACGATCACCAACAACGGTGTTGAAATCTCAGCCAAAATCATCAAAACTTGATATACGCCGTGCAGTGCAAGACATGTGCTGAGATTGCGGGTAAGGGTTGTGATCGCTGACACGCCGGCAACAAAGCTCAATGCTGACAGAATCATGTGAGCGATGCCTTGCGGAGTCACTTTCTGGCCCGATAGGCCCGTAAGAACGAAAACCATCGCCAAACGAGTGAGGCCCAATATTGCCAGCCACACCAATCCTGTGAGGGTTAACGGTGGCAGGCCAACTACTTGAGCGAGTGCGGTGGGCAGCAGCAATATGCCGACGCCGTCGATGACGGTGCTGGTACGAGCTAACCTACGAAATCTCCCGATGGAGTAATCACTGATCGTGTTGTAAAGTGGATTTCGGCCAGTCGGGAGCAAATGAAGCACAATAAACGTGAAGTACGCCGTGTATGCCAATCAACTCGCAGACGCCAAAATGGACGCCTCGATGACGGTTCACCTCTATCCTGCGGTTACAACACAAGCGACCAATCTACCGATTCACTTCACATTCTCTATTTCGACGGACTGTTGCGCCCTCCTCCCTCCATGTTCTTTCGTGTTCTCCCCCATTCGTAGTTTGTCATGCTGCTGGAAGAACAAAAAAACCGCCGAAAGCCTCGTGGGGGCATCGGCGGTTTCGCTCGATTCAATGAACGAGTTTGTCTTGGATAGCTTTTGCTTCGGCTGGGCTAAGCCCGGTCATGTCCACGACGTCTGCGAGGCTAGCCCCTTTTCGGAACATCCTCTCGGCTACCGTAGCCAGGCCTTCCTGCCGCCCTTCTTGAAGTCCTTCCTGTCGTCCTTCCTGCAGTCCTTTCTGCAATCCTTCCTGAAGCCCTTCTTGATACAGTTCTTCCGCGATTTTCGACACGAGTC
>NZ_JAMCCX010000050.1 GCF_024706985.1 Alicyclobacillus sp. SP_1 | reverse complement strand
AAGGCAGACGGACAATGCTCATCAATCTTCCTTTTTGTCCCAAATTGAATTCGGATCGCTTAAGTTGACAGCATTGGGATCGCCCCCTCCCCACCCGTTTTTGCGGCTGCGCAGCCTCCCTCGATGGTGAACCAAATCCTGCCGACCGAACGGCAAATCGGCGTCACCACCGATGTCGCGCCGACATACCAAACCGATCCTCCGGACCGGTACGCGTTTGACCTCGGGTACAACCTGATCACCTGGGAATGGGGCGGTCTCAAACCGAACCTGAATGATCCGATCCCGTTTCTTGGCAATGCGATCGCCAGTTGGATTTTTATTGGCTCGGGCTTCATCACCCGGTTTGGCATTTTTTTGGCGGAACTCGGGTTTCACACGCAACTCGTCAACGACCAACTCGCCGCCGTCACGCCGCTGCTCATCGGGCTGCGCCAGAGCCTGTTCGGACGTTTCCTCCCCTTCAGCTTGATTGCGGTCGGCTTTTGGGTGGTCAAAAAGGCGATGGTCGACAACCAGTCGGCGCGGGCCTGGTCCGGCCTTCTCGCGAGCGTCGTCGTTCTGGCCGGGGGTCTCTTTTTCATGGCGAACAGCGGCCCCGACATCCGATTTCTCTCGACGACGATGGACCAACTGTCGCAGGTGACCATGGGAGCGCTGGCACAACCGTTTCAGCAAATTGAGGGAACATCATCATCGCTTTCTCCGACGCAAGCGGCCGACACGGAGCTTGTCGTGACGGCCAACCAGGTCTGGGATCTGCTCGTCACCCGGCCCTGGATCATTGGGGAGTTTGACCGCACGGAAGGACAGCCGATCCGCGTCACGCCCGCGGAGGCGACGGCCATCGAAAACACCGCCGCAGCCGACAACCTCTCCCTGCCCGTCACACCCGGCGAGAACTGGATGGTTTTGATGCGCGCCTACCCGGACGGATCCCAGCAGCGCACCATCCTCGCCACGACCCTCGGGAATCCGTCCATCGACCACGCGGGACACGCGGACATGCCGGATGTCCTGGGCGCGGGAAGCGTCGTACCGCGCATGGTGATCGCGCTCTTCTCGCTGGTCGCGTCGCTGGCGTTCCTGCTCTTTGTCGCCGTCGTGGCCGGGATGCTCATCGCCGCACAGGAGATGGCGCTGGCGCTCATCCTCGTGTCCCCGATGGTGTTTCTCATCGGTGTTCTGCCTGGTCGCGGGTTCGGCGTGGTGCGCGCATGGCTCGGCTGGCTCATCGGGGCGCTCGGAACGAAGGTGGTGTATGGCCTGTATTTCGGCCTCACCCTGCTGCTCGCCGACGTGGTGACAAAGACCACCGGGCTCCTGCTCCTGCAGCAGGTTCTCGTGTCTCTCCTGTTCTTCCTTGCGTTTTTGTTTCGCAAGCGCGTGCTCGGCGCGGTGCTCTCGAAGGTGGGCGCACCCACGCCGCACGAGATGCTGCGCACCTCGGTGGTGTATGTGCGCGATCACTGGCGCGAAACCTCCACGTCCGTGGGCCGTACGTCCGATTTTGCCAAGAACGTAGTCCGCCGGTTCCGCCCCAAGGGTCGCGACGACGACGGCGGTGACGGCTCGTGAAACGGCCCACCCGCATCCTCCTCGGCTGGGTCGTGACTGCACTTGGCATCTGGGGTGTCGCGATCATCCTTCTGTTGTTCCTGCTCCTTCTCGTGTCGCTCGGCGCCGTCATCTCCTCGGGGGACAACGCTCTTCCCTTTTCGTCCGCGGCCGCCGTCGAGCCCATTCCGCCCCAGTTGCTCCCCCTCTACCACGCGGCGGGGGCCAAGTACCATGTGCCGTGGGCGATTTTGGCGGGCATCAACCGGGTGGAGACCGACTTCGGACGGAACCTATCCGTGTCATCCGCCGGCGCCATCGGGTGGATGCAGTTTGAGCCTGCCACATGGGCCAGGTACGGCGTCGATGCGGACGGCGACGGGGAGGCGAACCCGTACGATCCGGTCGACGCCATCTTCACCGCCGCCCGCTACCTGGCCGCCTCCGGGGTGGCGAAGAATCCTGTGCAAGCCGTCTTTCAGTACAACCACTCGACCGATTATGTACGCGAGGTCCTGCGTTTGGCGACCATCTACCAGACGTGGAACCCGCTCGGTTCCGAGTGGGTGTGGCCTGTGACCGATGCGAAGGAGCCATTCTCAGCCGTGGCGGGTTCCGACGGAGAACCACTCGGTATCACCATCCACTGCCCACCCGATGCCTCGGTACGCGCCATTCACACGGGCATCGTCACGTCGGTCACAGGCAGGAGCGTCACGCTGGATCTTGGGAACGGACTCACCGTGACCGAACAGGGGTTGCGCCCGACCCTGTCGATGGCGCAGGTTGTCCATGCTGGGGAACCGCTCGGAATCGCCGCCACACGAGGCGTCACAGCCTCGATCGAGGAACAGGGCGTCCCATTGCCCGTACTGTGGTTTGTGAGCCCGTCTGCGCCAAACCTGGCCCTCACACCGCCGCTCACGATGGCGCCGCAACCGACGAACGCACCATAGGCATCGCAAATACGTGTTCATGGTCGAAGGAGACAGCAATAACCCAAGTCTCCGCGTTGCTTCCATGAGGCTACAGAGCTACGATGACACACTGCGAAAGGAGGACGGCAACATGCAGGACGCCGAGTTGAAAGACAAGGTGAGACGCGTGCGCAAAGAAGGCCGTGTCAAGGTCGAGAGCAAGGCTGAAGCGTTCGAACTCATCACGTACGCGCACATGGTGTATGGGTATTGGTTCCAGATCGGTGACCACAACAGCGTGTACTGCATTGTCGTCGATGAAAACAATTAACGCTGCACATCGACTCGGGACCTATTTCGAACCCCAGGAGGGTAAAACCATGGAATGGACCATGAAACCCAGTCAATTCGGCGGAACATGGTACGAAGGCTACGTAGACGGATACTTCGTGTACGCGCGCGTGTTTGACGAGCCATCCACGTTCGGCATCAACGACGGGCGAATTTCTGCCCTGGTCATCGCCCCACGCCAGAGAAGTGGTGTACGGGATGCACTGGTCAACTACGATCGTGGTTGGGATGGGGGGCTGCCCGCGGCAAAATATCGGCCCATCGTGGAACAAGTTTTTGAGGATTTTCACGACCGCGAAGTCGACTGGGCGTACGAGGAACGAAAGTACCACGAGGGGATGGATTTTTGACGGCGAACGGACGCCGCCCGCCACACGTCGGGTGCAGTTCGATTCCCCTTGCAAAGGGGCTTGTTGCGTCACGGCTCGCGGTTGTCGCGAGCCGTGACGCACGGATTCACCATGAGGGACATGGTGTACACCGCCGTTTGAAAGCGTCGGCCATTGCACTCGTAGAGTGGAGTGGCTATGCTGACATACATGGATTTCAGTGAGACAAAATCGATCACCGCAATGGATACGGATTGTCCTTGAAATCTGCCCTGTCCATCGCAAAGAACAAGAATCTATCCAAGACGAACATCCGCCCCGATGACATCGTAAGACTCGCTCTTCACCCGTGCAGGGAAGCAGGCCATTTTGGAGGCTCTGGACGGTCATTGATGGCAAGCATTGATCCTGGTATGCCCGAATCATCTCCAGCACCCTTTAGACATTGATATGTCGTTTTCAATGCAGCGAGCTGCATACGTCGCCAACTTCGTCCCGCGATTCGGATGATAACTTTCCACTGCTTTGATGAGCCCAATGGTACCGATGGAAATAAAATCATCCGTATCGTCGGGTCGAGTCGTAAACTTTTTCGCCACATGCGCCACGAGCCGAAGATTGTGTTCAATGAGTGTATTGCGCGCCTCTGTATCTCCGGATGACCACCGCTCTAACAATTCAGACTCGGCTTCTGACGAGAGAGGTTGCGGAAAATTGTTGTTTTTTACGTGGGATACAAAGATGGACACATCACGCAACAAAAATGCAAGCAGTGCGAAGAGCCCCGTCACCTCATCACCTCCGGCAGACTTCGTGCAGTATTTTATGCTTCGAATCTCTGCAACCTGCCTGCTTTTTGTGAGAGCTTTAATGGGAAGAATCCGCCTGCGCCTGTTTCTCCATCAATTTCCGATAGTTCTGCTCGCTTTTTTGCTCATTCCGAAGCTGTTGCGCATACGTCTTTGCAAAATAGTGACCACCCGTGCCATTGTACTTGGCAACATAGTAATAATAGTCTGTATGCGCTGGATGAATGGCCGCCTCAATCGAATGAATTCCAGGATTGGCAATCGGACCAGGCGGCAGACCGTAGTGCAAATACGTGTTGTACGGACTTTTTGCCTGTTCATCGGCAATGGTCAACGTGCGATGATAGCCTAGAACATACTCCAACGTCGCATCAATCTGCAAAGGCATACCTCTCTTTAATCGATTGTCAATGACGCTCGCAATCAGTGGTTTATCACTTTGCAGGTATGCTTCCTTCTCAATCAGAGACGCCTCAGTGATAATCTCGGGAAGGGTTTCGCCTTCCTTCCGAATGTCCCGCATCATCTTCGGCGTGACCATGACAGCAAACTCCTGCAATAGCTCATTGACAATGTCATGGGCAGACTCGCCTTTGTAAAAATCGTACGTGTTTGGATACAAATACCCTTCCAAACGCGTCTTGACGAGCGGGCTCTTCGAAATTTGCCGAACAAACGGCTCGTTATAATCCGTACTCTGCGCAGCTTTCATGAACGACGCGGCGGAGCACACGCCTTCTGATTGAAGGCGCTCCGCCATTTGTTCCGCGGTAAAACCTTGAGGAAAGGTCACCTTGATGACTGGCACGTAGATTTTACCTTGTTGAAAAATCGACAACATGCTAGCCGGAGTATCCGCCGCGGAAACTTTATACAACCCAGCCTGGACTGGGGCATGCGGTGCCAGAAAGCGCGCATAGATTAAAAACGTCCAAGCATTTCGAATCAAATCATGTTGGCGTAACCGTGTCGCAACGTCTCGCAGAGTGTCGCCGCGTTTCACTTCAAAAGGAATGGCTCGCGAAGCTTTCCCTGTGACGACAGGTTGCAGCGATTCAAAAAACCAACCGAGCGAAACTCCCATCAAAACAACTACAGCACCTAATCCAAGAAGCCATCGAAAAGCCCGCCGTCGACTGCCCTCCGGCGGGGGTAAAGCCAGATGCTTTTTCAAACTCACCGCTCCTATGATACTCTTGTAGACTCGCACCCGCAGAAGTCTTTATCTTCGAGCAGCGGGACTATCTAAGTAGGACTGCAGCAATACCGTCGCAGCCACGGAATCAACAACCCCTTTTCGTTTGCTCCGCCGCACATCTGCCTCAACAAGCATACGCTCGGCCGTGACGGTGGTCAAACGCTCGTCCACATACACCACCGTCACGCCGCACACTCGCTCAAGCAGAGCCCCAAATTGACGAACTTTCGCCGACAACTCGCTCTCCGAGCCATTCATGTGAAGTGGCACGCCGACCACAATCCGCTCCACGTGAAAGTCCTGAACCATCTTCAGCAGGCCACTTGCCGCTTTCTTGTCATTCCCGCCGGCCACAAAGCCATGTGCCTGCGCAATGCAACCCGTGGGGTCAGAAAGCGACAAGCCAATTCGAACGGTCCCATAATCAACTCCGAGCACTCTCATTCAGCACCATCTCCGCATATACCCGCACTAATTCTTCGATAAGGTCGTCACGCTCCATGCGCCGAATCGTATTTCGAGCGTCCAGATGGCTTGTGATATAAGCAGGATCGCCCGAAATCAAGTAACCAGCAATTTGATAAATTGGATTATATCCCTTCTCAGATAAGGCACGGTAAGCCAATTGAAAAGCGGCTTTCACGTCCGAATTCTCCGTTCGCGACGGAAAGTGCATGGTCTCATCAAAGTGCCGTTCCACCCTCTACACCTCATTCCTCTCGAACGCCGACAACACTCGGTCTTTTTTTAATTCGTCGGCACGAACTAGTTCCCCTTCATTTGTAGAACAAATTCGCGGGATTTCGCAATGGCCATGGATACTTTTTCCGGCGACTTAGCTCCGGCTTGCGCCAAATCGGGCTTACCGCCACCGCTACCATCTGCAACCTCTGCGACCGCTTTGACCAACTTGCCAGCATGGAATCCTCGATGTTGAAGATTTTCGGAGACAGCCGCCACAAAGACCGCCTTCTCTGCCGAAGAAGATCCAAGAACAATCACGTAACTAGCGCCATGCCACGTTTGCTTCAGTCCATCGACCATTTCGCGAAGCAGTGCAGCGTCCGCATCTGGGACGACTTGCAACAGCGTGTGGATGCCGTCGAGGTCTTCCGCAGCGCGCGCTAAGTCCTCGACCCGCGCGTGCGTCATCCGCGCCCGCAGAGACTCGACTTGGCGAAGGGACTCTCGGTGCTCCTCTTGCAAGCGCGTGGCTCGGTCGACCACATCGTGGACACCAGACTTCAAAATCGAGGCTACCTGTTCGAGCCGTCCTCTCTGTTCACAGACATATTCGTACGCCCCGCGCCCGCTGACCGCCTCTACTCGGCGCACGCCAGAGCCAATGCCCGTTTCCGAGAGAATAAGAAACTGTCCAATGAGTCCAGTTCGCGCAACGTGACACCCGCCGCAGAGCTCGACGCTGTCTCCTGCTGTGACCACGCGCACCCGCTCACCGTACTTTTCCCCGAACAGTGCCATCGCACCTGTTTTTCTCGCTTCTTCCAAGCTCTTTTCCTCGATATGCACCTCATAATCCGCGAAAATGTCTTGGTTGACCAGCCGCTCCACCTCGGACAGTTCCTCTGAACTCAGTGACCCGAAGTGCGAAAAATCAAAACGCAGTCGGTCTGGTGCAACCAGAGAACCCGCTTGTGCGACATGCGTTCCGAGCACCTGTCGCAAAGCTTTATGAAGAAGGTGCGTTGCCGTGTGATTTTTGATGATGTCGCGGCGTGCCGTCTCGTCAATAGCCGCATACCCTTGCTGCCCGAGCAGAAGACTACCCTGAACGACCATCACTGAGTGTAGGTGCTGACCATGGGGCGCCTTCGTAACCGCCGTGACGCGGCACGTGCCCGTCTCCGTGCGAATTTCTCCAGTATCGCTCAACTGACCGCCGCTCTCGGCGTAAAACGGCGTAACATCGAGGAGCAGTTGACCGGCTTGTCCGGCGTGAAGTTCTGCTACCGTCTTCCCGTCGGCAAGCATGGCCACGACTGTCGCAGCAGCGGTCGTCTCTTCGTAGCCTACGAAGCGAGACGGCACCGTGATGTTCTCAACCTCGGTTCGGTCGCTTTGCATGCCGTCAAACTGATGGCGGGCAGACCGAGCACGCTCCCGCTGAATTTCCAGCTCAGCTTCAAACCCGGCTCGGTCAACCGAGATGCCGCTCTCGGCCGCTAGTTCAATCGTCAAATCGATGGGAAAGCCAAAGGTGTCGTAGAGCCGGAATGCATCTTCGCCAGACAACTCAGTCAGTCCACTCTGCTTCAGGTCTCGAATGCGAGCTTCAAGAAGATGCTCGCCTTCCGTCAATGTCTCCTGAAACCGCTCTTCCTCGGTGCGCACCACGCGCTCGATGAAGCTCTGTTTCTCGCGCACTTCCGGATAGTCGTCCCCCATCATCGCCGCGACCACAGTCGTCAATTCAGCTAAAAATGGTCGTTCTACTCCCAGCTTTCGCCCACTTCGAACCGCGCGGCGCAGCAACCGCCGAATGATGTAAGCGCGTCCTTCATTCCCTGGCAACACACCATCCCCGACGGCAAATGAAACCGTACGCAAATGGTCGGCAATGATTTTAAAATGCACATCGTCTTCCGCACGCTCACCGTAAGTCCGTCCCGATACGCGCTCAACCGCCCGCATCAGGGGCATGAACAAGTCCGTCTCAAAGTTGTTCGGCACATCTTGCAAAACGGACGCCAAGCGTTCCAGACCACTGCCCGTATCGATGTTTTTCTTCGGCAGCGGCGTATACGAACCATCCGCTTCTTTGTTAAATTGCGTAAAGACTAAGTTCCAAATTTCCAAATAGCGATCACAATCACAGCCCGGTTGACAAGTGGTCGAGTGGCAGCCAAAGTGCTCACCGCGATCGTAAAAAATTTCGGAACAGGGTCCGCACGGCCCTTCTCCTATTTCCCAAAAATTATCTTCCTTACCGCGATAAATCCGACTTTCCGGTAATCCGACTTGTTCGTGCCAAATAGAAAACGCCTCTTCATCTTCAAAGTGCACCGTGACCGACAGGCGCGAGGCATCCATCTCGAGAGACTTTGTGAGAAACTCCCACGCCCATCCGATAGCCTCTTTCTTAAAATAATCCCCAAATGAAAAATTACCCAGCATCTCAAAAAACGTCTGATGCCGCGCAGTTTTCCCGACCTCTTCAATGTCGTTTGTACGAATACACTTTTGCGACGAGACGATGCGCGGATTGTCTGGAATCTCCCGACCATCAAAATACGGTTTGAGCGGCGCCATGCCTGCGTTAATCCATAGCAAAGTCGGGTCGTCATAAGGGACCAAACTGGCACTCTGCACCACTTGATGCCCACGCTCCGCAAAAAACTGCTTGTACAAGCGACGAATGTCTTGACCGCTCCGCGATTTCACCCTACCCACTCCTATTCGCCAAATAGCCACCTGCAAGCAGCGGACTGGAATCTCACAGCTCCGGTTCCTCGAAAACGACCGTCTGCCGCCACTGCGGCTGATGATTCGAGGACTTGTGTCATCTTGCGTATCTGCGAAATTGTACCGAAGCGGTGAACGCACTGTCAATGTTGCTCCGTGTCCTCTCCGGGCCGAACGTGCAACCAGATGACTTTGGCGACAGCCAAAAGCGGCACTGCGGCAATTAACCCGAGGATGCCACCCAGTTCTCCGCCGAGCAAAAGTACGGCGACGATAGCCATGGGGTGCAGGCGCAACGAACGTCCCATAATTTGCGGGGAGATGAGATTGCCCTCGCACTGCTGGACGATCACGTTGACAATGAGAATTTTCACGACCATTCCAAATCCGAGGGGCAAGGCCAGAAGTAGTGCAGGCGCTGCACCGATAAATGGGCCAATATAAGGGATGATGTCGGCGACCGCAAGGAACAAAGCGAGCATCAGCGCATAGGGCATGCCGACGACCAGATAGCCAATGTAGGCAAGAATGCCTACCGCCAGCATGACCAACAACTGCCCGCGAATGTAACGGCCAAGCGTAGCGTCAATGCCAAGCAGCAAGGATTTCGCTTCTTCTCTTCGACTCTTTGGCCACAAGCGGACGACTGCCCTGCCAATACCTCGGCCATCCTTCAACATGTAAAACACTAAAAACGGCACGAGAAACACCATAAATACGGTGTTCAAGACCCCCGACACCACCGTGAACAAGCCAGAGAACCACCCGGTCACTTGCGACTCCAGCCGATTCAAAGCATTTTCCATCCCCACGCGCAAAGCGTCTGGAAGATATTGTTTTCTGCGAACAATGTCGTCTACCCACTGGTTGACAAAAGCCATCATGGACGGAAGATTGTGGACCAACTGATTGGACTGTCGGGTAATCGTAGGTACCGTGTGCGAGAGAGCCAGCGCAATCAGTAGCGCTGCAACCACGTAGATGAGCAAGATGGCGATTGTGCGAGGAACTTTTCGCTTGGACAGAACTTGAACAATCGGCTGCAGGATGTACGTAACAATCAAGGCCGCGAGGAACGGAAACAACACCGCCCTAGCAACCATCCAAATATCGTGAAAGAAACCTCGCAGTTGCCCCAGTAAATAGACACAAAGTAGCGTCAGCAGAACTGCCAGTGCTGCCTCTGTGTAGCGAGACAATCGGATGCGCATGTGTCTCGACCTCCAAGCCTTCATGGGACTAGTCTATGCGATTGTCCTCTAGTTCATTTGTGTACCTACGGCATTCGTCCTATACTACGAATGCATGTCCCAATGTCGGAATGGTCTACTTGACGTGCGAAGCGAGCTGGCGATAAGCAGCCAATGCAGAAGCGGAAAGGCAGGACTTTTCGTGAAATACTTGGCGGTTGGCGCAGGCGGCTTTCTCGGAGCTTGTTTGCGCTATGGTATCTCGGAATGGATGGGAACCGTGTCCGGCTTTCCGCTCGACACGCTGCTCATCAACTGGAGTGGAAGCCTGTTTTTAGGGTGGTTCTACACAGCCACGAGCAAGCAGTGGAAGGTGCACCCAACGATTCGAATCGGTCTCGGAACCGGACTCGTCGGCGCTTTCACAACATTCTCTACATTCACGGTAGAACTGTGGAATTTGTGGAAGTCCGGATTGTGGTGGGACAGCTTTTTCTACCTGGCTCTGTCTGCCATCTTCGGACCCTGTTTGGCTTATCTCGGCGTCCTATTAGCAGAGCAACCGTGGCGACGAGAAGGTGCTCCATCATGAGTTTCTTGTTCGTCGGATTTGGCGGAGTGGTCGGAGCGCTCTTGCGATTTTCTCTTGGGCAATGGTTGAATGAGCGATTTTCCTTTACGTTTCCTTACCCTACATTGCTCATCAACGTGTCCGGCGCGTTTTTGCTGGGTTGGTTCACGTCTTCACTTGCGCGCTACTTTCCGTCACTGGGAGACGCCCCAATGCTCATCCTCGGCGTTGGCATGTGCGGCGCGTATACGACATTTTCCACCTTTTCTTACGAAACGACGACTTTGTTGCGCGAGCAGCGTATCGCAGCGGCATTGCTTTATGTTGGGTTCTCACTTGTATTTGGCATTGCGGCGGCGGCTATTGGCCTCTTCGGACTGCCGTAATCTTTCACCAGTCTAGCGCCGAACAGAAAAAAGCCCCCATGTGCTGGGGGCTTGTCCGAAGACTGGCCTGTTCACGCACCGATTTTAAACCCTAAGCCCCGGTACCGTATTCCAGTTCTTCCGCCATCGCCTCAACGGAGACGAGCGAACCATCTTCCGCAACATCGAACACCCGTACTTCTTCGCCGGATACGTTGAATTCCTTAAAACAATTCCAGCAATAGAACTGATTGGCGCCAATTTTCCCTATGTCACGACACTGACAGTGGGGGCATCTCATTTGACAGGACTCCTTTGTTTATCGGCAAAGACCGACGAAGAATGTCGCTACGCGGATGTACTTACAAGATATCCAAAACCTTAAACATGCAAACCAAAATAAACATCGACTAGAAACGAACAAAATTACACGCCGTAACATTGCTGAACTCGAAATAATCCGTTTCAATCTCTTCCAGTCGTCACAATTATCATACGCCGGAGCTTGACTGACCGCAATGCAGAAATTGGATAAGACACACAAAATTCATTAGTCACTTCGATTTTCACGCTACTGTCTAGACAAAGTTGCTGGAGCGTGTCCAGTCAGCAACCGCTCCATCCAAACACCAACCGTTTCGGCCTCTTCCACGGTATTCTGATGAGAGAAGCTGAACCGAATGGCGCCGCGCACTACGTCGTCCGCCAACCCGCAGGCGAGCAACACATGGCTTGGCTCTGCCGTTCCCGCCGTACAGGCAGAACCTGCCGATGCCGCCATCCCTGCGAGATCCATCCGCATCAGTGTGGTCTCACTCTCGGTGCCTGCCAGTGAGAGATTGACAATGGTCGGTGCCCCATCATGTGGACTGAGCAGAGTGACGCCTGGAAGACTTTGTACTCGTGACAGAAATGCTTCCCGCACGGCGCACACTTGTGCTTGCCGGCTCTCCCACTCCGCTTCCAACAGTTCAACCGCTTTGGCAAAGCCGACAATCCCTGCGACATTCTCGGTACCAGGGCGCCGACCTCGCTCTTGTCTGGCGCCAACGTGACCGACTGTCAGCCTTGTCCCCGCTCGGACATAGAGCAGGCCAATCCCCTTCGGCCCGTGAATTTTGTGCGCTGAGAAAGCAGCGAGATCGACCAACGAGTGGGACATATCCAAGCGTTCACAGGCGAGGGCTTGCACGGCATCTGTGTGCACAGCAATGCGCGGATTGACCTCTTTGACACGCAGAGCAATCGCTTCGATGGGTTGGACGGTCCCCAGCTCATTGTTGACGGCCATCACAGACACGGCCACGGTATTCGGACGGATTGCCGCAACCACGTCCTCCGGGGCAATGCGTCCTGCTGGGTCTGGAGACACAAAGGTGACCTTGGCACCCAGTGCCGTGAGCAGGGACATGGTGTCGAGCACCGCATGATGTTCGACCTGACTGACGACGTAGTGCGGTACCTCCACGGTCTCCCGGGCTGCCAGATAACTACCGAACAGTGCCAGATGATTCGCCTCCGTACCCCCACTCGTAAAGACCAACTCCGCAGGGGTTGCACCAAGCCATTTGGCAATCGACTCGCGGCTCAACGCCAAAGCCCTGCGAGCCTCCCGACCAGCCGCATGGAGACTCGACGGATTGCCGTAGATGTCCGAATGGTAAGGAGTCATGGCAAGCACGACACGCTCATCCACTGGCGTGGTTGCGGCATTATCGAAGTAAATCATGGCCATCTTCCTTCCTCGACAGAGCGGTACTGCAGAAAGCCTCCCGAGAAGCTGCATCCGCTCTTTGCATGTCTCGAGAAAACTCTTGTGCAACATCAGGGCCAAAATCAGGCCCTAGATGTAGAACATATAGCCCGCGGCATCCGACTGACGGTCTTGGACCAAATCGGCAAGTGAGATGGACTCCAACACATCAGACAGCGATGTCTGCATGCGACTCCACAGCTTAGCCAAGCCGTCGTCCACGTCCGTGTCAACAAAGTCAATCGGACCTTCCAAGACCACAAACAACTCCCGCACGCTGATGTCTGTCGGCGGCTTAGCCAGCTGATACCCACCATAAGCCCCTCTCACACTGCGAACATAGCCAGCATTGCGCAAGGGGGAGATGAGTTGCTCTAAATAATGCTCCGATAATCCCTGTCTTGCCGCAATCGATTTTAAGGAGACCGGATCGCCCGCATCGTTCATCGCCAAATCGACCATGAGCATGAGTCCGTAGCGTCCTTTTGTTGAGATTTTCAACCGTCGAGCTCCTCTTCCTCTAAGTATTTTTTCGGCGGCAATCCTTCCGGCCAGTAACTCTGTTCCACCCTATGTCCAGGAAAATCGTGAGGATATAGGTAGCCGATCCCGTTGCCGAGTTTGGCACTCCCCGCATAGGCGGTGGACCGCAAGTGGAGTGGCACCGATACGGTGACACCCGCCCGAACATCCGCAATCGCCGCATCAAGCGCTTTGTAAGCAGCATTCGACTTTTTCGCTCTTGCCAACATCGCCGTGACGTCGGCGAGAACAATGCGTCCTTCCGGCATGCCGATGGCTTGAAGAGCATGCAGTCCAGAGACGGCGACGGTCAGGGCGTAAGGTTCAGCAAGCCCAATATCCTCCACGGCAAGGATGATGAGACGGCGTGCGATAAAGAGCGGATCTTCCCCAGCCACGACCATTTTCGCCAGCCAAAACAGCGCGGCATCCACATCCGAACCACGCACCGCTTTGATGAAAGCAGAAATGGTATCGTAATGTTCGTCTCCCGCCTTGTCGTAAAGAACAGGCGTCGTTTGCAAGGAAGCTAGGGCGTCCGCCTCACCGACCACCGGAGTTCCCTTTGCGCCGAGCGGTGCCGTCAACACGGCGAGTTCCAAAGCGTTCAGTGCGCGCCTTGCATCTCCGGCCGCGTGACGAATAAAGACCGCTAATGCCGCTTCCGTGACCTCGGCACGAACCGACCCCAAACCACGCTCCTCGTCCGCGAGAGCACGTCCGAGAAGCAGGCGAACCGAGGCGTCGTCAAGCGGTTGCAGCCGAAACAGGAGCGACCGTGAGAGCAAGGCCGGATTGACCTCGAAGTATGGATTTTCAGTGGTCGCACCAATCAGCGTCAACAGTCCCGCCTCCACATGGGGGAGCAAGGCGTCTTGCTGATTTTTGTTAAACCGATGAATCTCGTCGATGAACACGAGCGTCTTCTGACCATAGAGCGCGCGCTGCTCCGTTGCCTCCCGGACGACTTGGCGAAGGTCCGCCACACCCGCCGAAACCGCATTGAGTTCCACAAAAACGGCACCCGATTCCCTTGCAATCACATGCGCGAGCGACGTCTTGCCAGTACCGGGCGGTCCATAGAGCAATACCGACATGAGGCGTTTCGCGAGAACGGCGCGACGAAGCGCACTCGATTCGCCGACCACGTCAGGCTGGCCCACGATGTCATCTAATGTGACCGGGCGCATGCGGTAGGCAAGCGGTGCCTGTTCTGCGACTTTGGACTGACTGGCGCGCTCAAACAGGTCCATTAGTGCACCTCGCTCGGCCGCCGTAGGTGAGATGACAGATACGAAATCAGACGGTCCACATCGACATCACTGACGTCGCGATGCGTCACAAAACGCAACACGGTTTTGCCAAATGAAGTGGCCAAGAATCCTTCTTCTGCAAGCACCGCGAGGAATTCGTCCACGGTGTAGCCTGTCTTGGCAATGTCGACGAGGACGATATTCGTATCCACCAAGCTGAGATTGACCTCAAGACCCGGCAGACTCGCCAGTTCGGACGCCAAGCGAGTGGCTAGGCGATGGTCTTCCTCCAGTCGCTCCACCATCGTGGATAGTGCGATAATACCCGGCGCTGCAATCACCCCAGCTTGTCTCATCCCACCTCCGAGGCGTTTGCGCCAAACGCGTGCGCGCTCGATGAACTCGCGGCTGGAAACAAGGACCGATCCGATGGGCGCACACAACCCTTTTGATAGACAAACTTGGACGGAATCCGCATGTGCGGCCAATTCTGCAACTGGCACATTCATTGCAACTGCTGCATTGAACAACCTCGCTCCGTCCATGTGCACTGCCACGCCGTGTTCCCTGGCAATGTTAGCGGTCTCCCGCAGAGCCGCTTCGGGGATGACCGTTCCTCCTGCGCGATTGTGAGTATTTTCAACACAGATGAGCTTTGTGACCGGATGGTGAATGTTGGGAGTGCGGATGGCTTCACGAATGTGCTCTGGGTCCATCACCCCACGCTTGCCCGGCAACTGCCGAAGTTGCGCGCCCGCGATGGCCGCAACAGCCCCCGCTTCATAGTAGAAAACGTGAGACTCACTCTCCGCGATGACTTCGTCGCCACGGCCAGCATGCGTCGCGATGGCCACTTGATTGCCCTGCGTGCCGCTCGTGACAAACAGTCCGGCTTCTTTGCCCATCAACTCGGCTGCAAGTTGCTCAAGCTGTCGGACCGTTTCGTCCTCACCGTAGACATCGTCGCCGACCACAGCCTCTCGCATGGCGTCTCGCATCGCGTCCGTCGGCTTCGTCACTGTATCGCTGCGAAAGTCTGAAATTTGACTCATCCTATCACGCTCCCAACGCAAATGGGGAACCTTCACCAAGGCTCCCCAATGTGTCCTTCTTATCAACGCCCCGCCATTGCCGTGTCACCCGAGGTTTTGATCCTGCTCGCGCAGGTGGGTGCCCTGCTCATCCACTTCGCAAGTCCCATCTCAGACGGGCATTTGCTAAGGTGGGAGAGACATCGAACTCCCGTTCAAAAAAGTGTTGGAACAAAACACAGTGGGCATCACGCACACCGCAGGGCGAATCGATAAGAGGATGGTATCACGATTTCGACCGCTCGGCAACCTGAATTCCGAGGAAATCTAACTGGCTTTTGGCGACTGCAGCAGGAGCATCCATCATCAGGTCCGTCGCACTCGCGGTTTTCGGAAAAGCCACGCAGTCGCGCAGGGACTTTCCCCCGCCCATCAACATCACCAGGCGGTCCAGCCCAAAAGCAATGCCCCCATGAGGCGGAGTCCCATACTCAAACGCGTCCAGCAAAAATCCAAACTGCGCTTTTGCCTCCTCCGGCGTAAAGCCAAGTGCTGCAAACATCCGTTCTTGAATATCTCTGCGATAAATGCGCATCGAACCGGACGACAATTCGAAACCATTCAGCACCAAGTCGTATGCCTGGGCCCGCACTGCACCTGGATTCGTTTCGAGCAACTCCAAATCTTCCAGTCGAGGCATGGTGAAAGGATGGTGCTCAGCGACATACTGCTTTGTCTCCTCGTCCAAGCTGAAAAGTGGAAAATCGACAATCCACAAAAAGCGAAACGCGGTGGAGTCGACCAGACCAAGCAGCGATGCCGCATGCAGACGCAGCGCACCCATCGCTTGGCGAACCACTTTTTTCGGGCCAGCACCGATCAGAACGAGATCGCCCAGATGAGCGTTACTCACTTCGGCCATTCGCTTCAACTCGTCCTCGCTCATCCACTTCCCTAGGGAGGACTTCATTCCATCTGCGCCCAACTGAAGGGTGGCGAGTCCTTTGAGCCCATAGGACATGGCGTATTTCGCAAGGTCATCGAGCTGTTTCCGCGAATAATGGGCACATCCAGGAAGAACCAGTGCTTTGACTGCTCCGCCTTCAGCCAACGCCGTCTGGAACGCGGGCAGGCTACTCTTTGCGACGACATCATTCAACGAGACCAACGGCAGGTCAAAGCGCAGGTCCGGCTTGTCCGAACCATAACGGTCCATCGCTTCCTCGTACGTCAGACGTTGAAACGGCAATTCCAACGAAACGCCGAGCACCGTCGAAAACACCGACGCAAACATCCGTTCCATCAGGGATAGCAAGGCATCCATCGACAGAAACGAAGTCTCGATGTCAAGCTGTGTGAACTCTGGCTGTCGATCTGCGCGCAGGTCCTCATCGCGAAAACAGCGCGCAATCTGATAGTATCGCTCGTAGCCAGCGACCATCAGCAACTGTTTGAAAATTTGCGGAGATTGTGGCAAGGCGTAGAACGCACCGTGCTGCAAGCGGCTCGGAACAATATAATCGCGAGCGCCTTCGGGCGTACTGCGAGTCAAGATGGGCGTTTCCACTTCCAGAAAATCTTCGCCATGAAGAAAGTTCCGAAATGCTTGAAAGACTTCGTGGCGCAGACGCATCATACGTTGCATCTCGGGACGCCGCAGGTCCAAATATCGGTACTTGAGACGAACCTGTTCGTCCACATCAATGTCGTCCTCAATGTAAAATGGCGGATTCTTCGCCCGGTTCACAAGGGTCAATTCGGTCACGAGCAACTCAATTTGCCCCGTCTCCAATTTCGGATTGACCGACTTTTCTTCGCGCGTCACGACCGTGCCTGTGACCACTACCACGTACTCATTGCGCGCCGCATCGGCCGCTTTCATGGCCTCCTCTGCTGTCCCCCGGCTGACATCGCAAACCAACTGCAAAATGCCTGTCCGGTCGCGCAAATCCAAAAATACCACGCTACCCAAATCGCGGCGTCTTTGTACCCACCCCGCCAAAGTCACTCGCGTACCAGGTACCACCGACAGCGTTTCTACTACAAAGTGTGTCCTCGTATCTGCCGTTGCGGCAATTTTCTCTATCACTTGCCTTCCCCCTCCTGCTTTGTCCTGCGCTCCTGCATGCGCTCGGCAACCTCCAGAAACGGCCAAATCTCCTGCTCACCGGAGTCCATGTCTTTGACAGTGACCGTCCCGCTCGCCAATTCCGTCTCTCCGAGCACCGCCATCCAGCGAGCATGCTGTCGATCCGCTGACTTAACCTGCGACTTCACGCTGCGTCGTTGAAAATCGCGATCGGCCATAAATCCAGCCCGGCGCAGGGTATCGACGAGCGACGTGGCTTGGTCTGTCGCCGTTTGATCGGCGGTCACGACATAGACGTCAAGGCGCTCATCCTCTCCCGCTGTTAGACTCTGGTCGATAGCCAGTTGAACGGCTCGCTCCACACCTCCCGCGAAGCCGATGCCCGGTGTCTCCGGACCGCCAAGCTCCGCGACTAAAGAATTGTACCGGCCACCGCCGGAGACGGTACTGTGGCCCGCCACCGTCACTTCCCAAGCAGTTCGAGTATAGTAGTCGAGACCGCGAACCAAATTGGGATTTCGTTCGCAGGGAATGCCAAGTAACGCGGTGTGATGCAAGACCGCTTCGAGATGCTCGCGGCAGTCGGCGCAGAGTACATCGGAGATGCGTGGCACTTGCAGTTCGGTCAAGAGGCGCTGGCAAGTCTCGTGCTTGCAGTCAAACATGCGCAGCGGATTCCGTTCCATGCGGCGCTGACAGTCCCCACAAAACTCCTCAGCATGGGGTTGTACGAGACGGAGCATGGCAGCTTTGTGCTGCGGGCGACACACATCACAGCCCACCGAATTCACTTCGACGGTGAGTCCGGTCAGACCAAATTCGGAGAGAATTCGATACGACAGCGCAATAACCTCGGCGTCCAACTCTGGTGCCTCTGCGCCAAACACTTCACATCCGTATTGATGAAACTGCCGAGACCGTCCGCTTTGCGGCCGCTCATAGCGAAACATCGGCCCTAAGTAGTACAGCTTGTCAATGTCCGCACGTCCGTACCTTTTGTTCTCTACGTAAGCGCGAACGACTCCTGCCGTACCCTCGGGACGCAAGGTCAGACTTCTGCCCCCACGGTCTTGAAAACTGTACATCTCTTTCTCCACGATATCCGTGGTATCCCCCACGCCGCGCACAAACAGTTCGGTGTGTTCAAACAGAGGCGTGCGAATTTCTCGGTAGTTGGCTCGTTCAAATTCGCGAAGCGCGACGCGCTCGAAGGCACTCCACAAGCCGAGCGCCTCTGGCAACAAATCGGCAGTGCCTCTTGGCCTTTGAATGTCCAATCCATGCGCCCTCCTTTCGACCCTGACGAGTAAAAACTATTTCATTTACGAACTGTGCCTGTCCGCTTATTTTGCAAGGATATTGCGACGAAAGCGACCGACGTATGTCGGAGAATTCTACGTGCCCGTATAGGTCATGTCAATTCCCTGCTGACGAGGGACTGGCCCACATCTGCGAGTCCCTTTGCAAGCAGAAACTCCTGACCTGGCAGTAGGGTGCGTACATCCAGCCAGACTGCATCATCCTCAATGCGGGCAATGATGGGAACGTCCGGCACAGTTCGAAGTAGTCGCGAGAGAGTTGTCGCCCCCACCTTTTCTGAAGCGATGCGAATCGCTACGGATGGCAATTCGACCAAGGGAAGAGCACCACCACCGACCTTGGCGGTGTTTTCACAGACCTCAAAGTGAAGGGCTGTCAGCCATTGCCGATGCTCCTCCAACAAATCCATCACGGCATTGGCACGTTGAAGCAAGTCATCCACGCTCTCCGTCAGCATGCGCAGAACCGGAATGTCCGTCTCCGGATGGGGGCGCTGGTGATCGATGAGCGTCGCTTCTAAGGCGGCCAGCGTCATTTTGTCCGGGCGCAGAGCGCGCAATAAAGGGTGTTTCTTCATCCGGTCAATGTACGACCGCCGACCGACCACGATGCCAGCCTGTGCTCCGCCCAACAACTTGTCTCCGCTGAAAGTCACAATGTCGACTCCTGCGGCGATACTGGCCGCAACGGTAGGCTCATCACCAATCCCCCTCTCTGCGTAGTCGAAAAGGGCACCGCTACCCAAATCTTCAAAGAGTGGTATTTGGTAGCGATGGGCCAACTGAGCGAGAGAGACTAAATCGGGTTCTTCTGTGAAACCGACAATGCGAAAGTTGCTCGTATGCACGCGGACCAAAAGACGCGTCCGCTCACTCATGGCGCGCTCGTAGTCGTTCAACCGTGTTTTATTCGTTGTTCCTACTTCCACTAACTCGACTCCACTTTGTGCCATAATGTCAGGCACTCGAAAAGCGCCGCCTATTTCCACCAATTGCCCTCTCGAGACAATGGCTTCGCCGCCCTCGGCCATCTCTTGCAGCACGAGGAACACGGCCGCCGCATTGTTGTTCACCACCAAAGCAGCTTCTGCGCCTGTCATGTCGCATATGCGCCGCTCGACATGGACATGCCGAGAGGAACGAGCCCCTTCTTCCACTTGAAATTCCAGCGTACTGTAACCCTGCGCAACCTCGACGACAGATTGCAGCGCTCGCGCCGACAGTGGAGCCCGACCGAGATTGGTGTGAATCACGACTCCCGTCAGATTGAGCACAGGGCGCAGCGAAGGAGCATACTTTCTTGCCAATTGCTCGGCTACGCGCTGAACGATAGCGGGAATGTCAATCTGAGACGACACCCACTGCGGCACTGGCCCAAGATGGTTACGTCCTGACCGTTCAGAAGTCCTCTCGTCGATCTCGCTGTCTGCTTGTGGCTCCAATGCCAAAATGTACTCCCGCAAGCGCTGCAATTCTTCCCCAAAGGCAATTCGCACGACGGTCGATGGGTACTCTTCGAGCAAAACTTTCGCTTCCTTTGCGGCGAGCAAGCGATGGACCGCTGGCAAATGGCGCAATACATCTGTTTTGTCCACCGTCGCCTGGCACCTCCGCTCCGCACATCGTCTCTATCCTGCCCATTGTAGGAAAATGAGAGACCATCCGCAAGCGCACAGTCGACTTAAAAACTGGAGCGACTCGGCTGCGACTGGTCCCAAGCAGTCGAGTGTCGTACATTCAACTTACCAAGCGAGCCCTCATCCATTGGACTTGTCTTCCTACGCTTTGGCATAGTACATTCAGCAGACGAAGAGAGAGAAAGGGTGGCACGGCATGAACACGAGCGAAAGAACACAGTCGCACTTATGGTTTCAGCGCGCAGAGGCAAGCATTTTAGGGGGAGTCAACAGCCCGTCCCGTTCCTTCAAATCGGTCGGTGGAGGAACCCCGATTGTGATGAAAAGGGGCTACGGAAGTCGCTTCGAAGACGTGGATGGCAATGAATACATCGACTACCTGGCAGCATACGGGCCTTCTGTTCTCGGACACGCCCATCCGTACGTTATGAAAGCTATTCGCGCGGCGACCGAACACGGCATTCTCTACGGTACTCCGTGCCCTGCTGAGATTGAATTCGCAGAGACGCTCCGGGCCGCCATTCCAGACCTCGAGCGATTGCGTTTTGTCAATTCCGGAACAGAGGCCGTCATGACGACCCTTCGCGTGGCTCGCGCAGCGACCGGAAGAACGAAAATCATAAAATTCGCGGGGTGCTATCACGGACATTCCGACGCCATGTTGGTGGCCGCGGGGTCTGGTCCGTCTTCGCTCGGCGTGCCAGACAGCGCAGGCGTTCCTGCGCACATCGCGGCGGACATTGTCACCGTTCCCTTCAACGACCTGGACGCCTTGGAGCGTGCGCTGTCCGTTCACGGCAAAGAAGTCGCCGCCGTGCTGGTCGAACCCATTGTGGGAAACTTCGGGATTGTCGCTCCCAAAGACGATACTTATCTAGGTCAAGTGATTGAAATGTCACATGCTGCTTCTGCACTTGTCATTTTTGACGAAGTCATCACGGCTTTTCGCTTTCACTACGGGACGGCTGCACAGCGTTACAAGGTTCATCCGGACTTATTTGCGCTGGGGAAAATTATCGGCGGAGGTCTTCCAATCGGCGCCTATGGCGGGAGGCGCGACGTTATGGAACTTGTCTCACCTCTTGGCCCCGCGTATCAGGCTGGAACGATGGCTGGCAATCCGTTGTCGATGAAAGCAGGATTGGCCTGTTTAGAAGTCCTTCGACAGCCAGGGGTGTACGAGCACATGGAGCGACTTGCCAAAGAGCTAGCAGACGGCATCGACCATCTCGCTCGACAGCATCAACAGAACGTGGTCATTCAGCGGATCGGCGGTGCGTTCACCGTTTTTTTTGGAAGCGGGTCGGTACGTCAATACGACGATGCCGTCCAGACGGACAGCGGGGCTTTTGCGCGATTCTTCCGTGAGCTAATCAACCGCGGCATCTTCATCGCCCCGTCTAAGTACGAGGCTTGGTTTGTCTCTGCAGCTCACACTGACGAGGACATTGCGCAAACTTTGGAGGCAGTCGATTCGGCATTTCAAGCGATGACCGAGTGAACGGTACAAACGGACGCCACAGCGCGTCGCATTCTCTGCTCGAAACCCCAATCACACGCCTCGAGGACGATTGCCACGCGTCAGGTCGCGCGCCACTGCCGCGACCTGCTGGCGAGCACGAGCAGTAGGAGAATCACTCCGGCAAAAATCGCAACATAGAGCACCTTGCCAGAGGCGGCAGACAGCGAGATCATCGGAAGAACAAAGTAGAGTGTGGATGCCATGATGAGCATCGACGGTGTGAGTTGCCCAGTGAGCTGAACCACGCCTAGTGTGAAGGCTGCTGCAGCGATGGTGAGCGTACCTGTGAGAATTGCATCCGGCGTGAGTTGCCATGGTGTGAGCCAGATGCCTAGCGCAGGCACGAGCGTACTTTGAAAGACCATCGCACCCGTGATATTGCCAACAGCGAGAGAATCACGCGACTTGCGAATCCAGACCACACTGTTGAGCGTTTCTGGGAGTTCTGTGGCGAGGGGGATGAGCAGCGCTGAAACGACAAATGCTGGTAACTGTAAATTTCCGGACAGACGCTCGACCGCTCCCGTGAGAATGTGCGCTCCGCCAATAATCATGCCAAGCGACATGGCTAGTTGAAGGAGTACCAAGATGGGACGTGGCCGCTCTGAGTTGCCCGACGAGAGGTAGAGGTGATGAGGTTTCTCGACGGTGCCAAGGTCAGACTTGTCCCGCACAGTAACGACGACAAAGAGAAGATAGATACCCACCAACGCAAGAGCCACGACATGATGGATTCGCCGATTCGCGAGACAGCCAGCCGCCATGGCCAAAGCATAGGCTATGAGAAAGAATTTCATGTCTCGCCCATAACCCGATTTGCCCAGCTGTAGCGTGGGACCGGAAGGGCGTTTCCGTGCTAGCAGCAGCGCCATGGCCATCACGAGAGAACCCATCGTGGCAAGCAGAAAGGGAGCCCCGAGAATTCCACCAACCCCGATATTCTCTGCATCTTTACTGGTACCAAAGAGGATGGCTGTGGCTGGCACGGCCGTCTCGGGTAACGCGGTCCCAATGGCGGCAAGCACGCTCCCAATGGCACCTTGACCTAGACCGAGCAATTCTCCGAGCCATTCGACAGCGTTCGTAAAGAGCTCCGCCCCAAACAAAATCAGCATCAACGCGAACAAAATTGCCACGCCCGTGCTCAATGTTTTCACCCCTGTCGAAGACCTGTCCTTCATGTCTACGACAAGGTAAGCGCCAGTATGCCATCGCTCGTGTCAAGACCTCACATCACGGCAAACGGAGCGGAGCCCTCCAGTCATCATGAAGCCAAGCTTCCAGGTGTGCTCCAGGCTCGACGAAGACAGCAATCCAGGCTCCCTGCTCACCGCCAAAAATCCGCACGCCACCTTCTGAGCCAAACACACCTGCCTCCTCTATCCAAGCGAGACCGAGCTCCCGGCGAACATGCAGCGAAGCTAAATAGTACTGACGAAGCGTGGAGAGAAACGCGTCTTCGTAAGACCGATCAGCGGCCAGTGCTTTATTGTCTCGGAAAATGACCCAGCCAAGAACGCCTTTCGTCTCCCGCAAATGATTCAAGCGGACTCGCCACGGCTCGGCATGGAATTCTGGATGCAGCGCCAGATACGCTGGCTTCAAAGCCACGCGGGAAGTACTCTGCTCCGCTCTTGAAGCAGACGATGCCGCAGAACGGTGCTCCGCCGCTTTGCCACTTGGGCGCAGTGGCGCAGACTCCGCCTCTTCCATCTGCGCCGAAGAAGGCACTGTCACTGTCTGTGCCTCGTGCTTCGAAGGTATTGTGTCTCCAGTCACTGTGCGCCGGCGGCGAGACGAGACAATAGCAACATTCATTCCTATCCACAGGGCACCGACGACCACTATCCCTCCAGCAACATAAAAGAATCCTAAATGCACTTGGCTCCCCCATTCACCACGTACGCGCACGCGGATGCAAAAAAGTTTTCTCTGCCATCCATTCTCAGACCCCTAACCGGCGAACACCAAACGCTGACTTCTCCCTGCGCATTCCAAGTCTGTTACTGGTAATTTCGTTCATTCATTCGCGTTGCGCCGGGGATGCGTCTGAGCCATTGCGGTCGAAGCCGCCACAGGCAAAACGGAGTCAAAATAAGTGCGATAATGACATAAAACAATGCAAAAGTCACCCAGGGAAGCGTTCCGCCGTGGACCGCGTTCTCCAATGCGGCCTCAACCCAGAGTGGATTCAGTGACAGTAGTGTATGTCCCCATGAAGCGGCAAACCCGTCTACTGGATTTTTCGCCAACGACTGCAATCCTAATCCAACGGTGCCCGTGACCAAAATCATGAACGATACCGTCGCATAAGAAAGTACCGTGCTCCAACCGGAGCGAAGCGCTATCGTCGACCACATAACAGAAATGGTCGCCACAATAAAAATGGTGAACAATTGAAACAATAGCACAGCAACAACCTCTTGAGGCACAGCGCCGCCAAATAAGAAAACCAGACTGTAGAGTGGAAGTGATGCCATCAAGAGTAGGCATTGCAGCGCACTTGACGCAAGCACTTTGCCAAATAAAATGGAAAATGGCGACAGAGGGGTGGTCAGGAGAACCGCCAACGTGCGCCGCTCACGTTCGCCACTCATCGAACCGGCAGAAAAGGCTGGCGTCAAAAAGGCGACGACAAGCATTTGCAACAGAGACAGCACAAAAAAGACTTGTTCACTGCGCGACGGCTGAATGAGATACAACTGGCCCTGCACATTTTCGTACAACAACAAGAAAGTCAGTACAGCCATACTGGCCACATATCCCGTGACCACCATCGGTGCTCGCACAGTGCGCATCCGTTGGCGAAATTCTTTGAGCAAAATTGGATTACGCATCATGAGACGACCCTCCCACTTCGGACGTCAAACGCAAAAACAGCGCCTCAATATCGGTCGCGCGCTCGGTTAGTTGCGTCAGCTTTACTCCTGCCGCCACCAAAGCAGCAAGCAATTCGCTTTGCCCTTCGTACGTCCCCATGTAGACGAATTCCACACCCCCGTCGCGGAACTCCATCGAAGTCACGTGTCCGTCTGCTGCGAGCACCGACTCAACCAGAGACGGGTCCGATCTCGATTCCAACCAGAGAGTCCGCTGCGAAGAAGAATGTTGAAGCATCACTTGGACGGCAGCGACAGCGGCCACTTTTCCACGCCGCAAAATGCCGATTTCATCGGCAATTTCCGCCAACTCGTGAAGAATGTGTGACGAGATAATGACCGTTTTTCCTGCCTCCCGCAAGCCCCGCAAGACCCCCCGCATGTCCATGCGGGAGCGCGGGTCTAGACCAGAAGACGGCTCGTCTAAAATCAAGACCGGAGGGTCATGCATCAAACAACGGGCAATTTCAAGCCGCTGTTGCATACCCCGTGACAGTGCATTGACATAGGTCGACCGCTTGTCGGACAGCCCGACTCGCTCCAAAAGGTCACTTCGACGCGTGGCGATAACGCGCTTGTCCACCCCGTAACAGTCGGCGTAGAATTCCAGGTACTCGTCGACACTCAAGTCATCATAGACGCCAAAACTGTCTGGCATAAATCCAATCGAGTGACGGACCGCCGATGGGTTTTTGACAACATCGTAGCCATTGATGACAGCATGGCCTGATGTGGGCGTGGACAGCGTTGAGAGCATCGACAAGGTGGTCGTCTTGCCCGCACCATTCTCTCCAACCATACCAAAGACAGTCCCCTCGCGAATCGACAAGTTGAGCCGATCCACTGCCGTCACGCGACCATATTTCTTCGTCAGATGTTGCGTGAAAATCATACGAACGGCCCCCCTGAATCGTTGACTACCGCCGTAAACTCCCGCACCAACACGAGGCTTTGCGAAGAAGCAATTTTTTGCGACCCAGAAACAGGTGGAAGGGTGGGAATACGGGCATCCGTCGTGGCCACCAACATCGCACCGTTGTCCCCCACCTCGTCATTCTGCCATCCCTCAGTGGACGCGAAAGCCGCGAGATTTCTGCCAATGCCGCGTGTGATGTCGTGATTGTACCCTCCGTAAGCAGCCAACCAACTGTGATACGACTGGGCTTGTCCGACGGAACGGTTGACTTCGACCGTTTGGCCTGGATTGAGGTTCCCCAGAGTGTACATGCGGTCTTGCCAAAACAGCGACACGTGACGCAGCGGATATGGCGTGCTGTTGGTCACCTCTCCTATCAACAGCCCAAACGAGGATGAAAGTTCACAGTGCAATCGCCCCTGACCAGACAGAGAACTGACCGCGTAAAGATACCGCACGCTCCAGCGCGGAGCGGTGCCAAACGACGCCACAGTTCCCGTAGCCCGATGTACAATAAAATTCGCTTTGTCGGCAGAAGCACCTTTTGAATCGAGCGTTAACGCGAACGTGCCTGGAGGCATGCGAAAGGTCAATCCTCCGCGGAAGGGCGACATAAACGCCTGAACCCCGTACGACTCCCCCGTCCCATTCCCAGCTAACTCCAGGACACCCACGGCATCACTCAGCAATCCCGGTGGACGCACCGCCAATCCGAACGAGTATATGAGGACCGTCACGACAACCGACAGCGTGGGCAAAAGCACCCATGCTAGAGTCGCACGACCCGATTTGCGCAGCAACGTGAAGACACCGGGGCCAATCAACAGCAAGTAGGCAAAAAACAGCAGCGCCCAAAATTTCAAGGACGGCACGCGCAGAGGTGACAACGCATCTCGCACCGCAGTGAGAGTCAATACGCCACTCGGATTCAGTGGCTGGACTAAGGCACTGCGCCCATGGCCAGAACTGTTGCGTAGGAGGGTTGTCCACATAGCCGGATTCCCCGACCACTCTAATAGACTCCCTTGATTTGGGGAAAAGGACGTTTGCCAGATAACCCCTCGATCGATGGGCATGCTGGCAATCAAAGGCGTGTTGCCTTCACTTGCGAACGTCTCAGCCCGTTTCGACAAGCCCTTTGCCGAAACAACAATGTCTCCAGGCGAATCCGTGACATTGGCGAAGGCGCTCAAGGCCGCCCCGGGCAGGCGTTTTTGCGGCCCAGGCAAGATGGGCATGTAGCCTCTCCACACTGAAGTAGGTTCAGTTTGGCCAGTTCCCGTCACGACCAAAATGCCGCCAAAGCGAATCCAAGTTAACAGTGCAGTCGATTGTTGAGCGGACAGTTGGCTCAAGTCTCTCGGCGTGGCCGTGACTGCTTGGAGACCGCCAAGTGCTCCCGTGGACTGGGGAAAATTCGTGACAGACACGGCCACGGGCTGTACTGGATTGGTACCATCGCTGCTACCCGTGAGGTAAGCGGCTTTTTGTAATGTATTAGAAATAACCGCGACCAAGGCTACGTGTCCCAAAGCGTTGCCGGACAATGTCGTGGTGGCGACGGCATTACCTCCGACGTAGATGGTTACGTCAGCCCCCGTCACCATCAGACCTGGGAGACTGATTTGCTTGGTCAACCCTGCATTGTGCGGCAACCGAATTGGCCACTGCAAACTTCCTGACGCGATATCAGCTTGGCCAATAGAGTGATCGACCTGAACAGCAATCACGCCTTGCACCGTGGGACCTCGATGCTGAATGTGCAAGGTGACTGGCACCCAATCTTCATTCGCATAGTATCCAGAGAAACCAACAGATGCCGTGAGGGTCACCACATCCGCGGGTGGCTTAGCTTCGGCGATGGTCATGCCAAATACGCTCAGCACAAGCAGTCCAGCCAACGCTGATAACCATAGTCTCAGCCGTTTTCGGACGAGTCTTCCATCATCCATTTTTCTCAAACCGAGCACAGGTTTCAAACGCTTTATCTCCTCAGTGATGATGTGCCAACCAGCGAGCAAAGTCGGTACTGTACTTTGCCGACTCTCGACGCATGGAAGCAGTTAACAAACTCCGAGCAGGCTTTGGATTCATCTCAATCATATAGATATCTCCGTTGTCTTCAAGTCCCATGTCAAATCCTAAAACTCCCGCGTCCGGACAACGGCGCGTAATAAAGTCTGCAATTCTGAGCGCCGCATTTTCCACATCCCCCGCCGGAACCGACTTCCCCTCGAGTGCAGCACGGGTGATCAACTGCTCCAATGAGCAGCGCTCCCCTCCGGCCACCAAATTGGTCACCACGCCATGCCTTGCAGCCAGTTTGGGAACGACTCCAACCGAGTGCCACTGGCCCTTGGCTCCACGTTGCACGACAACCCGAAAATCGACTTTTCGGCCACCTACTTCGAGCAGCGGGATGCCGCGCTGAACAAGATGAGGGGTGCGTAATTTCTGTTCAAAAAAACGCATCAACTGCTCCTTATTGACGGTTTTGCGCACCCTCTGCACAGAGTGAAGAGAACGGTCCCAGGCAATTCGATACGCTCCATGTCCCAGAGAGCAAATTTGCACGACGCCTCGTCCGCCGTACCCTCCGATGGGTTTGACATAAGCAACTCCCCAATCGTCAAGATGAGCCAACGCCCCATGCGTGCTTTGCAGGCGCTCTGTGCTCGGTAGAAACGCCCGAAGATCGCCTGTCTGCAACCACTGCGTCAGTCTCCATTTGTTGGGTAGGGCCGGGTTAAAGAGCGGGATCCCCAAACGATGCGCATTTCGTCTCAATGCCTGAGAATAGCCCTGAATGTTCAGGTGGACAAAGACATTCTCATAAACTACACTAGGCAAAGTAAGTTCTTCACGTTGCCACGGTCCAAAGGCGCGGTCGCTGGCGATTGGAACCCATGCGCTCATGCGCTGGCTTTTCCAGTTTACGTCAGACGGGTCGAAAATGGCCAACCTCCATCCCGCGCGCTCTGCATGCTGTGCCATTTCACAGTAATATCTGACGGGCCGTTCCGTGCCCCCGCGGTCTTTGACCGTGGTTGTGGTGGCCACGCCAATGGTCTGTTTTTGTTGATTCAAGTGCGTCACTCCTCATCTCTCTAAGCACTGCCACTGCAAGCACTCTATGCTATGCAGGTGCGTCCTCGAGGGGCGACCAATTCCAGAGGAGGAACACATGATGCTAAGACACGTCTGCAAAGGAAAACTGCATCGACTCACCGTCACGCAGGCTGATTTAAACTACATGGGGTCGATTACGCTTGACCCAATTTTGATGGAGGCCGCCGACATTCGCCCGCACGAAATGCTCCAGATTACCAATCTTCAAAACGGAACCCTATGGCACACCTACGCTCTACCCGGTGCGGTAGGCTCAGGTACGGTCTGCCTAAACGGACCGCCAGCTCGCCACTTCCAGCCCGGCGACACCATCATCGTCCTGTCCACCGCCTGGATTTCCGACGACGAGTGGAGTTCCTTGGAGGCTAAGGTTGTCTTCGTGGATGAAAAAAACAACATCCAATCGGTTGTAAAACACCATCCGTGGCCCCCTGAGTCAGAGGTTGACGGCTCGCACGCCCAACCATAAACCGCGTGGTCTCTCGGCGAAGACGGAGTTGCGCGCGAAAAACCGCATCACTATGGTCAAGGGACGAGGGCTCGACTGCCCTCGTCCCTTGACAACACTACGGCTCAGGATATTCCACAGTGACTTTGGTGCTGATGCCCCCACGGATCAGAAAATCGCCTATCACTCGTGCGTATCTCGGCTTGGCTGCGGCAACAAAGTCATTCAAAATGAGATTCGTGACATCTTCGTGATAATGCCCTTCATTGCGAAAAGTCCAGAGATACAATTTGAGCGATTTTAGTTCCACCAAGTGCGGCCCTGGTTGATACTGAATATAAATCGTTGCAAAATCCGGCTGTCCCGTCATCGGACACAACGTGGTAAATTCCGAACACACCATATCCACCGTGTAGATGCGGTCAGCATGGGGATTGGGTACCACGACTAATTCTCGACTCGGCTGTGTCAACAAGTCCATCCCTCCGGCATCATCATACACGCAGGGAAAAGAGGGCACAACTGAATGTCGCTTATCAAGGCTGGAAACATCGAGACGCACCACCAATGGCCAGAACAATGGCCAGAACAATCACGACGGAACCATTTTCGGGAGGATGCAAGTGGATTACCCTGCAGAGTTTTTGCGAAGAATGGAGCAGCAGCTCGACTCGGAATTCCCACAATTTCTAAAGAGTTTGGACGAACCAGCCACGCGCGCGGTGCGCGTACTCCGGTTTCAAACCCATCGTGCGCACGCCTCTTTGCTCGCGCCGCTGCCCACCGCGCCGGAAGGCGCATCCAATAACCAATGTCCGCCGCGACGAACGCCGCACAGTGGGCCACCGCACAGTCCCTTCTGGATAGGATGTCAGGAAGAGCAAGTTCCCGTGCCTGAAGATTTAGCGGAACAACTGGGCGATTCCGTGCCGTGGGACCCTCACGGCCACTACATCACACCAGACAGTCGACTCGGCAAATCGGTCTATCACCACATCGGCAGCATCTACTTACAAGAACCATCTGCCATGGCGGTGGCCGCTGTCGTCGCGCCGAAACCCGGAGAAACCATTCTTGACTTGTGCGCTGCACCAGGCGGAAAATCGGTCGCACTGGGCCAAGCAGCGGCCGGCGGAGCGACGTTGGTGTGCAACGAGATTCACCCTACTCGCGTGCTCACATTGGCGGAAAATCTGGAGCGGTGCGGCATACCAGCGACCATTACGCAAGCGAGTCCAGCCGAGTTAGCCACCGCTTGGTCAGGTCTCTTCGACGCAGTGTTGGTCGATGCACCGTGCAGTGGCGAAGGAATGTTCCGGAAATCGTTTGAGGCGAGGCAGGAATGGCATCCTGATGCCCCTTTGGCGTGTCAAGCACGTCAGTTCGAAATTCTCGAAAGCGCGGTCCAACTTCTCCGCCCGGGTTCTCGACTCGTCTACTCCACTTGCACGTTTAGCCCCGAAGAAAATGAACAGGTTGTCACATGGTTGGTGGAGCGATTCGAACTGGAAATTCTTCCATTGTCGTTGCCAGGATGGTCCGAGGGCCGTCCAGACTTTGCAAATGGCTTGCCACAACTCCGCTTCACGCAGCGTCTGTGGCCGCACCGAGCGCGTGGCGAAGGCCACTACGTCGCCTTACTGCGCGTGCCACCGCCGTCCGAGACCATCCCCGATTCACGCACATCACGAATTCGGCACGGTGAAACCGGTCTGGCACAAGCCTCACGAAAGCATCCAAGCAGAAAACCGCAACCCAAAAAGGCCCAGGCGGTCCACTCATCACCGCCAGTGCCCGCCACCGCATGGAAAGAATTCTGGAACGAGATGGTCGCGACTCCATTCACCGAAGACTTCAGCCGAGTCGTGTGGCAGGGCGACGTAGCATTTACCGCACCCCAGTTACCCGAGCCAGAGGCCCCTATTCGGATTCTCCGCAAGGGCCTGCCAATCGCCACCTATCGTCACCAACGTCTGCTGCCGCACCACGCTTTGGCCCGGGCGTTGGCTTGTGGCGCTGCAGCGAGACACATTCCTCTAAATCTCGCGGACGCTCGCGAATATCTTCACGGAAACGCTCTCGCGAACCACGCCCGGGCAGCGAATGGCATCGCCCTGTTGACATGGAACGACTGTCTGCCCCTCGGATTTGGCAAAGTGACTGCAGACCGCATCAACAATCTCTATCCGAAGGGTTTGCGCACAGACCATCTTGAGTGAGATCCGCGTCCCCACCTGGGCGCGTCATGAGCAGACTTCCAGTAAGGCAGCAATGCCTTGACCCCCGCCGATGCACAGAGAAGCAATGCCTCTGCGCAAGCCCCGGTGGCGCAATTCATAAGCTAACGTCAACAAAAGCCGCGCACCGCTTGCTCCCACCGGATGCCCTAAGGCGATGGCGCCTCCGTTGACATTCGTACGGTCGCGGGGAAGACCTAGTTCCTTTTCCACGGCCAAGTACTGCGCCGCAAAGGCTTCGTTCACTTCCCATAGGTCGATCTCGTCCAGACTCAGCCCGGTTTTCTGCAGCAGCATGCGAATGGCAGGTACCGGACCGATACCCATCCGCGACGGGTCGACCCCAGCGACCGAAAACCCAAGTAACTGCGCCAGCGGCTTCATCCCACCCGATGCCACGGCACGTCCGGAAGCGAGCACGACGGCCGCTGCTCCATCATTGATTCCCGATGCGTTACCCGCCGTGACGGTACCGTCGGCACGAAACGCTGGACGCAACTTCTTCAGGCCCTCCGGTGTGACATCCTTGCGAATGTGCTCATCCTCTTCAACCCATACCTCGTCACGCTTTTCGATGACGCGAACGCCGACAATTTCTTCGCGGCATCGGCCATTGGCCGATGCCGCAGCAGCGCGGACTTGGCTCAACAGAGCAAACTCATCTTGCTCCTCTCGAGAGATGGCATAATCCATGGCCAAGTTTTCAGCAGTAATACCCATGGGCAGATGACCGCGGCAATCCGTCAAAACTTCACTCAACATATCGATGGCGCGACCGTCTCCCATGCGCATCCCAAAACGCGCTCCGCGCAGCAAGTACGGCGTCATGCTCATCGATTCAGCCCCCCCACAGAGCGCAATGTCACTGTCGCCAAGCTGAATATCTTGTGCCGCCGACAGCACAGCCTGAAGGCCAGAACCGCAGAGTCGATTGACCGTCAGTGCTGGTACTTCCTGCAACACCCCACTATCGAGCGCAATGTGTCGGGCAATATAAGCGGACCCGTCATGGGTCTGAATGACATTACCAAAAACAACATTGTCGACCTTATCGGAACTCACGCCCGCTTTCGAAAGTGCTCCTCGCGCCGCGTAGGTTCCTAGTTCCGTCGCAGTTCGAGCAGACAATCGGCCTCCGAAGGACCCAAAGGGCGTGCGTGCACCTTCCACTAAGAAAACAGGTTCTCCCGTCAATCACTTCATCCTCCTCCACGGACGAGCCCATGCGGGGCTTTCGTAAACTCCCTGGGTTACCGTCCTATAGGTGTAACCGTTGGCCACACACCTCGTCGACATTATGACAGGTTTCTGGGGCGCGGTCGAGTCAGAAGTGAGTCACGACCTTCGCGGAACTTTAAAATAGTGTATGATATAGTTTGATCTCGGCATTGAATTTGTTTATGATGATGTCAACAAAGTAAATATAGCCTTTAGTTTCACGGAGGAGGTGTGGCCATGTCTTATCCCATGCCGCATCAGTGTCCCGCCTGCCAGCATGCAATGGTCGTGACGGAATTGACGTGTCCAGAGTGTTCCACCAAGGTGAGCGGACAATTTGTTGCGAGCGGCTTGCAGCAATTGCAAGCTCGGCAACTACAGTTCGTGGAAGTGTTTCTTCGCTGCCGTGGCAATATTCGCGAAGTGGAGAAAGAACTCGGTATTTCCTATCCAACGGTACGCGCCCGCTTAAATCAAGTTTTGCGCGACATGGGACTGTCTGACGAAGAAGGTTCCGACGTTGAGACCACAGAGCCGATGGAAATTCTCACATCTTTAGAAGCGGGGCAACTGACTGTAGAAGAAGCGCTCCATCGATTAAGAAAGGAGAACGAACGATGAATGGTCATGACGAACGCATGAAAGTATTGGAACTTCTCGAGTCTGGTAAAATTTCCGCGGAGGAGGCGCACCGTCTGCTCAGTGCATTGGAATCTCCGAGTGCGAGACGCATACCACCCATTCCGCCAGTCGGTCCGCATTGGAATCGTGCAGCCAACGAGTGGAAATCTGTAAAGAATCAATTGAGCTCTATGGTAGCTCAGACGGTCGCAGATGTTCGTCGCAGCATGGAAACCCAAGTGGGAGTATGGAAAGGTGTCGAGCCGACCACCCCGACAGCACACGAAATCGAATTACCACAGACGGTTCGAAACATCGCGCTATTTGTCAGCAATGGAAACGTCCATTTGCAGCCGTGGGATAAATCCTACGCTCGTGTCTACATCCGAGCTCAGATGAGAACGGCCGCGGGAGACAACCCGAAAGAATACTTGCTCGAGTGCATCGATACAACGGAAGCAGACAGTACGTACAGTCTGCGTATTTCAGATACGAGTGGAAAACACTGGATGAGCGAGTGCCACGTGGACGTCTACCTCCCGCAAACCATGGACCGCGTCGAGGTCAAAAGCCAGAATGGACCTGTCAGCGTCTACGGCGTCATCGCAAACGTGCTCGATATTGACACACAAAACGGACACATCACAGTACAACAGAGTAGCGTCCACAAGCTCAGAGCCACTACGTTGAATGGACGGATCGACCTGCGAAAGAGCATCGAGAACCAGACGGAGAGTGTCTATTTAACCACGAAAAATGGGCGCATCGAAGTGACGGGTTTAAAGACGGTCGCTGCATTGCGCGGGACAGCAAAAACGGACTGTGGCACCATTCACATCAGTGAGACAGCGCTCAGCGCCGAGTTTCCGGACGGTAAGATGAAGAATGTCGCGCAGTTTATGTCTCTGGGTACAGCCGTCGACACGGAGCGAACCGAGGTATACTGCGAGACAAAGAACGGAAACATTCACCTCGAAGACTGACTGTGCGCGGTGCGGCTTTCCAGACTCTGGTCTGCCGCACCACCCCTTGTTTCAAATCATACCACGACCTTGAATACTCTGAGGTGAACGTTCATCAGGGCGAGGCCCCCTCAAGTTTTGGCGGATTTGCTAGCTGCAAGTCCTCTTCCAGCACATTCAGAAAACGTCGGATGTCTTCACTGTTGTTGTAAAAGGACGGTGAAACGCGCAGCGTCGCGGTATCGACGCAGGCCTTGACGTCAATATTGCGGCGTGTAAACAATTTTTTTAATGCCGTCACGTCTCGCTGGCCTCGTACCCGAAAGTGAATGAGTCCGGCGCGGGCTTCCCGCGGCGTGGTCACTTCCACTCCGCTATATTCCAGCAGACCGTCGTATACCTCCGCCGTCAATCCACGAATCCGCGCCGACATAAAGTCAAATCCGGCTTGAACATGTAGCAACTTGAGGCTTTCGAGTAGTCCTCGCCACTTGACGAGGTCCGTTCGGGCATGCTCATGACGTGCCGCCCCCGGCGCTGTCAAGTACGTCCCGGACAGCGTGTAGGCCGGGTCATGGGACACCAGCGATGCGCCACTGATAAACGTCTGTAAGAGGAGCGAGTGTAGTTCCGGTCGGATGTAAAGTGCTCCCGTTCCATCCGGACCACACAGCCACTTATAGCCGGGAAACGCATAGAAGTCACAGTCCACCGCCTCTAAATCAACCAGGTCAACGCCCGCACCTTGCGCACCATCCACCATGACCAACACTCCGCGGTCATGCGCCAACTTCGTCAATGCCTCGATGGGTAATCGCTGGCCAGTCCCATGGGCAACATGAGACACAACCAGCAGTCGCGTTCGGGCCGACATCACGCGTTCTACCGACGCCAACCACTCTTCGGTGGTTCTGCCCCCTCGCGCTAATCGAACACTGACACTGCGGCGCTCGCGCTGCACAAAGACAGGAAGCAATGCCGCTTCATGTTCGACGTCTGTGACAATCACCTCATCACCTGGCTGAAACGGAATGCCCCAAAGGACAATGTTTAGTCCATGACCTGTGCTCTCTGTCAGCGCAATGGAATCGGGTGGCACATGCAGCAGAGAACCAAGCAATTCGCGAATGCTCTCTTGCACTTCGCGAATCGAGTCAAGATAAGAATGGTGCAGACGACCGTTCGTAAGCAACGCCTCTAGCGTCGACGTCATGACACTGGCAGTGGTCGTCGGCAACGCACCATAAGAGCCAGTATTGAGATAGACTTGGTCCTGCACTGCCGGAAAAAGACGGCGCAGAGTGTCTGCATGTGCCATACGTGTTTCACTCTCCTCGTGGGTGGGCCAACTGATATGCGGTAAACTGTCCCTGCTGAAGGCGATTTTGCACAACGTACATGAGGTTGCGATTTTTGACCTGAATCACGTCCACCACGTGAGCCGTGGTGCCCCAGGGAATGACATGAACCGTATCTCCCGCACGATACTGACAGTTCTCATCCAAGACATCTTTTCCGTCGTCATAAGCGAGAATATCATATCCCCCTGTCACTTCGGTCACAGTTCCGTTCACCTGTCCACTGTCTTCGGCGCAGAGAAAGACGATAACACGCGCGACATCTTCTCCAACGGGTGGTCTCCCCAACAAATCGTCCGGATTTTTGACCTCAGAAATCAAGCGACCTTTGTTGTCTCCGCGGACATCTCCAGGACAGACCATATTCGCGGTAATCCCGTTTTGTCTCTCTTCCCTTGCAATCGACTTCGTCAAAGAAGCGAGGCCCGCCTTGGCCGCCGCATACGGCGCTCGAAAGCGCCAACCTGCGGCCACTTCAGCACCATCGTAACCCATGGTCACAATTCGCCCGAACCCCCGTTCCCGCATGCCTGATATGACTCGGCGATAAATCCAAAAAAAGTTTTCTAAGTTGCCCGTCATCATCCGCGCCCACTGCTCGTCATCATACTCGGCTAAAGCAATGCGCTCAAAGACATACGGTCCAAAGTTATGGACAAATACATCGATTCGTCCAAACCGCTCCATAGCTCCATCGACCGCAGCGAGTGTCGCCTCGCGGTTCATTAAATCGACTGACTGTGCGAAAACACGCCGTCCCCTCTGCTCGCCCTCGGTCACCAGAGCCTCCGCTTCGGCGCGGCTCTGTCCGTACGTGAAACAGACATCGTAGCCGGCCGCCAAGAGGCAGCGCACGGTGGCGTGGCCAAGACCCTTGGCGGCACTCGTGATAAAAGCGACTCGAGGACTTCCTTTCATTCTTCCGCTCCTCCTCGTCTCCGTGCATCCCAGCGTCCCACAGGACGACGCGCTTTGATAAACAGCATGGGTATCGTCAGTGTTCGTTCCGCGAGTGAACAGCGCCTGCAGACATCACGCCCACGGTCAATCAATTCAAGCGCGATGGACCGTCTGTCATCCCACGGCAGGCGCAAAAATTCTCGCTGCAGATAGGGAATGGCGCGCAGAGCCAACTGCACCACCTCTTCCGCACTTTCATAGACCCATGTCGTCATGGCACGCTTGGTTTCAAAATGATGTAGCCCGACTTCATGGAGCCACTGAAACACCTGCGTCTCTGTTGGCAAGATATTCATCTTATAGCTTTCATTGCGCCGCTTCAAGACGTCAAAGAGTGGGCCAAACCAGTCTTGAAACGCCGTCGTGACGGCGTTTACGTGCAGCGCCTCGAGCAAGCCAATCGTGCCTCCGGGCATAACGACGCGAGCCATTTCCGCCAGCGCGCTAAGCGGCTGTTCGCCCTGCAGAACAGCAACCCCAAGACACGCATCGAAGACGCCTTCCTGAAACGGCAATTGCAAGACAGAAGCGCGAAACAACTGGACGTGCTCCGCAGCATCGACTGCGGCAATCTTGCGGTTTGCCTGTTGCAGTAGGCCAGCCGACTCGTCCACAGCACAGATTCGTCCATGTTCGCCCACTTTCCGATACAGTTCGCCATCGTAAGTGAGTGTTCCTGTTCCGCAACGCACCTCCAGAAGTTGTGAACCTTCGGAAATATCCATCCAGTCGACAAACTCTCGGTAGTATCGCAACGAGTTCGGCTCCAGCGTATGAAACAGAGTTTCGAGGTCTAAAGCGTGATCGAACAAATATGTATGAGACATCTCCAGCCGTTCTTCCAAATAGCCAGACTCCTTAAGCACCTCCGTCATCCACTCGTATCGCGTCTGTCCAATTCGAGTCAATTGAATGGTTCGCTCGAACCTTTCGGTTGACGACGCTTTGTAGCGGACGCTTCCGTGCGCGAGCGCAATCATCAGGCATTGTTCCAATCCGTCCGGCGGATACGGATGATGCCAGGCGCCTTGGAGAAATTCGTCCTCGGACACTGGCCGATGATAGTGAAGCGGCGTCAGTAAATCATAACCTGCAATCAGAAAATATAATTTGTAGAGGCAAGCCATCCCGTGTTCGAGGAGGCAGGCCGCGGTGCGCGAGTGCGCCACGCGGATGTCCTCGAGCTCTGGACGAGCTTGTCCAGAGCGGTGATACGCGACCTGGCAAGCCGTGCTGACCAACGCCTCAAGCAGGCAGCGCGAAGCGATAGACGGGGAGTATGGCAGTTGACCGAGATGGTCACCCAGTGCTTGCAGGCGCACGTGGCGGAGCTCCAGACGATGGACAAAGCGGTCCACAGCCTGAACACAGTCATCATCCAGTTGGAGATAGATGCCGCGGGCCAAGAGCGGATCGAGAAAAAGGCCGGATGCTCGCATACGCTCTAGGTCTGCGATGCAAGTCTCTTTGTCCACAGAGGCACCTCCGCAGAGTCAAGCGTCCATCTGTACAATTTCGACGGTATTCATCTGCACGGGTTCCTTCGGCTCACTCATCTCGCCCGACCGAGACCGGCCCACAGGAGTTGCGGCTATCGCAAGGACGACATCCATGCCTTGAATGACCCGACCAAAGACCGTGTAGTTGGGCGACCGATTCAAATGTTGACACTGGCTTCCGGTGCAGATGAAAAATTGCGATCCGTTGGTATTCGGCCCGGCATTAGCCATCGCTACCACTCCCGGGGCGTACGGTTCAACGGGCGGCAATTCATCCGCAAAGCGATAACCTGGGCTGCCCGCACCTGTCCCTGTGGGGTCGCCCGTCTGTATCATAAACTCTTGAATGATTCGGTGAAACGGAACATTTTCATAAAATCCATCGCGAGCGAGCGCGACAAAGTTGTTCACGGTCTGCGGCACGCGATTGGCGAACAACTCCAGGGTGAACTCTCCTTTATTTGTTTTCACAATGGCCTCATACCGAGACCCTTCTTGGAGTTGCATCGCTGGTGCAGCACTGTACTTCTTTGCCAAGCTATTCGACCTCCTTGGGCATAGATACCTCAAGCTTCCATGGCCTACACTACCACATGCCCAAGCACCGCGCAAAATCCGCGCGCTTCCGTCGTTTGCGCTAGCTCCCCGAGCTTCGCTACAATGACAGAGGAGGTGTTTTGACATGGAATATCGCAGACTTGGCAAGAGCGGTCTGAAAGTGTCCGCGATTGCGCTTGGCAGTTGGCTTACATACGGGACAGTGACGGAACGGGAAGCCTCGATGGCGTGCGTCAAGCAAGCCTACGAGCTGGGTATCAACCACTTTGACTGTGCAAACGTCTATGGCGCTACACCGCACGCTGCGGAAGTGGTCCTTGGAGAAGCCCTTCGCCCTTATCGGCGCGAGAGCTATGTGTTGACCTCAAAGGCTTTTTGGCCCGTCGGTGAGGGTCCGAACGACCGCGGCCTGTCCAGAAAGCACCTCTTCGCGCAGGTCGACGAAAGCCTGCGGTCGCTCGGTACAGAGTATCTCGATATCTTCTATTGCCATCGATTCGACAGCGAGACCGACTTGGAAGAGACTTTGCGCGCCTTGGACGATCTCGTTCGAGCAGGCAAAATTCTCTACGCTGGCATCAGTGAGTGGCCCGCGAATCAAATTGCGGCAGCGACTTCTCTACAGAAGCAACTCGGCCTGCACGCCATTGCCGCGAGCCAGCCTGTCTATAACATGTTCCAGCGCTACATTGAGACCGCCGTCCTTCCTATCTGTGACGACGCGGGCATCGGTCAGGTTGTCTTCTCGCCGCTCGCACAAGGCGTGTTGACCGGCAAATATCGCTTGGGTCGGCCGATACCGGAGGGTTCACGCGCCCATACCGAACGTGTCAAGCACTTCGTGGAACGCTATTTGAACGAAGCAACGCTCAAAAAAGTGGAAGGATTGCTGGACGTTGCGTCTGAAGTCGGCCTAAGTCTGTCGCAACTCGCCATCGCCTGGACCCTCCGCTTGCCGAGCGTAAGTTCAGCACTGATTGGTGCTTCGCGCCCAGAGCAGGTTATCGAGAATGTCAAAGGTGTCGGCGTTGCACTCAGTGAAGAGATTCTCCAGAAAATCGACCGGATTCTCAGCGCCTGACGATGTCTACGGTTCAGACGGTCACCTACGACGAAGCACTGACCATACTCGACCGTCTCAGGCCACCATCACGCACGGAGATGGTGCCAACCACGGAGGCCCTCTACCGAACCCTGGCGATGCCGGCACTCGCCAGCGTGACCGTACCCCCGTTTCACCGGGCGATGATGGATGGGTACGCCATCAGCCAGGCAGATATCTCTGATTTGTCCGGAAAGACGCTACCTGTTCGCGGAGTCATCGGGGCTGGGCAGACCGAGTGTTACGAACTTGACGCAGGGAGCGCAGTCAAAGTCATGACGGGCGCTCCTGTGCCCGACGGAACGGTGGCAGTCGTCCGCAAAGAGTGGTGTGAAACGTCGCCCGATGGACGCAGTGTCACATTTTTGGAGTCTGTGCAAAGAGGCGAGTCGGTCCAACAAAGAGGCGAGGACGGTCGCGTTGGCGACCCCTTACTGACTTCGGGCACTCGTCTGAGAGCACAGGATATCGCCGTCTTGGCCGCATTTGGCGTTCGCCAAGTCGCGGTGCACCAGCGGTTACGCGTGGGGATTGTCACAACCGGATCGGAAATCGTAACGAACCTCGACGCCTCTCTCGAGCCAAGTCAGATTTACGGCTCAAACGGCGTTTACTTGCAATTGGCGTTGCGGGACGAGCAGTGCGAGGTTCCTCTGGTCCAACACGTTCCGGACGATCCGCAGCAATTGGAAGACGTGGTTCGCTCTGTGGCTGGTCAAGTGGATGTGGTCTTGCTGACGGGTGGAGTGTCCGCTGGAGACTACGACTATGTTCCCGGGACGCTGCGCCGCATCTGCAAAACGTTGGCGATGGAGCGCGTGTGGATGCGTCCAGGAGCACCTTTTGTCGCCGCGACCCACCAGTCCACCGTATTTTTTGCCATGTCCGGTAATCCAGCGGCCGCATTCATTCAATTCGAAACATTAGTGCGTCCCACTTTATCCGCGATGGCAGGACGGCCCTACCAGCCCTTTGCGCTGACTGCAAAGTTGGCGGATCACGTTGCACACAAACCCGTCAAACACACGCGCTTTTTGCGCGCGCGCGCCGCAATCGAAGAAGGTCAACTGGTAGTCCACTGCGCACGCGACCAATCCCCCGGTTTGATTAAAGGGCTAGCGCACACCAACGCCATTGTGCGCATGGACAGTCACCACGCCGAAGTTGGGCAACATCTCTCGGTACAAATGGTCTCCTCGTTTCGCAATGACTTCTGACCTGCGTCGGTTTCTCTGCATCTGCGACACAGGGATTCGACGGACGCTCGGCTCTCTGGCTATCACGTCAACATCGGACGACGCAAGTGAAAGCCAACTCGAGATAACAATGGGAGGGTGCCGTCTTGGCACCCTCCCACTTTCTTCGTCGCCTTTGGTCGAATCGTGGACACGAGTGAACGCGTACTCGTCTACCGCATCGTCTGCTTCTCTACGCCCGAAGATACAATACTTTGTCTGCCACCGCGTGTGCTTGCAGTTCTTCTGAAAAAGATTTCGCCAAGGCATCTCGACTGGCCTCATAATCTTCCGGACTTGGAAAACCTCGTTCTGGATAGAGATACTCTTCTGGGAATCCCGGTATGTCTGTTGGGATATCGAGAAACAGCGCTTCATCCCGGCGCGTCGGAACCCCTTCCAACTCACCGCGAATAATTTTCTCTACCAACGTTCGCGTCCAGGCTAGCGGCATCCTGCCAACGCGCCCAATGCCGCCGCCAACCCAGCCCGTATTCAACAAATAGACAGGCACGTTATACTGGCGAACTCGCTGCATCAACATGTCCGCATAAACCGAGGGTCGATCCGTCAAAAAAGGAGCTCCAAAACAAGCAGAAAACGTAGGTTCTGGAGCGGTGACTCCGCGTTCCGTCCCAGCCAATTTGCTGGTGTATCCGAGCATATAGTGTCGATGCGCATCCTCAGGCCGCAGCCTCGCGACCGCAGGAAGGACTCCGGTGGCGTCGGCAGACAAAAATACGATAGCTTTCGGATGACCGCCGCGCGAAACCGCTGCTGCGTTCGCCACATTCTTTAGGGGATATGCGGCGCGCGTGTTTTCTGTCTTGCTGTCGTCATCATATTGTGGGTTGCGCCGACTGTCATAACCCACGTTTTCCAACACGGCACCGAAGCGAATGGCACGATAAATATCCGGCTCCCGCTCTTCACTCAAGTGGATGCACTTAGCATAACATCCGTTTTCCATGTTAAAGACACCTTCCGGTGCCCAACCGTGTTCGTCGTCTCCAATCAAAAATCGAGCGGGGTCTGCCGAGAGAGTCGTCTTTCCAGTTCCCGATAGTCCGAAGAACAGTGCCACATCTCCGCCTTCACCGACCGACGCGCTACAATGCATGGGCAATACGCCCCGCCGCGCCAAGTCGTGGTGCATTAATGTGAAAATTGATTTTTTTAACTCACCTGCGTATTCTGTTCCACCAATCAAAATGATTCCTCGCCCCGGATTTAGAACAATGAACGTGGAAGTGCGTGTACCATCTTCTTCTGGAAGGGCTTTCAAGGTTGGTGCTCCATAGACGGTATACTTTGGTGTATCCGCCGAATTCCCAGTCTGAAATAGGCTCTGAACAAATAAATTATGCCAAGCGAACTCTGTATAAAAGCGAATGGGAACCGCGTATTCCGGATGTTGATTGACAACGGCATCAAACTGAAACGAGCCCGTCTTGCGGAGATGGTTTTTTACCTTTTCGAACAAATGTTGAAAGGAAGCCTCGCTCAACCACTGATGTTGTTCACTCTGAACATCAAACGAAGCGGACCGCACAAAATACTTGTCTTTTGGTGAGCGACCCGTGAATTGCCCTGTCTCGGCACAAAATGCGCCGTTTGCCAACAGCACACCTTCCCGGCGCACGATGGCTTCCTCCACCAGCTCCGCTGGCTGTAAGCATTTCGAATTCTCCACGAGCATCCTCACCCTCCACGAAAATCGGTCCTATGCAACACGATTATGACATACTATTTGACGTAAATCCACTGATTTTTAGCATTATATTGCGGTATAAATCAGTTGTGACCGAATAGTGACCGCATCGATCACGACTGTTCTTGTAAATTTTGCAGAGCTGTCCACAGCGCCTCGCGAAATGCATCAACCTCAGCTCCCGGATTCTGCAAGGCGTCCTCGTCAAAGACATGTAACCACGGACCGCCACGAAATTTGGCGACATTATGAGGAGCTACCCGCACCTCATAGAAAACCGATTCTGTCTCGGCCGTCCGCGGCAAGGCGCGAATCGTGCGCACCAATACATTGGCTACTTGAGCTGGAATCGGTGGCGACATCAGTTCCAAATCAGCCAATGGGAATTTGTGGTCCAACCATGTCCATTCCCCCATTGAAAACACCTCCTCAACCAATGGCACGCTCTTATCCTCAAGGACGCTCATTCTCCATACTCATACGATAGGAACTCGATATTGCCATGACAAACATGTTAGCCTATTGGCATCTGACAACGAAGCGAAGGAGTCCCGCCATGAACCACAGAGACAACGATTTGAGCGACATGGATGACCGCTTTCTCGCCTACCTCTATTGCTTTTGCGTCTTGCGGGATTATTTTCTCTGCCACGAATATGGCGAGTCTCTGTGGCTTTCAACCGGGCGCAACACCGTCCTCAAAGGATTTATTCAAGGCGCGGTCTGTCTGTATCATCTTGAAAAAGGAAACGTCCGTGGGGCCAGGCGCATGTGGACAAGGGCACGCAAGTATCTCCTTGACTACGTCGCACAGTCTGGCACACTCTACAGTGGAATCAGCATACCCGATTTTGTCGCTCAAATCGAACAAGTTTTCACGAAAGTACCGCCAGAATGGTTCGGCCAACGAGTCGAGAGAGACGACGTTCACGCGCTTCGACTACCCAAACCAACTCTCTCTTTAAGTCCAGGAATCCGCGCACGCTTTGCTGAATTTACGCTTCCTCCACTCCACGACGATGAAGCGCAACCTTGAAACAAGCGCCGACGGAGAGCGGTAGCAGGGATGCCTCCGTTAAACACGAATCTAGGCAAAGTTAAAATTTACGCAGAGCGGGGTGTGCGCGCATGACGTCCATCGAGATTTTGCGATTTCTACTGGAATTCGCACTCCTTTTGATCGCCGCGCGCGGACTCGGCGAACTGGCCCGGCGGCTGGGCCAGCCGCAGGTTATTGGCGAATTGTTCGCTGGCATCCTGCTCGGCCCGTCACTCTTCGGGTGGATATTCCCAAGCGCCTATCAGAGCGTTTTCCCAAACAGTTCCACACAATCCCTGCTGCTACAACTCGTGTCAGACCTTGGCGTCATCTTCCTGCTTTTGCTCAGCGGGATTGAAGTCGATATCCCCATCGTCCGAAGCAAGGCAAAATCTGCGCCGGTCATCGCGTTAGCCTCCGTATTTGTTCCGTTTATCGGAGGTTATGGTCTTGCACAAGTTCTCTCTCCAACCCTTATGGGAGGAGTGGGAAATCGGCCGGTCTTCGCCCTCTTTTTGGCGACAGCCATGTCTATTTCCGCCATCCCTGTCATTGTGAAAATTCTCTTGGACATGGATTTAATGCGGCGGGACATCGGACAATTGACGGTCGCCGCAGGAGTCATCAACGACACATCTGGATGGTTCTTATTGTCGATTGTCGCAGGCCTAGCCACAGCCCGCTCCTTACCTCTGACATCGATTGCCATTTCCATCTTTGGAACGCTCGCCTTTGCAGTATTCGCTTTTACCGTTGGGTACTGGCTCATCCGCGCGCTAATCCGTTACGTCGACGACCACTTTGGCGATGGTACCGCCACCATTGCTGCCGTTATTGTCGTCGGATTGATTGGCGCCGCCATTACCGAAGCTCTGCACGTCGAAGCTTATTTAGGCGCCTTTATCGTAGGTGTCCAGTTATCGCGCATCCCTCGTGTCAAAAGGGCTGCGAGGGAACAGTTAAAGACCATGACGCTGGGCATTTTTGCTCCCGTTTTCTTCGCCGTGGCCGGACTCAAAGTGAACATTTTGCCGCTTTTGTCGCCTATCTATCTGGCGACCTTGGTTCTCGTCATTGTAGTGGCGTGTGCCGGCAAGTTCGTTGGCACTTATATCGGCGCTAGAATGGTCAAAATCCCGAAATGGACAGCCGTGGCGCTCGGTTCTGGAATGAATGCCCGCGGAGCCGTCGAAATCATTGTCGCCACGGTCGGTCTCCAGATTGGCGTGCTGACCCCTGGAATGTATTCGATTATTGTCCTTATGGCCGTGGCGACGTCCATGATGGCCCCTCCTCTTTTGCGCTGGTCTCTGAAAAGAGCTCCTGTCAATCCACAGGAAGAAGCACGTCTGAAGCAAGAAGTACGCCGCGAACGCAGTTTTCTGCACGGCATTGAAAAGATGCTCGTGCCGATTCGCGACGGCCGCAACGCGATGATTGCGGCAAGGGTCGCGAGCCACCTAGCTGGTGAGCGAGGTATTGACGCCACCGCCCTTCATGTGGGGCCATCCCGAGGGCGCAAGGCACGGGACAAGTTTGACATCGCCCCCCTCATCACTCCAACTTCCGCACAAGTGTCTTGGCAGGTTCGCGAAGCAGCGGATACGGAGAGCGTTGCGTCGACCATCATTGCCGAGTCCAAAAAGGACTACGATTTGCTCATCTTAGGTTCTGCTGCACGTCCTGCTCACGCTGGGTTGTTCGGCCAAGTCGTCGACAGCATCGTTCGCCATGCGGCGTGTCCAACATGGGTCTGGAGCATGCCCCCTGAAACAGCGTTTACGGGAAACCCAGAGCGCATCCTCCTGTTGACAACGGGCATACCACGCGACCAACGTGTCGCCGAACTGGCTTTCGCCTTAGCCCGAAATTGTGATGCAAGTGTCACCGTACTTCATGTCATTGAATCGAATCCACTGTCGGATCCGTTCGGAGTAGACTTGCGTGAACAGCTCGACCGCAAAACTTCCCAGGCAGAGGCTGCTACTCAATACGTCTGTGCCCTCGCTGATGGTCTCGGCATGGCTGTACAAGGAAAGGTCCTCTACTCTCGCGGCCAGGTCGGCACAACGATTTGCGACTTTGCCCGCGATGAACACTTCGACCTCATCATGATGCACGCCGACTGGCGCTTTTCCGAAGGCGAGCTGTACTGCGGCAACACCGTCGAGCAGGTTCTCAACACCAGCGAGGGCCCCGTCGCTGTTCTGTTTGATGCGTTTTAGAGTTACATGAGGTACGCCTATGTCCATGGCAATGTCTTCACATGGAAGTTCATGTGAAAGAAAGAGGAATCCTGCAAATGCATCGCGAATTGTGGATATAGACAGGGAATTGATATCCGAAAAGATAGGTACGAGCAGATTGTCGTTGTATAATGGACCCTGTCTGCTATGGAAATGGAGGTGACGTAGGCGTGAAGGTGCGAAAAGCCGTCATTCCTGCCGCCGGCTTTGGAACGAGAATGCTTCCAGCAACTAAAGCTGTGCCTAAAGAAATGCTCCCCATCCTGAACAAGCCGTGTATTCAGTATATTGTAGAGGAAGCAGTCTACGCGGGTATCGAAGAGATTCTGCTCATTACGGGGCGAACAAAAAAAGCGATTGAAGACCATTTCGACCGCTCTCCAGAACTCGAGTTTCACTTAGAACAAAATCGAAAAGCGAGTATGTTGACCGAGGTCAAAAAAATTTCGGACATGGTGGACATCCACTATGTGCGTCAAAAAACCCCTTTGGGATTGGGGCATGCTATCCTCTGCGCCAAGTCTTTCATCGCCAACGAACCTTTTGCCGTCCTGCTCGGAGACGACATTATTCAGTCGACCGTTCCAGTCACAGCTCAATTGATTGAAGAGTACGAGGACCCTACGCGAGTCCTCTTGGGTGTTCAACACGTGCCTCAGAAAGACGTATCCAAATACGGCATTGTGCAACCCCTTGGCGCACTCGGGACTGGGTCACGCGTACCGGTCGCAACGGTCGTCGAGAAACCGCTTGAGTCGGAAGCACCTTCCAACTTGGCGGTGCTCGGACGCTACATCCTGCCTCCCAATATCTTTGAAGCATTGGAGAAAACTCCACTCGGCCATGGAGGAGAATTACAACTCACAGATGCCATCGAAGTACTCGCCCGAGACGGTCGCGTGGACGCATTCGCATTTACCGGCCGGCGGCACGACATTGGTAATTTGGAAGGTTGGTTGATAGCCAATCTGTCCTTTGCGATGGACGACAGCAAGTTGGCAGAAAACATCTTAGACGAATTACAAAAGAACGAGCACATTCGAACGCACTTAGCAGCATTTTAATCAAGTTCCTTGGGGCGGTTGGTGAACACTGCCATCGGCCCCAAGGACGTGGCTGAGGCGACATAGAGTGCAGTTGACCCAGCCTTTCTTCCCCCATCCACCCGATTGGTTCAACCCCCCGGTTGAAACAGCAATTCTAAAGGCACTCGACCGACTTCAACGGCTTGGCCGACCTCTACAAAATACAGAAAAGCAGAGACAGGTCTTCCTGGTGCGAGCGACTCGACCACTTGTCGATACGCTGCAATCTGAGCCTCATACTCCTGAGTAAGCTTCTTCACATCTGAGTTGTACACCGCATCCGTCTTAAAATCGACCACTAAAAAGCCACGTTCCTCTTCTGCAAGTACGTCTATGACACCTTGCAACGTGACAAATCGCGAGTGGTTGTCCATTCGCACGTCTGTACGGTCACTCTGCACAGCATCGTGGGGAACCATCAGTCGCGAAAAGAAGGGCTGTTCCCGCCAAATGCGACGGGCACTGCGAACTCTGCTTGCCAAGTCGGATGTTAACCATCCTATCAAAAGTTCCGTGTCGACTTTCGAGAGATCGTCTCGGCGAACTTGACCCGCTTCACAGAGTTGCCACAGAGCGTCGGTCACACTATCCTGCGTAGGTTCCACACTGAGTGGCAAATGCTGAAAAATCCGGTGCATCACGCTACCCCGTTGCTTGCCTGCCATTTGGCCACTGTCCACAAACGCTGGTATCGTCAGCAGACGTTCCGTAGCTCTCTGGCTCGGTTGAAATTCCTTGGCATCTTCCGCATTTTTCACGGCGGTGCCGGGCGTTTTGGCAGCGACCCACAAGCGCCGAAGTTCTGTTGCAGAGACTTTGGCCGGAATCGATGGCCTCGATAGCGGTCGAAAAATCTCTAATGATAGCTGATTTCGTCCTTGACTATCCTCAATGCGCTGCGACATGCGTTCGAGAAATTGCGGAATATCTGAAACTACCCACTCAGCCTTGGCGTCGGACGAATCCGCCGCCATGTCCCGGGCGGGCACCGCGTTGGCGATATCTTTCATGAGCCACAAGGACACATCCATGGCTCGAACGGCAACTTGCCCCTCACTGCACCCGTCCGCCACGCGCTCCAACCAAGCAAATCCCTCTTTCGTTGAAGACAACGCCCGGAGCAGCCAATCCATCATGGACCGACTGCTCCGAAAAAGCGTCCCCGTCATTCCTCCTGAAACCGAGGTGCCTGCCAGCTGGCGCGCCGCAATGCGCTGCCAATCTCTGGACGATCCGCTCATAATCAGATGCTCTTTCGCCCGCGTCATCGCAACATACAAAATGCGCGCCTCTTCCGCCAAGGCGTCGGCATCTTCGCGAGTCGCAATAGCTAAGGCTATCGCCGTCCGCCAGCGTTGGTTGTGTTGCGGATTGGAAAAATTCGGCCCCATTCCGAGCTCACGATGAATGAGAATGTTCTGTTTGGAGCCTTCACGCCGAAAGGCCCGTCCGAGGTCCGGCAAATAGACGATGGGAAACTCCAATCCCTTACTCGCATGCACAGACATCACACGAACGGGGGCATTCTCATCTCCCACATCTCTCGCCTCTCCAATCAGAGTAGCCGACTCCATGAGTGCTTCCTCCGTCAGTAAAAAAGCGACTAGCCCCCCTTTGTCTGACGAATCCAAGGCATCTGCCCGCTCCAGCAAGCGTCTCACGTTGGCTCGTCGAAGCGTACCACCGGGCATGGCCGTCACGTAGTCGAGATATTGCATCTCCGCAAATATCTGTCGCAATGTCTCGCCTGCAGTACGTTCGCGGGCCATAACTCGCCAGCGCTCCAACCGCTCCAGAAACGTGGCGAATGAGCGCAGTGCATCGGGATTGCCAAGGGATGGATGTAGGGATGCCCCATCCTCTGAAAGTTTGTCCGAACGCACCGCCGACCGCACCACTTTCCGCAGCACCTCAATGAATGGGCCTTTAGCGAAGGTGCGGAGAGTCGCGATTTGTACATCTGTAAACCCACCCAAAGGAGACCGCATGAGCGTGACGAAGTCGAGGTCTCGCCGGGGATTTGAAAGAACACCCATCAGTGAAAAGCACCAACGAATCTCAAGAGATTGGTAAAAACCGCCCGATGTTTTTGCTTCTGCGGCAATACCGCGGGCACGCAGAGCCTCCAGAACCACATCTGCTTTGCCCTGCATCGACCGCAACAAAATGACGATGTCGGAAGGCTTAGCATCGCGCATGGACTTGATGGCTTTGTCCCAAACCTGCAAAGGAGGCTGTTCTCCATGACCGAGGGCTTCGAAGACACGGTCTGCCAGCCAATTGGCTTCCCTCTCAAACGAAGTCATATCCTCGTAGGTCTCTATCAATGGCGGATCGACCGCATCTACCTCCTCCATCCTGCCGTCTAAGAGGTGCAACTGGACGGAGCCTTGACCAGTCTGATAAGGAGCGCTGACGTTCATCTTGGCGCGCTCATCGTAGACGTAGCCGACCGTCTCGTATTGAAACAGGTATTCAAACAGCCAATTGATGCAATCGACGACCTCTCGCCGACTGCGATAATTGTCTGACAATGGAATAACTGTCCCTGGACGAGTGACTCCCAAGGTTTCGTAAGCATTCAAAAACAAAGTCGGTTCGGCCATGCGAAAACGATAAATGCTCTGTTTGACATCTCCGACGAGAAACAAATTTCCCTGCGGACGCCGGAAAGAATTGAGCAGCGTCGCCTGAATCGGACTGGTGTCCTGATACTCGTCCACAAAAATCTCTTCAAACCGCGCTCGCAGCCGCTCTGCCTCTCCGGTACTAGCGTCGCTGAGAACACGATGGGCAAAGTGCTCCAAATCTGAAAAATCGAGCAGCGAACGCGACTTTTTCATATCCTGAAACGAGTCCCGAAAGCTTTGAACAAGATTCAACACAGTTTGAACTGGCCGTCGTAATTCGAGGACATCGGCATGTAGAGCGAGTTCTCCGCGAGATAAAATTAAATTTAAATCGGTAAGCTCGTGATAGGCCTCCGTTCGAAGCCGCTGAACTTCCGCCTTTCCTTCCACTTCACCGCGTACCACAGGCCTACCTTTCTCTGCCACAACGCGATGAATCGCTGCAACCATTTTCGGGAGATTACCCTCGGACAGCGCAGTGAAGACGTCCTCCAGAAGTGTGCATCCCTGCGCAAGCGACCGATGATAAGGGTCTAACAGTGAGTTCTGTGCCGCGAGATGGAGCGCTTCGTCGAAAAGCTGCCGGACAAACGACACTCGGTCTTCTATAAAGTGGAGAAAGTCCGCATACCATGGTTCACTGGAGAGACGATCCGCCGCTCCAAACGTACTGGCTGCCGACTGCAGCCAGGCGGTAGGATTGGGCTGGCTACCAGCAAATTCATCGAGCCGCAGAAGTAGGTCACCGATGTCCTCCGAACGCACATGAAGCGCGTCGGCAACCAGCATCAGCGCGGTTTGGTCATCATCAAAAGCAGCCGCCACCGTTTGGGCCGCCACGTGTCGGCGCATGGCAGACTGCTCTGCGTCGTCCATCAGGCGCAGGTCGGGATTGAGGCCGAGAAAGAGAAAATGCCTACGTACAACATCCATGCAAAAGGCGTGTAGAGTGGAAATCTGGGCGCGGTCAAACAAGCTAAAAACTCTGTCTACGCGTCGCAGCGCCTCTTCATCGGAAGCCGCCCAGGCCATGCTCCGAACTTCCGTCAGGCGCGTGAGAATGCGCTCTCTCATTTCGGCCGCAGCGGCCTCCGTGAACGTGACAATAAGCATCCGGTCGATGTCGACCGGTATCTCACGAAACAAGCACGTCACGACTCGCTCGACCAATACCGATGTCTTTCCTGACCCCGCTCCTGCCGACACGAGTACGTCCATGCCACACGTATCCATGGCCATGCGCTGCGTCTCCGAATAATGTGTGGGTCGATAGCTCCTCATTCCGTCACCTCCCGCTCTGAAAACTCTGTTCGCGAATAAAACTGATTTTTCGTCACTGGCTGCAAGCGCCGCGCGAGTGGCGCATGGTGCTTTATGTCAAAATGACACACTGCTTGAAAGTCACAGGTATGGCAGGGCATCTCTCCGTTCTTTAAGCGATATGGAGCGACGGCTATATCACCACTGCGAACGGCATCGCTGTAATTCTGAACATGTTCGACCGATTTTCGCTGAATCATCTTCCAATCCGAGTTGGAAACCACTGGCGCATTCTTGGCCCACTCGCCGTCTTTGTTGTAGAACGGCGCATACAAGTCGCTCTCTTGGCCCTGGCTAAGCCGCGCATCAAGCCCCTCCACGACGGATGCACGCTGGAGTACAAGGCCGGAAGGACGAAGTTGCTTGCGCACGAGAGCCCGACTCTCAGCCTCTGTAGGCGGCGCCAATTCTAACGTGGGTGACAGAGATATTGGGAAATATTGAAGCGCCACGGCCTCCAGAGAACGTCCTCCCCAGTCGGGTGATAGTTCTGTTAAAGCGTTTGCGTACAAAGGAAGTTGCACTTGGAGTCCATAAAACATGCGAGTCAAATCCAAAGGCCGCGACCTACTCTTGTAATCGATAACGCGAAACATCGGGAGACTTGAGTGTACGTCAATGCGGTCGACGCGACCGCGCACACGTACCGCGCGGCCCGTTGCATCGCTTACCGTCCAAGCTGGAAAGTGTTGACGCGAGTCTCCTTCCAAACCAAAGGACACCTCAACCAGTGACGGAATAAAGGCGCTGTTCTGCGCATGGTTTGCTTGTACTGTAGCAATAAAGTCCAGTAGCCTCGCAGTATTCGCTACTTCCATCCGGCGAGTGGGGGAGTTCGCAAAGCGTTGAAACCGCGACTGAAGCAGCGTCTCATCCAGTGCAGACCGCATCTGCCGCACCGCCTCTGGCTCGGACAATCGAAACCACTGGTCGGGCCGTTCTATATAGTAACGAGCGAACGTCGCCAAAGTCTCGTGCATCAAAATTCCGCGCTCGCGACTCGCTTGCCAAACAGGCGACGTCTCAGAAATGGCGAGTCCTTTTCGCAAAAAGTGACGGTACGGACAACTGTAATAGTCTTCTAGCAAATGAACGCTCGTACTGAGTACTTCTCCATACATTTTCTCAGCCAAATCGGCCGGTAAAGCCTCTCGCTCTACTCGGTGTAGGAATCCTTGCAAGGAGGGCAACGCCAGTTGGCGAAAACCAGCGTCCGTATGAACGGCTTTCATGAGCGGCGCAAAATACCGTGCAGATTTCATTTCGACCACGTCGCGCAGCGACTGTACGAGCCAACGCGTGGCCACGGCGGAGGTAATCGTCAACTTTCCGTCCGAAACCGATAGACTTGAAAAATCCTGAAGTTCTAAATCACCGTCCATCCGCTGAGACAGTTCATGGGATGCCTTTTCTGGTATGCGTGACCACGTCGACAGATGTCGCTGAACAAAAGTCGATAGTCGCGTCTCGCGCCCGTCCCCGCTGACGCGGGGAACAGACAAGATGACCTGGGAACCTCGCATTTTCAGCAACTCCAGAACATGCTCTTCTTCGTCCATCCGCAACTCTTCCTCAGACAGACCGATTCGAATGTATAAATTATTCCAAAACCACTCCCGATCGTCTTCATCGAAGAGCACGGTGCGCCGCACGTGTTTCGGCAGACTTCCATCAATTGCACCGAGGACCATCAGGAATTCAGACTGCATCCCTGCAACTCGCGAGACCGTAGTCACTGTCACTTGAGAAAGCCCTGCAGGAACGCTGGCTACGGTCTCCTGCTGAATGTCTTCGACAACGATTTGAAAGAGGATATCTCGGGAAATGGATTGGGAAGCTCCAATTTGGGAAAGATTATCTAATAATGCGACAATTTTATCCCATGCTTGCTCGTGACGACTTGCACTTTGCGGTCCGCCTTGCCCACCCGCATCGACGATCCATTCCGCCATGATGCCAGGTGCACGCGCTGACTCAAATAAAGACCAGACAGCATTCGAAAAGACCTCTATGGACAAGTCTTCCTCCATACTCTCGACAAATGGCAACAACAGCCCAACCAGACTCTGTCGGACACGCTCGATACGCCGGTCCTCCGCGACCGCTCTGTCCAGAACATCCTGCCCGGCATCCGTGTCCAGCGCCCGCAAAGCATAAGACCACGCCTCTTTTCCCAACCACGTTACCCGTCCGGACAATTCATGCCGCTCAGCGTAAAGTATTAGTTCATCCCACTCGGCGTCTGCCATTTGAAGAAACGGCGATGGCCCGAGACACCTCATGGCATTCAGTGAGAAGTCGTCTCGAACTACGCGCAACACCGACAACAAGAAACGAGCTAAAGGATGGGTAGCCAGAGATGGAAATTCCTCCAAATACATCGGAATGTCTAGTTCACGAAAAAGTTCTTCGATGTGTGGACGATATTCTTCAATAGACGGCACCACGACCATCACCTGGTCATACGGCACTCGTTTACGAACGTGCAGGGCAAAGATATATCGTGCGGCATTTTCCACTTCATCGAATGGATTTGCGCTCACTACCAGTTGCGGACGGCAACTGGCGTCCCACTCTGTACCGGAACGAAAAAACCATCGAGTGGTAGCATTTGTGAACATTTGTTCTAAATTCGCAAATAACCTCAGTCCGCTGGCATAGAGGTCGGCACGCTCAGTTCGCATTCGTTCGACACATTCGACCACAGAGTAGGGTGAAACCCGCTTTGCATGGTATTCTCCACACCAGAATTGAAACTCAGGATGCTGAATAACATCCCGATTGGCGCGCACCGTGACCACCGTTCGCGCTGCTGCCTCTGCGACACTCTTCACAAAGAATAAACCCGTCGACGGCAACTCCACGAAACCGTCGAAATAGACGGTCGCACTGTCGAGCACGGTTGAAGATTTCAGATGCAGACTGGCATCGGCCACCACTTGCGATGCATCTCTCCACTGTGCAATGCGTAGTTTGGATTGGTACGACAGATAGAGCAGAGCCAAGTCGCGCACTTTCGACATACGGCGCACATCCTCGGAAGTTCCCGGAGAGTCCAAGAACCGCACCAATTCTGCAACACTGGGCGCCGACTCCACAATCGTCTGCAGTTGTTCTTCCGGAACGGCATAGTTCGCAAACTCCTCAAATGCCTCAAGAATACTGTCTAAAAAAGAGACCGATGGCCGTTTTCGCTTCAATACAGAGAGTTTCGGAGCAACTTCTTCGAAGACTTGTCCGAGTAGAAACCGCTTGCCGGTCCGATTAAGTTCAGGCAGAACCTGACCGCTTTGAAGAAGAATTTGTTCTGCAAATCTCTCAAGCGGCAAAACTTGCACCCGAATGGTTGAGGGAAGCCATGAAAGCAATCGCTTTTCTACAGAAAAAGCAATACTTGCCGGTGTCACCCAGTATATTGGAGGGCCAAACGGCTGTTGCAGTGATGCTTGTCGAATCTCTCGTGCAATCGTTTGCGACTTTTCTGAGCCGCTCGGACCCACCCAAATTTCCGCTTTCCCCATTTCTCTTCGCATCTCCTCATCGAACCGTGTGTCGCACCTGTCCCGCCCATGGACTGTCCTTGGGAAAATTCGTTACCCTCATCAAAATCCCTCTCTCCACTTTAGGAACCGAATCATCCCGGGCGGCATATAGACGGATTATCCACAATTTTAAGGGTTTCGGCGATTTATCGCCCGCCCGCGAGAAACTCACCAAAAGGAGAGGTCCACCGTGCAAAGCTCCACAGCCAATGCAGTTGGCCGCGGCGCGCCAAGCGCGCAGAGAGTCATCGTCGCTTCCGGGTTAGGACTGCTGTTTGACGCTATGGATATCGGTCTTCTGTCTTACGTGTTGGTGTCCTTGGCTCGAGTCTGGCACATGTCTGCGACGATGACTGGTATTGTCGGCAGTATGTCCTTTGTCGGAATGGCGGTCGGTTCCGCATTAGCCGGAGCGTTCGCGGACCGATTCGGCCGCAAATCCATCTTTCTCATCACGCTTCTGGTATACAGTCTTGCAACAGGCTTGTCCGCCCTGGCCATGGGTATCGCCGTATTTCTCGTGCTACGTTTCTTTGTCGGACTTGGTCTCGGTGGTGAATTGCCGGTGGCCACAACATATGTGCTGGAAATGTCGCCAGAGGCAGTACGCGCCAGACGTACCATTTTTCTCGAAATGTTTTATGCATTCGGCTCGATTGTCGCAGCCCTCATCTCGTTCTTCGTCTTGCCGACCTGGGGTTGGCGAATTGTCTTTTTAATTGGTGCCATTCCGGCACTGTACACGTTGGTTCTGCGCAGGAGTTTGCCAGAGACACCAAAATACCGGTCGATTCAGAAGCGCCTGTCGATGGGAGAATCCTTCCGTCTTATCTGGAGTAAAGGCCTCGCAAAACAGTCCGTCGTAACCTGGGTTCTCTGGTTTGTGATGAATTTCGCATTTTATGGCATGTTTCTCTGGCTTCCGTCCGTAATGGCATTGCACGGATACTCCTTGGTAAACTCCATTGGATATGTTCTAATCATGACTCTCGCAGAAGTGCCGGGCTATCTAGTAGCAGCTTGGCTCGTGGAAAAGATTGGGCGGAAGTGGACGCTGGTTCCGTCTATGCTCCTCGCTGCTGGCTCGGCTCTCGGTTTTGGTTTTGCGCACTCGACCGCTTCATTGCTAATTTTTGGACTGCTATTGTCTTTCTTCATGCTCGCTGCATTCGCGTCCACATACGTCTTTACCGTCGAACAATTCCCCGTGCAAGCGAGAGCATCAGGGATGGGATGGGCCGCTGGTTTTGGCCGCATTGGTGCCATTGTGGCCCCATTTGTCACGGGATTGATGATTGCCCACAGCGTAGGTTTTCCCATCATTTTTGGTCTCTTCTTTGCAGTCACACTGGTCGGTTTCCTTGTTGTCTTGATACTGGGGCGTGAGACGATAGGTCAAAGCATCGACTGACTGTCGCATGACCTTATAGGACCTTTTGGAAACAACCTTTTGGAAACAACCTTTTGGAAGCAACCTTTTGGAAGCAACCTTTTGGAAGCAACCTTTTGGAAGCAACCTTTTGGAAGCAACCTTTTAGCAGCCATACAGTCAGGTCAAAAGTTACAGAAATGCAGATAGAGCCGGATGGCATACTGCCATCTGGCTACCACTAACTTTGTGTCAAGAGACTCATTCGGCCATACTCACAACCCACAAGCGTTGCGCTTCGGGTCGCGGGTCGTCCGCAGAGTGCCGTCCCATAACCGCAGAGCGGCTCTACAGGTGGCGCAAACCACCCGCTGAACGTTTCGCCACAGTCAAACGACAGCCTCGAATTCTGAGAGAAACTGTTGCAAGGTACTCTCCATACCCCGTAACGTCGTCTGCTCATTGATTCTTGGCTTCCACTCTGCACTGCCGCGTAGGCCCTTTAGATACCAAGCGGCATGCTTGCGCATTTCCTTCACACCGATAACTTCACCTTTTAACTCTACCAACAGATGTAGATGGCGAATGGCCACCTGAACACGTTCATCCGCTCCTGGGCCTTCCAGCAATTGTCCTGTTTTCAAAAATTCCGCGACTTCCCGGAAAACCCACGGATATCCCAAGGCTCCGCGACCAATCATCACCCCATCACAGCCCGTCTCCTCCATCATCCGCAGGGCGTCTGCCGGAGAGGCAACATCACCATTCCCAATCACCGGGACTGAAACAGCCGCTTTGACCTCGCGAATAATGGACCAATCGGCCACTCCGCTATACAATTGTAAAGCCGTACGACCATGCACCGTCACCGCTTCTGCACCCGCATCCACGACGGCTTTGGCAACTTCCACAGCATTGACATGATCATCATCCCAACCCTTGCGAAACTTGACGGTCACCGGCTTATCGACTCTCGCCACAACTTCTCGCACAATCGAAGCGGCATAGTCCGGATTGCGCGCAAGCGCAGCCCCCGAGCCATTTTTATATATTTTCAGCACTGGACATCCCATATTAATGTCGATAATATCTGCGTTCGTCTCTCCAACCATTTCCGCAGCTTGGACCATGGATTCCTTATCATACCCTACCAGTTGTAGCGATACAGGATGCTCGTCTGGCAAAACAGTCAACATCCGATGACTCTTTTCGTTTCCATGCACAAGCGCTTTGTCGCTGACCATTTCTGCGCAGACCATCCCTGCGCCGAGTTCTTTGGCGAGAATGCGAAAAGCAGGATTGCATACGCCGGCCATCGGTGCCAGAATAGCCGGATTGTCCAGGGTCACGTCCCCAATGTTCAGCATGTCCAGACTCTCCTCAAGTACAAAAAGTCGTATCCACATCTCCCGGTAGGCTATCAAAAAACTGGTCGGATGACAATGATGCTTTCGAAAACCAGGATGACTCTCTCACCCCGTCCGATTCGCAGCAAAAGATCCTCCTTTGCACACCTCTCAGCGTCTGCCCAGAGCCATATTCGCGGTGAGAAACAAATCAATCAGCCACCACACGCCAACGATGAACAAAAACAAGTGACCGATGCCCGTGACAAACGTGATCGACCCGAGTACCGTCAATGCCAGCATAGCAAGTCCGCTGCCTACACGTCCACAATATATCCGGTGTATCCCAAAATAGCCGAGAAAGAACCACAATACGTACGCCAAGGCGACAGATCGCTGCATCCATTTCATCCTCCTGCAAAATCAAACTTGTTGCTGCAGGATATGCATCGGCAGCTCGTCTGCATGAAATAGAAAAATTTTCAACTACTCTCAGGCGGGCGATGTTTTAATTTCTGGGAATGACTTTGTTTGACCACTGCAACAGTCTCCGTGTCTCGCTGTACATGAGGCTTTTCCTCGGAGCTCCCAGTACCACCGAAATTCGCACGTGGCCATGCTGCTTGACAGCAAAAGCGAGGCAGTACATTGCCTTCGAAGTAAAACCAGTCTTGCCTCCAATGACGGTGCCAAACGGCGTTGGATGGACATACATGAGGCGATTTCCATTATGAATGGTCTTGCCCGCTATCGTCGCGCTTTTCGTCTGCATGGCTTCGACAATGCGTGGATAGCGAACTGCTTCCGCCAAAATGATGGCGATATCGTGGGCGCTCGTCTTGTGGTCGAGGTGATGTAATCCGTTTGGAGTCACAAACGATGTATTGCGACAGCCGAGCAAGCGCGCTTCCACGTTCATCATTCTCGAAAATCCTTCTTGAGAACCGCCGATACTCTCGGCCACCGCATAGGCGACATCGTTGGCGCTTTTCATCAACAGAGCTCGGAGTGCCTCATCTGCACTGAGCGTTGTACCCGGTGTCAGCCCCAGCCTCACTTTGGGCTGACGAGTTGCCCTTTTACTCACATAGATTTCATCGGTCGGAACAGTGTGTTTGACCAGCAAGATGGCCGTCATTAATTTTGTAGTACTCGCGGGGTAGACGGGAACATCCGCCGACTTATCGAGCAACACTTGACCACTGGTTGCGTCGTAGACAATTGCAGCTTTGGCATTGACGTGAGGAGCTTGCGGTACAGAGGACCGCGAAGAAATCTCCCTAGCATGCGTCACCGTGCCGATGGCACTCACCGTGCTCACCGCGAAAACACAGAGGATAGAGACAAAAAAAGCGACGACATGGCGCCGCATCTGAACTCTTCGATGTTGCTTCCAAACCTGCATACGCTACCTCCCTCGCCATTCCGACGAGTTGAGGATGTGCGAAAATCACAAAAAATATCCGAACACGTCCAACGAAGTAGTCCTCAGGTGGCGCAATGTTCATTGACGCCGTCTTTGACCACCCGTTCGACTAACACCCTTTTCGCCACATCTGGACTCAAAGACACAGGCAAAGCCCGGCTGTCCTGAACCACCAAAACTGTCACACTCGGGTCGTACGCACTTTGCGGAGCCTGAACCGTCAAAGTGGCACTCGGAACAATTCCAGACTTGTGAAAGTACCGTAGCAAATCCAAATCCTCCTCGGCCAGTTCCACAATCCGCACGACTTTCGCCTCATCGCCAGGACGAAGATGACTCAGGGGGATCCCGTTCGGTTGCCGAAACCCTGTACCGGGAATGACATTTCCGTGTGGGCACGTGGTTGGGTGCCCAAGACGCTCAAACAGTTGGCGCTCTACCAAAGGAGATATGGAATGCTCTAGGCGCCCAGCTTCTACATGGGCATCGGCCCAATCCAAACCTAATTCATCCGTTAACCAGCGCTCGAGCAGACGATGCCGACGCACCAGCGACTCGGCTTTCATGCGGCCATCCTCTGTCAGCAGAATCTCCTTGCTGTCGCCCACTTCCACGAGCCCAGCAGCAGTTAGACGCTGCATGGTTTGAGTTACCGTGGGACGAGACACTTCGAGATAATCAGCGACCTTTGAAGACAGAACGGATTCGCCTTCCGCCTCCAATACGTAGATAGCTTCTAAGTAAGCATCCATCCCGTGCGTCCGTGTCATCGACTTCTTCCTCTCAGCCCATCTTTTCGACGGTGGTCCTTGCCATCATCAGGCCGTCCACATGAAACTCGAGAACTTGTCCTGCCGTCAATCGACCAACACCTGCTGGCGTGCCTGTATAGAGAATATCTCCCGCTTGCAGTCCAAAATGCTCACCAACATAGTCCACGAGCACCTGCCATGGAAAAATCATTTCAGCAGCCGTCGCTCGCTGTAGGACACGCCCGTCACTTGCTAGTGAAAAGGAGAGATGGGAGAATTCTTCCCAGTCCTGCACCGTATAAAAATCTGTAACAACTGCAGAACCAGGAAATCCTTTCGCCAATTCCCACGGCTGTCCCGCCGCTTTCAAACGATTCTGAGCGTCTCTATCCGTCAAATCAAGGCCGAGGGCGACGCCTCCGACGCAGTCCGAAAAAGGTCTCGAAACGACGTGGTCCCGAGCGATAAACAACACCCATTCCAATTCATGATGGATGTTGGCGCGACCTCTAGGGAGCTTGATGGGATGACTTGCAGAAGCCAACGCGTGCGTCGATTTCCCAAAAATAAGGGGCTCTGCCGGCACCTCATTGCCAAGTTCCGTGGCGTGGTCTCGGTAATTTCGCCCAACGCAAAAAATATTTCGAATCTTTTCTATCGCCTCGGTTGAGAGCAACCAAGGTTCATCCCGATTCCATATTTTCGAGGACATTCCACACCTTCTCTCCGATTACGACCGACAACCAAATTATATCATAGAGTAGACTCCGCGTGGCGACGACCGGCCCTAGGGTAATGCCGACCGTCCGCCCCATCCTAGTACACTACAGAATATCCCATGAGCGCTTCGCGTCCTCGACCTTGACGCGGCACCCGACCAAAAATACCCCAAAATCTGCAAAGCGGGCGCTCACTTCATCAAATCGCATCTCTTGTACAATTTTTTTGAATTCGAGTGGGTCGTGAGCAAACAACGTGACTCCCCACTCCCAGTCGTCTAATCCCATCGATCCGCTGATAATTTGCTTGACTTTTTCCGCGTAGGTGCGACCTATCATACCGTGGCTACGCATCAGTTTGGCGCGGTCTTCCGTAGGGAGCATGTACCAATTGTCCTGCCCATCTCGCCGTTTCGACATGGGATAGAAGCAGATTTGGTCCATTTCTGGAATCCGTGGTTTCAAGCGACTTTGTAGATATTCGTCTGTCTCCACATCAACCCCAGGCTTAGCTAAATACCCTCCCAGTTCGACCACGGATACATACGAATACGGCGATTGCAAGTAAGGGGCCATCGACGTCTTCTGCAATTTCGTCTTGACGTCGATGAGTTCCGCTACCGTAGGCCGAAAATGCAAAAAGAGAACGTCCGCTTTATGTCCAGCCATCTGGTAAAAACCAAAACTACCCTGTGACGTGCTGTTGATGGCGTCATATTGCAACAGCAGTTCTTCCAAGCTGTCCCATGCTTCGGTCCGTTCCGCCGCACTCGCGGACTGCCATGCTTTTACGTCGAGCGTTCGAAAATCGTGCAAAACATACCATCCGTCTAAAGTTTGTGGTGCCTCAGGCATCGGCTTTTCCTCCTTGTTCTTTCCTGCGCGACAGTTCCAAATCGCGCATCATCTCTAAAGCGACTTGATACGCACCCTGCTGCACGCGCAGCCGCGCAGCATCGTCTGCGGCATCGGTTGGAGCCGCTTCGACCATATGCGTCAAGCCTGCCGCGAACAGGACTTCATAGCCCTCACCAATACTACCCGCAACGAGCGCACAGAGTTTTTTCTGATGGTGCGCGAGACTCGCGACGTACCACGGTACTTTTCCTTCCGAACTCGATGCATCCGCGCACCCTTCACCCGTCAGAACAAACTGGGCTGCAGCAATACGCTGCGGTAAGCCGATGGCTTCTCCGACATACTGTGCACCTTGCACGACTTGCGCACGCCCCATTGCCAACAGCGGCAACCCGGCGCCGCCAGCAGCTCCACAGCCTGGAAGGAGTGCAAGCTGCGACTGTCCAAAGGCCTTCTCGAGCAGCAAGGCGAAAGTGGCCAAGTCTCCTTCACGCGTCCGTGCGGATGACTCCATTAAGCCTTTTTGACGACCATACACCGCTGTCGTCCCACGCGGACCGAGCAACGGATTTTGGACGTCCGCCACCAATTCCACACGCAGCGTGCGGACTCCAGGATGAAGGCCTGATAAATCAATCTCTCGCACTCGCGACAATTCCCGAGCATCTCGTCCACTCAGCAGATTGCCATCCGCGTCGCGGTATTGGGCTCCAAGCGCCCGCAGCAACCCATATCCTCCGTCGGTCGTAGAACTGCCGCCCAGTGTCAAAACGAGGTGCTCAGCGCCTCTTTCGAGCGCATCGACGATAACTTGACCCACCCCGTAAGTATGTGCCGCCTGTGCCATTTGGTCGCGCTCTGCCACTGGCCCTATCAACTTTTGGAAAGTGGCGACCGCCGCCAATTCCACCATTGCCTTGTGCCCCCCGCGAACATAGGCAATGCTCTTCGCCTGACCGTGAGCATCCGTCGTCAGCACGCGAACCCAGGCACCACCGACGGCACGTTGTAGAATTTCTAAGGTACCTTCGCCACCGTCAGCCATCGGCGCCATATCGATGTCGAGACGCATCGGAACGCGCCGCAAGCCCTGCGCCATCGCATGCGCCGCATCGGTCGCGGACAGCGTTCCCTTGTAGGAATCGGGTGCAACCACAACACGCATCACTCTTCGCTCCACCTTCCGGGCGCCCATGCGCCCTCAGGACTCGTCTTTCGGCCCTGAAATCGTCGCCCTTTCATGACAAAGGCGGCACCGAGGCCGCCTTCGCCCAGGAGGGCGTTTATGTGTCATGCACGCTCTTGACCATGTCACTTTCCCTCATACCAACGGCGCTGCAGAGTCATTTCACTCCACCGGGCCATAAAAGCTACCGACTTAGCAATATTGGTCAAACAACGCGACGAGTTTCGCCGCTACGTGCGTCGCGTCACTACCTTCAATGTCACTGCGGTGCAAGACGCCGGACAACCGTCCGTCTTTGAACAAAAACATGGATGGCGAGGATGGCGGCATGCCTTCAAAATACTGGCGTGCGCGAATCGTCGCGTCCTTGTCCTGCCCTGCAAACACCGTTGTCAACTGGTCTGGGCGCTTGTCGTTGTTCAAAGCCAAGGCGACTGCTGGCCGTGCAATGCCTCCTGCACAACCGCACACCGAATTGACCACTACCAAGGTCGTGCCGTTTTTATTCTGCAGCGCTTCATCGACCGCTTCCGGCGTCCGAAGTTCGGTAAAGCCGAGCTGCGTCAGTTCATCGCGCATGGGCTGTACCATCATCGCATAAAAATCTAACTCGAGGCTCATTCAAACCCCTCCTTTTGCTCTCATTATAGAGCGCAACTCGTCACCACGCCAAATCGAAGTTGCACAAATTCCCGAAATCCATGACAGTTTCCTGAAACACCATCCGTCCCTGTGACTTTCTTGGTCGTGAAAGTTGCATGGACCTGTCGACATCGGTATAACGAAGAGAGGCAATGACCGGAGGAGACGTAGGTTACTCATGCAAAAAGAAGATTCTAACTTTCTGAAAGCTTGTCGATTGGAGTCCGTTAACCAGATTCCAGTCTGGTTCATGCGTCAAGCGGGGCGGTATGATGCCGATTATCGCGCCATTCGTCAGAAGTATACACTGGTAGAGATTTGCGAACATCCCGAAGTCTGTGCAGATGTCACGCGCATGCCTGTTCAAAAATTGGGCGTGGACGCGGCTATTTTGTTTTCCGACATCATGATTCCCATTGGCGCCATGGGCTTACCTTTTGAGATTCGCGAAAACGTCGGCCCAATCATCGCTTCTCCAGTTCGAACCAGAGAAGACGTGGACAGGCTGACCGTCTTTCACCCGCGCACCTCGTTGCCGCACGTTTTAGAAACCATCGAACTGCTGACGAGCGACTTACGCGTGCCCCTCATCGGCTTTACCGGAGCACCGTTCACTTTGGCGAGTTACATGATTGAAGGTGGACCCTCGCGAGAATATGCTCGGACGAAGCAAATGATGTATGAGTCCCCAGCCGTGTGGGGCGCATTGATGGACAAACTGGCGAAAATGATTGTCTCCTATGGACAGGCTCAGGTACAGTCCGGGGCATCTGCACTGCAGTTATTCGATTCTTGGGTGGGCAGCTTGTCGCCCGAAGATTACGCGACCTATGTGTTTCCCACCATGTCCTACATCTTTGAAAACCTTCGCTCCTTGAAGGTTCCCCTCATTTATTTCGGCGTGACAACAGGAGAACTGCTATCGCAATTCCGCTCTGCAGGAGCCACGGTCATCGGGGTGGACTGGCGTGTTCCCCTTCCGACGGCGCGCCTACGCGTAGGTCATGACGTCGCCTTACAGGGCAACCTAGACCCCGCCCTGCTGCATGCCCCTTGGCCCGTGCTCGAGAATCAAATTCGGCGCATTCTCGACGCAGGCATGGAATATCCTGGATACACCTTTAATTTAGGCCACGGCGTGCGCCCATCGGTCGACGTCAATGTCTTGCGCCGAGTGACCGAATTTGTGCATGAGTACAGTGCCCGCCACTTTCAATCTTCCCAAGTCATGTCTTCATCAGCAAAGGATGGTGTGATTTCATGAGTTCACAAAGTCCACTCGGGTTACTCGTCATGGCCTATGGCACTCCGCGTAGCCGCGAAGAAATACTCCCTTACTACACGCACATCCGCCGAGGGCGTGCGCCCAGTGCGGAGCAACTCGACGACTTGACACGCCGCTATGAAAGCATTGGCGGTGTGTCTCCGTTGGCTGAGATTACAATTCGCCAAGCAGAAGGCCTCGCGCGACTGCTCAATGAAGACGGCGGACGCCCGGTGCAACTGTACATCGGACTAAAACATGCCAGTCCGTTCATTGAGGACGCAGTCGAAGCCATGCATAGAGATGGCATTGAGGAATGTGTGGGTATTGTCCTCGCACCGCACTATTCGACGATGAGCATTCAATCGTATCAAAATTCAGCAAAGGCTAAAGCCGAACAGCTTGGCGGCCCCAAACTGCGACTCATTGACAACTGGCATATGAACCCCCTCTTTCTTGACTTACTGGCAGACAGAGTCACAGAAGGACTGCGCCGTTTTTCCCAACCGGACAAAGTGACCACGGTCTTCTCCGCTCATTCGCTGCCTGAGAGAATTCTCACGGTAGGCGACCCCTACCCTGCCCAACTCCGCGAATCCGGCGAGGCAGTGGCCAAGAAGTTGGGCCTTGTCCATTATGACTTTGCCTGGCAGAGTGCTGGTCAAACCGGGGAACCGTGGCTCGGCCCAGACATTTTGGACAAGTTGAGGGAGCTTGCACAGAACGGGATCGACAACGTATTATCCTGCTCTCAAGGCTTTGTTGCCGACCACTTGGAGGTTCTCTACGACATTGACATTGAAGCACAAGCGGTAGCCAAGGAACTTGGCCTGCACCTCGAGAGAACGCGGCAATTGAATGACGATCCCGCTTTTTTAAAGGCCCTGCAAAGTGTAGTTCGCGAGCGCGAGTCGAGAGGAGAGGCGCAATGAATCGGCGGCGGCGCTTCGCGGTCATCGGCGGCGGCATCACCGGTCTGTCGGCAGCCTATCAACTGTATAAGCTTGCCCTCGCTGCCGGCGAACCAATAGACTGCCACCTGTACGAAGCCAGTGACCGACTCGGTGGCAAAATTCTCACCTACCGCGAACAGGGCTTGACGCTCGAAGCGGGGCCGGACTCCATGCTTCGCCGCAAACCTGCGGGCATGGGTCTCATCCGCGACTTGGGGATGGAGTCAGAAGTTGTCGACCAAAGTCTCGCGGCGAACAAGACCTATATCGTGAAAGAGGGAAACCTCATTCCCATGCCAAAAGGCACAAACATGGGAATACCCGTGCAGTTCCAGCCATTTTTCGAGACGAATCTCTTGTCTCCATCTGCGAAAGCTCGCGTATTTTCCGACTTGATTTTGCCACGGCGCGAGGAAACATCCGACGAGTCTCTGGGGGGATTTTTACGCCGCCGGTTCGGAGACGAACTCGTCAATTCTCTGTGCGAACCTCTCTTAGCAGGGATTTATTCCGGGAAAATTGACGACCTCAGCCTGGCTGCGACGTTTCCGCAATTTGGCCTATTGGAGCAGAACCATCGTAGCGTCATTTTGGGCTTGCGCAGAGCCGCTTCAAAATCAGCAGGCTCGGTGCCGGAAACAGGGCGAAGCGCCTTTATCACGTTGCGGAGAGGTCTTGCCTCACTGACAGACCGAGTGGCGGAAGTTCTCGCTCCTGAAGCGACGTTTCACTTAGAGTCGCCGGTTTCCAGCATTTCGAAACACGACAGACGATACGCTTTCGCAGGAGACGCTTCCCTGGATTGCCTGTATGACGGCGTGGTGGTCACCACACCCTCAGAGCCCGCGGCAAAACTGATTCAGCCGTTTGCTCCTCATTGGCATTGGATTCACTCGATTCCAGCCGTGTCCACTGCCACCGTCATTCTCGGGTTTCGGTCGAATCAAATCGATGTGCAACTGGATGCGTCTGGATTTGTCATCCCCCGCTCCGAGAACCGCGGCATTACGGCAAGCACTTTTGTATCCAGCAAGTGGCCGCACACGACGACTGAGGATTATGTTCTCGTCCGTTGTTATGTTGGAAGAAGTGGTCAAGAACAGTATCTCGAGTTAAGCGACGAGCAGATGCTCCAGCTTGTCCGCGACGAATTGCAGAGTCTCGTTGGAATCCAGGTACCCCCCGTATTTTCGAAGATAACTCGGTGGAATGATGCCATGCCTCAATATCACGTTGGCCATTTAGACCGAATCAACACAGTCGAGACAGAGCTTAAATCAAACGCTCCCGGATTGGTGCTGGCTGGAGCACCCTACCACGGCGTAGGCATCCCCGATTGCATTCAGCAGGGGCAGAACGCGGCCAATGAAGTATGGCTGACCAGTCATTTGTAAGACCAAAGTCCTATGCGCAGTAAGACAATTGTCGGACGTTTTTTTTGCACCTCCTCCTCTACGATGAAGGCGTGAGTTGAGCGACCCGAACTGGTTCTGCGAAACTCCCCCCAATGAGCGAGGAGGATTTTTATGTCCACTATGGATACTATTGAACAAGACCGCGAGCAGCGCCCGGTTGCAGTCATTACCGGAGGAACGCAAGGCCTCGGCTACGCGCTGACGCAGATGCTGTTGAGGCAGGGATTTGCAGTCTGCACCTGTGCGCGTACGAAAGCGGGCATCGAGGCGTTAAAGGCGTCTGTCGATAGTCGTTACCCACTCGTCGCACTCGTCGGGGACGTGACCCACCCTGCATTCCAGCGCCGTTTCATAGAGGAGGCCGTAGGCGCCTTCGGGCACATTGACGCCATCGTCAACAACGCATCGACGCTTGGGCTGTTGCCACTGCCGTACGTGCTTCACAGCACCGCCGCAAACGACCGTAGCGTCTTCGAGACGAACGTCGTGGCTCCCAACCAACTGCTCCGCCACGCGCTGTCGCATTTAGAGGAGCGCCGGCGCAGCGTGATCGTCGGAATCTCGAGCGATGCCGCGACCGGCGGATATCCGGGATGGGGTATCTATGGTGCCTCGAAGGCCGCGTTAGATCTCCTTCACAAAACGCTCGCAGCCGAACTTGGCGACCGTCCCGTATACGTCTATAGCGTCGACCCAGGCGACATGGATACCGCCATGCACCGCTCTGTGGACAGCGATGCTGATGGTTTGGCCGATCCGCTGAGCGTCGCAGAAACTCTCTGGCCGCTCTTCAAGCCGCTAGAGGACGACGTCGCTTTTCCGTTCCAAAGTGGCACGCGACTGCGGGTGGCTGGTCATGGAGTTCTGGAGGTGACCGCGTCATGAGGCAACGTGAAACTGTGGCACCTTACTCCAAAGCGCCGGAACGGGTATTTCATAATATTCCCAACCCATTCCCTTTGTCTCTTCATCTTTCCGGTGTGCCTACCCCTGCTCGACAAACCCCAGAAGAGCGCGGATTGGCACGAGATGAAGTACGGCTGCTCGTACTCCACCGAGCCACGGGCCGTATTGAACACACTCAATTTCTCAAGATGACGGACTTCCTGCGTGCTGGAGATGTCCTCGTGGTCAACGACTCGAAGACGCTTCCTGCAAGCATGCCCGCCATTCGGGTCAAGACGGGTAGTCATCTGCGCATCCACCTCGCCCTTTGTCTCACTCCGACGGTCTATGTGGTCGAACGTCGGACGATGGATGGGCTGGCCGACGAACAACCTTTTGACATCGGCGAACAACTGTTCATAGGCGGCGTCGCGACGACGGTCCTTGGCCATTTCCATCCCAACAGTCGTCTTTGGTACGTCGAAAGCCGTGGAGACCTGTGGCAGGCGGCAGCGACTTGCGGACAGCCCATCCGGTATGAGTATCTGCAATCGCGGCCCGACTTGGACGCGTACCAGACTGTGTTTGCGAAACACAGCGGATCGGCCGAAATGCCATCGGCGGCCCGACCATTCTCGAACCGGGTGCTGAGCGAACTTCGCCAAAATGGCGTGGCCATCACAAACATCACGTTGCACACTGGCGTGTCCAGCCACGAAGTGGTTGGCTCCCTCGACGACCATCCGTTCCTCCCGGAGTGGTTTTCCGTTCCCCAAGCCACGGCAGACGTGGTCAATCGTGCAAACCGCGACGGTCGCCGCGTCATCGCCGCAGGAACCACGGTCGTCCGTGCTCTCGCCGCGGCAACAGGCCGAGACGGACTGGTGATGGGAAACAAGTCTGGCTGGACGACGGTTGTCATCACTCCGAACAATCCACCAGTGTCCGTCACCAGTTTGCTGACCGGGCTACATCACGACGCCACCAGTCACCTGGCGATGCTCTATGCTTTCGTGACTCCAGAACAGTTGCACAAAGCCTACGAAGAAGCGTTGCACCGCGAGTATCTATGGCACGAATTTGGCGACTCGAATCTGATTTTGTAGTGTACACTGAAAGCAATCGACTTTCTGAAGGCAATCGACTTTCTGACGTGAATCATTAGCAATCCACTTCCCTGCGACTATGGGGGTGACCATGTGGAGGAACGTGGTTTCCATCCGTCTCCGAACCGAATCGAAGTGTTTCGGGACATTGCGGAGGCACTCAATCAAGCGAACGATCTATCCGCCGCCATCGAAGCCATACTACCGCGCCTGGGTGACGCTCTCGGCTTGGAAACAGGCTGGGCCTTCCGCTTTGACGAGCACAAGCGCTCCTTCGTGGAAGTGGGTGCGAGCGGCTTGCCGCCAGCTCTGGACACCTGCCAACAAGCGCCACTCCGCACCGGGTGGTGTGAATGCCAAGACCAATTTGTACGCGGCGAACTCGGAGAAGCCGTCAATATTGTTCGCTGTAGCCGACTCAAAGCTGCACAGGGAGATACCGGCAATTTGCACTTTCACGCCAGCGTCCCGCTACGCAGTAAAGGCATGCCCTTAGGTATTCTCAACCTTGCGGCTCCTGGCCGCACCGTGTTTGACGACGATGCGCTCTCATTTTTACAGACAGTCGGCCAGCAAGTAGCGGTCGCGGTCGACCGCGCTCGGATGTTCCAACTAGAGCGCGACAAATCAACGCGCTTGCAGCGACTGGCAAAAATGCCTGCGGATTGGAACGGGCATTTGCTTCCGGAGGCACTGCTGCAACGAGCTTTGGAGTTCTACGTTGAGATGTTCCCCCATTCGGCCTGTGGTGCCTTGACCCGTGACGCCCGCGGCCATGCAGAAATTGTCGCCGTTGCCGAAGCAACGCAGTCGGCGGACGACCGTGCAAAAGCGTACGTCTATCCGCGAAGTGACGCACCAGAGACGGGGTGTGAAAGCATTCTGCTCTCCGAAGCGCGCTCCGCTATCACGACTCCTCTGCCATGGACGCAGTACGAATTACGACTCGAAAGTCGTCTCGCGAACGCATTCGATGAGGCCGATAAGGAATTGTTACAGACATTTGCGTGGCAACTCGCGGCAGCATACGCAGGGACTCTAGCGCATCACGAAGCGATGCGTCACACGCAACTCGAAGAACGGCGCCGAATTGCCGCTGAACTCCACGACTCGGTCAGTCAGCGTCTCTTCTCAGCACAACTGTTGCTGCGAACAGCGAGTGTACAGATGTGCGACGGACAGCCCACTCCCAGCGCGACGATAGAGCGAGTTGGAGAGCTCCTGGTAGAGAGTCAACAAGAAATGCGTCGCCTCATTCACGCCCTGCGGCCGCTCGACCAGCCCATCTCTTTGATGGCCAGCTTGAGTGAACGCGTCGCGACCCTCTCTCTGCAGGCACGTCCTCGAGTCACTCTGACAGTTTTGCAAGAACCAGTTCCCGAACCGTCTGCAAAGGTTCGAGCGGCGCTCTTGGCGATGGTCGACGAAGCCTTGCACAATGCCCTGAAGCATGCGGAAGCAGAGACCATTTCAATACGACTGGAGCAAAACCGTATTGGTACCCTGACACTCGCTGTCGAGGACAATGGAAAGGGATGCGATTCCTCTGCAATTGGTAGCGGACTGGGTACGCGAAGCATAGTAGAAAGAGCTTTTGCCATTCACGGCGAAGTCAACATCGACTGCCGAATGGGGCAGGGAACTCGTGTGACCATGACCGTACCGGTGCAGATTCTAGGAGAGTGAGAAAGATGAACTGCCGCGAAGAAAAAATCCGAGTTGCTATGGTCGACGACCATCCGGTCGTTCGGGAAGGGCTGCGAGCATTTCTGCAATTGGCATCGGACATCGAGATCGTCCATGAGTTCGAAGACGGCGAAACGGCCGTGCGCATGTTGCAAGATTCACAACTCTCGGTAGATGTGGTCATCATGGACCTCAAAATGCCGGGACCTTGCGACGGCATTGCGGCCATTCGGCAACTGCATGCACTGCGGCCGGCCCTTCGATTGCTCGCTCTCACTTCTTTTTCCGACAGCGAGGCGGCCATCGCCGCCCTGTCTGCTGGTGCCATTGGGTATCTTCAAAAAGACGTCCCGCCGGATTTGTTACTCGGGAGTATTCGCCAAGCCGCTGCGGGCCGAATGGTGATGGAGCAGTCAGCGTGGGCCGCCGCCAACGCAATCAACGAAGTCTCTCCAGCAGTTCCGCCAACTCAAACTGCGGACGTTATGTCGTCTTCAGACAAACACGACCAACCCGCGATAACGACACTGGCAGACCCACTCACAGAACGCGAGAGAGACGTACTCGAAGAATTAGCACGAGGTCTGTCGAACAAAGAAATTGGCATGAATCTTGGCATTAGTGAAAAAACCGTCAAGGTTCACGTCAGCCACATTCTCGGAAAGCTGAATGTCTTCGACCGAACGCAAGCCGTTCTGTATGCCGTGAAACTTGGACTGGTGAAACTTTAGAGCCAAACGCGAGAAAATCTGGCGTGCCACTTATCGAATCAGAGGCTCTAAGTAAGCTCTGAGTATCCTCTTCAATTCCCTCACTCCCTCTTCACGAACCTCCGACTGGTCGTGAGTCAAAGGAAGCAAGGCGGCCATGACACGGAGGCAAATTTCCGCATGCAAGCTCTTGTCTTCTTGTGACATTTCCGGTGCCCATATTGAAAACAAATCCATTAACCTTGACATGATTTCATGAAATAAGGAGTCCGCCGGCACGCCGGAAGGCGGCGGAAAGATGGCACGAAAAGCTATATTGTCTAACTGAAACTGAACCACATTGTCGATAATACTCTCCAGTAAATCCGTGAAATCTACAGACTCTGTATTCTCCTCCAACGCCTTGTCAAGAATTGTTTGGAGAGACTTTCGATACCGGTCTGCTAAAGCAACCAGCACACTCTCTTTATTAGGAAAAAATTGGTACAGCGATCCGATGGATGTCTTGGCGCGCTTTGCAATAGCATTCGTTGTTATGGTGTCAATCCCATCTTCGACGATAAGATGCGCGGCCGCATCCAAGATTCGGTCCACTCGTTGCTGACCGCGTGCCGTTTTCGGTTTTTCATAGGGCATACCTATCCTGTTGTCGATTGTGAGGACCACCTTCAAGAAACATGAGCTTTGACTCATATCATATCACGTGCCAGTACAGGAGCAAATTCAACGATAACCTTCTTTCATCCCCGTGTAGCTCGATTGATGGGAACGCCCCGTTTCAAAAAACATTTTGCAAACACGAGTTTTTACTCGTATAATGATACATGAGTAAAAGCTCATATCTTCGACTCTGAGACCGGATCGTTACGTCCTAGAAACAAAGGAGAGACCTTTCTATGGAAAAAACGTTACCCATTCCCCAGCCCCAAAAATTTGGTCCACTCGGAAACCTGCCCTTAATTGACAAAGACTCTCCGAGTATATCGTTTGACAAAATTGTCGACCAATGCGGACCCACGTTTCGCCTTGAGCTACCGGGAAAGTCATACATTGTCACAAGTGAACCGAAAGTCGTTGCGAGCGTTTGCAACGAGTCCCGCTTTGACAAAAACATCGGTCATTTGCGAAATGTACGCTCCTTCACTGGAGACGGACTGTTCACTGCTTTGACGGAGGAGCCAAATTGGCAGCAGGCACACAGAATTTTGCTTCCCTCCTTCAGTCAGCCCGCCATGAAAGGCTACCATGCCATGATGGTGGACATCGCGATGCAATTGGTGCAAAAGTGGAATCGACTGAACACAGATGAAAGCATCGATGTACCGGATGATATGACGAGACTGACTCTCGACACTATCGGCTTATGCGCTTTTAGCTATCGCTTTAACAGCTACTACAGGGAGACACCGAATCCCTTCATTGTGAGTATGGTTCGTGCGTTGGATGAAGCAATGCACAAAAACAATCGTTTGCCGCTCCAAGACCAAATGATGATACGACAAAGACGCCAATTTGAGCGGGACATTCAGAGTATGTTCGCACTCGTGGACAAGATTATTTCCGAACGCAAATCGAGAGGAGACCAAGGCGAGACAGACTTACTCGCTCGAATGCTGAATGTGACCGATGCGGAGACAGGAGAGCCCCTAGACGACGCCAACATTCGTTACCAAATCATCACGTTCCTCATTGCTGGACACGAAACTACAAGTGGATTACTGTCTTTTGCAATTTATTTTTTGTTAAAGCATCCGTCTGTTCTCAAAAAGGCGTACGAAGAAGTCGATACCGTGATTGCAGGTTCCGTGCCCACGTATTCAGAGGTGTTGCAACTTAAATATCTGCGGATGATTTTGAGCGAATCTCTGCGGTTGTTTCCAACAGCCCCGGGCTTTGCACTAACCGCGACCGAAGATACCACCGTTGCCGAAAAATACGAAGTCAAAAAGGGAGAAATGGTCTTTGTTCACATACCTAAGCTTCACCGTGATAAAGACGCGTGGGGGGACGATGCTGAACAATTTCGTCCTGAAAGGTTTGAGAATTCGGAAAAAGTCCCAAGTGACGCCTACAAACCCTTTGGAAACGGGCAACGTGCCTGCATTGGAATGCAATTCGCACTCCATGAAGCAACTTTAGTACTCGCCATGGTCTTGCAGCGTTTCGAATTGATCGATCACATGAATTATCAACTCAAAATCAAACAGACGCTCACACTCAAGCCAAAGGACTTTACCATCCGTGTGCAACGCCGAGAGCGAAACATCGAGGACGAACCGTACAGTGGTGCACCCGAAACTTCGCCAACACCCGCCGCTATGCACCAAGCTGCACCGTTAACATCATCAATCATTGGTCTCGATAATCGTCCCTTACTGGTTCTATATGGGTCGGACATGGGGACGGCAGAACGAATTGCTAAAGAGTTGGCTGACCTTGCCCGGATGCACGGAATTCAGACGGAAGTAGCCACCCTGAATGAGCGACTCGGCAAGTTGCCTACAGACGGTGCCCTTTTAATCGTCACCTCATCGTACAATGGAAAGCCGCCCAGCAATGCTCGGCAATTCATTCAATGGCTGGAGCAGTTGGAGCCTGGCGAACTCGAGGGTGTGCATTTTTCGGTATTCGGCTGTGGTGACCATAATTGGGCTAGCACGTACCAAGCGGTACCACGATGGATTGATGAGAAACTGGTCGAGAAAGGCGCCACAAGATTCTCTCTCCGCGGAGAAGCAGACGCGAGTGGCGACTTTGAGAAGCAATTGGATGACTGGAAAACTCAGATGTGGACGGATGCCATGCAAACATTCGATTTAAAACTGAATGAGAATGCAGAAAAAGAAAGAAGCACACTGAACGTGACCTTCGTGAGCGGCTTTGCCGAAACCCCGCTTGCTGAATCATACAGAGCGGTTCACGCATGGGTGACAGAGAATCGAGAACTTCAGCAAATGGACAGCGGGCGTAGCACACGACACATTGAAGTCGAACTGCCCGAGGGAGTGTCCTATCAAGAAGGCGACCATCTAGGGGTCTTCGCGCGCAACCGAGAGGAGAATGTGCGTCGAGTTCTCTCCAGATTCCACCTGAATGACAAAGACCAAGTCATTTTAACAGCCAGTGGCGCCAGTGGGTCTCACCTTCCATTGGATAGACCGGTTTCGCTCATCGATGTGCTTCGACAGAGCGTCGAGCTACAGGAGGCTGCCACTCGGTCTCAAATACGTGAAATAGCCGCATTCACCGTTTGCCCACCACACAAACGGGAGTTGGAAAATTTGTTGGCAGACGAGGCATATCAAACACAGGTGCTGGCGAAACGAGTTACGATGCTGGACCTTTTAGAAACATACGAAGCGTGCGAAATGCCCTTTGAACGCTTTTTGGAACTTTTACCAGCTCTCAAACCAAGATATTATTCTATCTCCAGTTCTCCGCAGGTCAATGCGCGGCGTGCCAGTATCACGGTTGCCGTTGTCCGAAGTCCGTCCTGGAGCGACCGCGGCGAATATCGTGGCGTCGCTTCGAATTACTTAGCGGATCGAAAAGCGGGTGACGACATTGTGGTATTCGTTCGGACACCCGAATCTGGATTTCAACTTCCGGATGACCCTTTATGCCCAATCATCATGGTCGGTCCCGGCACCGGACTGGCACCTTTCCGTGGCTTTCTGCAAGCGCGAGCCATGGCCAAACAGCAGGGGAAACAACTTGGCGAAGCGCATCTTTACTTTGGTTGTCGCAATGAATCGGACTACATCTACCGGGAAGAACTCGAACAATTCGAAGCGAGCGGTGTTGTTACACTGCACATCGCCTTCTCACGTGAGGCAGGAGTGCAGAAGACATACGTCCAGCACCGGATGGCTCATGATGCCGACAAAATTGTGGACATTCTGGAACGCGAAGGACGCTTATACGTGTGTGGAGATGGCAGCAAAATGGCTCCGGATGTAGAAATGGAACTACGCAGAGAGTATCAGGCTGTTCGCGGTGTCGGAGAGCAGGAGGCTCAAAACTGGTTCGAACGACTTCTTGCCAGTGGACGCTATGCGAAGGATGTTTGGACAGCGAATTAGCACCAGAATGATTGGCTTGATATGATTTAAAAAAGGATATGATCTAAAAAAGGAGATATTCAGCGCGTATTCTCTAAAACCGGAGTGCTTTAAACACCCTCCGAAATGAGACCCGTTCTCTGAGCGGGTCTCATTGCATCAAAAATCAGCCGCTACAAACCATCCGACTGATGAGAAGAGGTTGACATATCGCGCATCGCAATTGAAGCCGAAACCAAAGCGCCACCCGCAACGCCTGTCAGACGGGAACCTTTAAGATTCCATCTCGCAAAGGGCACTTGAGGTAAAGCTACATTACGGATTGAACATCTGACGTGCTCCGAGATATTTTGGTCCCCAATACGAATTGAACACACTGTCAATACTCACGCCCATATCCTGCGCATCTACCATGAGCCCATTGCCGATGTAGATGCCTACATGGGAAGCTCCTGGAGCATACGTGGTGAAAAAGACTAAGTCACCCGGTTGCAAATCATTCTCAGATACAGGCACCCCTTCAGCAAACTGTTCTTCTGAAGTCCGATAAATATCAATTCCAAAATGAGCTAAAACATATTGCGTAAATCCAGAGCAGTCAAAGCCGCTCGGGCTTGTCCCGCCCCAGACGTACGGCACTCCTAAATAACTTTCGGCGTAAGCAATCAATTGGTGCACTGGCGCTGACTTCATTTGAGCTGCCGTCTCGGCAACATAGGACTTATTCTCCATGAGGGCATTGGCTTCTTCTGTCTGCAATTGAATCTCTTGAATTTGCGATTGCGTCAAATGAATCTGACTTTCCAACAAACCGTGTTTCTCCTCTGCAGCCGCCACTGATGTTTGAGCTGCTTTTAAGGTAGCCTTTTCATCCGCCGCGAGGATAGCATCCGTCTGTTGCAAAGTTTTTAGCTCTTGGTGTTTTTTAGCGAGTGTCTGATACGCCTTTGCCTTCTGCGCATTTTGTTGGGCAAGTTCTTGTTGTAGTTGTTGAACTTGTTGCAACAAATCTTTATTCTCTTGCGATATCACTGCCAGCCCATGCAACCGATTCAACAGGTCGTTAAAGCTGGTCGCATGCAAGATGACTTCCAAGTACTGAACATTTCCGTCTTCGTACATGAGACGCAACCTCGCCTCGAGGTCTGTCCTGTAACTCGCCAACTTGACATCCGTAGCGTGGATTTGCACTTGGAGCGCCTGAATTTGCGACTGGAGCGACTGCATTTGGGCAGCATTCTCCGTCATGGCATGTTGAACATTCTCCAAGGAATTCCGATATTCTGTCAACTTGCTTTCATCCACGTTTTCCGTCGCTTTCTCTTTTGAAATCTGCTCGTAAATGGCTTGAGACTGCTGTTGTAGTTGTTGCAACAGATTCTTGTCTTGCGAAAGTGAATCCGCACGGACCACGCCGTGCAGCGGCCATGCGCAAAAAAGCGCCGCTAAAATGGAAGCTGCCAACCGAGAAACGGAACGCAACCATCACAACCCCAATCCGTGTCGATCTGCAAAATTCGGCACGCAACCGCACCAAATTTATTAATACGACACGCCCTGCCAAATCCCTACCATGTAAGACCCGACATTCCACAAAGATTTGCGAAGGAACGCGACCGCCGTCGACCGCTGTCGGACAGGATCGATGGATCTTTCTGAAAAGAGCACGTCATTCGTTCATAACATGGTCAATCCGGTCGAAGCTCCGATAAGCTTCGGCTATCAACCGCTGCATCAACTCAGAGACGGCAGGAATATCGTGAATGAAAGCTGCCGACTGCCCCGCGTACGCATACCCTTCTTGCATACGGCCTTCGATGGCGGCCACAACATTGTTTTCACGTGCGACCAGTGGATACAAAATGTGCTTCTCTGGCTGCTCCTGCTCTACCTCCAGAATTTTTTGAACCCATGCGGAAGGTAGTACTCTCGCCGGTGTTCCCACGCTCCTCTGAACGACTTTGGTTCGATCTGCCGGGGTTGCCAAGAGTGCATCTTTATAGGCCTGACTGGCTCGACATTCTTGCGTCGCCACAAAGCGTGTGCCCATTTCTATCCCATCTGCGCCCAGAGACAGGGCACTGACCAAACCGCGCCCATCTGCGAAGCCACCGCTCGCCACCACTGGAATAGAGACTGCGTCGACCACGGACGCGGTCAAGACGAGGGAACCGACATCGTCCCGCCCAATGTGACCTCCTCCTTCTTGGCCGACGGCAATCACCGCATCCGCACCTAGTTCTTCCGCGTGTTTTGCTTGGCGTACGGAACTAACGAGTACCAGCACCTTGGTTTCAGATTGACGGAGAAGCGGCATCAAAGGCGCCGGATTGCCACCTGTCAAAGTGACAATCGGAACTTGTTCTTCCAGTGCTACCTTCAGCATAGAGTCGATGGCGCGATACTCGGAAATCGCAAAGTTGACCCCGAACGGCCGCTGCGTCAACCGTTTCACGTCCCTAATTTCTTTCCGAAGCTCCTCTGGATTAGCCAAGGACGTGGCGGTCACCTGACCCAGTCCACCCGCGTTGGAAACGGCGGCAGCGAGATCCGCGTGCGCTAAATGCGCCAATCCTCCCTGAAGGACAGGGTAATGAATGTGAAGTAGTTGTGTAATTCTCGTCTTCAGTGAAATCGTCTCCTCTGTCAGTAGCCCACACACGGGCATTGCATCGAGTATAATGGCGAGTATATCCAAGCTCGGAGGTTATTGCAGATGAGCCGATTGCGGCTGCGATTTTTCGCTTTCTTTGCTGTACTCTTGCTGTTCGGCTATTTCACGGCCCTTAGTGATGGTCTCAATCTTTGGAGTGACAGTGTCTATGGCGGCGGGACAGGCATTCAAGCTGCACCCTCTTTCCCCACTTATACGACGGCAAAGAAATTCAAAGTTTACACTCAAAGCCTCACGCCGTTAAGCTTTTTGCAAAAAATGCATTTCCGGCGAGCGCAACAGGAAGGCCGATATGGGCAAGGCGAGACGATTGGACTTTTTGAGACCGACGCTGATTTCAGCATGCCAGCTTACCTAGCATTTTGTAAAGCATTCGCAGCTGAAGAACCCGAGTTGATGTACCCCAATCACGTCTCCATCTGGACAGACGGTCAACTTCATGCACTCTCCCGCTCATCGCAAGTGATTCGGCCTAATTCGGAGGCGCTGCTGGATGCCGAATGGGCTCACGTAGTGGCACCGCGAGCGAACTTGCTCTTGATTGACATCCATCAATCCGGTGTTCCTTATCCACTCACGCTGGCTCGACTGAAACAACTTCTCCACAACGCTCATGTGAACGTTCTCAGTTCTTCGGTGGAACAGGGCATTCAACCGCTCATGTCCCACAATCCACTTCTCCAAGAGCGAACTTTCGGAAGTCGCGCCATGCTTCTATGGACAGCCAGCCACTATCCATTGTTCTTGGCATCCGGCGACCAGCCGGGCCATGTTAGTTCTGCCACAATTGCTCCTCAAGCTGTTTTCGTCGGTGCCAGTCAATTCGTGGGCAAATCCTTGGAGCCTACTCCCTGGGAAGGGCAGGGCCCGGCTGTCTGGACTGCATTTGCTTCTCCTCTGCAGCGGCAAGCGGCAGGGCGTCCTTTGCTCTATCGCCAGGTTCCAGACGTTGTGTGGTTTGGAGGCAATCCTGGAGTATTCATCTCAGACACTCGTGGTTTTCTCGGTGGAGTTGAAGGGACTTCCTTGGCATCACCAACGTTCGCAGCACTCTTTGCACTCGCAGACGCAGCGCACGTCGCCCAAACTGGCCACCCTTTGCCAGCGAACGCCAACCGCTTGCTCTATGAACTGGCTCTCAAGCACCCTCACGCATTCAATCGGGGGGTCAAGAATCGCCCTTTGTGGCAGCCCTACCAGGGACTGGGCAATCCAAACCCCGCAGTGTTTGTCAAAGACCTATCCAAATGGCCCGCTCACGCACTGGCCAAGTCTAGGGTAAGCTTACACCTGGCACTTTGGCCATTTGTCTTCAGCATTGCTACCACCGTCTTCATTCTTGGAGTCTGGTTCTATCGTGTGGTGCGCTACGGTCTGCGTCTAGAGGACTTGAACGACATCTATCCGCAAATGAAAAGTCGACTATGGCTGCGATTCCTGACCGGAGCTGTCACGCTTCCACTCGTCCTTTTTGCGTTGCGTTACGCGCTACTCTGGTATTCCTTAAACATCTCTGGCACGTTGGTCTATCGAGTTGTGTCATTTTCCCTGTTCGACGTCGCATGTGCGGCAGTTCTCTCTGGAAGCACGTACGTCTGGCTACGCACATTGCGGCTGATAGCGGCGCTCACAATGCACTCTGACCCAACGCAGGGTGAGCACAAGCAGACATAATGTTGGACAACATAGCGGATCGGCACACTCTTGTACGCATGCACTCTTTCCCTCTCGTGTCGATCCGTTTAGGATGGATTTAAGCCGAGCCCTTCTTTGTTCGATGAGAGGACGACTCAACTTCCTTGTGAAAGGGGTGCGAACCATATGCCAATCACGCTCGTCCACACGACACTCAGCACATCGATGGGACCTTTTCAACTGGTGGCGAACGAACGGGGACTCTTTTATGTGAGATTGCCCAATGTGCTGGATGAACACTTTGAGCGCTATGCAGACCGTCACTACCCGGAAGGTTGGACGACCGTCGAGGATGAGCAGTACCTGTCGCCTTATGTACTGCAATTCAGAGAGTACTTCGCTGGCACGCGCAAGCACTTCGACCTTCCGTTCGCGTATCACGGTACAGAATTTCAACAAATTGTTTGGAAAGCGCTGCTCGAAATACCCTATGGCGAAACAGTGTCCTACTCTCAGCTTGCATCTTTGATTGCGCGTCCCACCGCGATTCGTGCCGTCGGAACAGCAAACGGTTCCAATCCACTACCCGTTATCGTGCCTTGTCACCGCGTTGTGTCCCATGGCGGTGGACTAGGCGGGTATGGCGGTGGACTGGAACTCAAACGCTACCTACTGAATATAGAAAGTTCTTGACTCAAGTTTCGCACCCGTATGAAGCCAATGCATCCTTACGAAGCCAATGCATCCTTACGAAGCCAATGCATCCTTACGAAGCCAATGCATCCTTACGAAGGCAAGTGCAACCATGACTGCTTTGTCACCGTGTGCAAAATTCACGCACAATCCAGCGGTTCTTCAAGAATTGTGGTCATACGACCCGTAACGCACGCGTTCATATTCCTCCAAAGACAAAACGGATGCGTCGGGTCGGTCTGTTGGAGCGCTTTCCGTCCACATAGCGCGAATCGTCCTTGTGTCCTGAATTTTGTCCTTGTCTTCGTCCTTTGAAGCGCGTTCTCGAAGCCAACTCTGCATTTTCAGCCGAATTTCATTGTCCGTGGCAACAAACTGTTTCGCCTTGCGGACTTGGAGGGACCGTCTTGTCACCGAAACAAGGCGATTGACCCGACGTGGCGGGACTTGCAGAAATTTTTTCTTAGAGCGCCACAGTAGATACACTAACATGGCGACCAAAATCAACATAAATAGGATGCCAACCCACGGGTGACTGGTGCTCCCAGAGGCAGCCTTATGACCGTGTTTGGACAACTCGCTTTCTACGCTATGGATGGGGCTGATATGCCGAATGTGCCCCTCTATCCTCGCGACTAGCAATGCGATGACATGTTCAACATATTCGAGAACGGGACCCAACACATAGAAGACAGCCGCTCCTAAGCCTCCGATGACACCCCAGATGACATAGGGAGTAGCGACCACCAAAGTTAACCCAAACAAGACAATCGCGGCAATGGTCCAGGCTACAAATTTGCCCGAACCCTGCAGTTGACTGCCCGACAGATGCCATGACACGCTGAGCCGCATTAAGACAACGAGCACGGTCAGTGCAGAAATTAAACGCGCCAATTCAAAATTCGGCGCATCACCCAACGCAAAGACCATAGCCATCATACCGAGCACTGCATCAATGCCGATTTGCAGACGATTTTCTGCCAGAATACTTCGTGGTGTCCACAGTCTTTGCAAACGCATTAAAGCCAACAACAGTATGACGATTCCCGCCGCAGCCAATCCGATGTTATGAAAGGCGAAACCGACAGCCGCGATGGCCACGATGGCAGACAGTCCTCCTGTTTGAAATGGGCGCAGGCGCCCATGCGACGCACTAAGCCGCAATAGCGCTGCTGTAACGACACCCATGACACAGAACATCAAACAGAGAGTGACCGACAGCAGCGGACTTCGATGGGTCACATCCAGATACAATAGTCCCCAAGAGCCAACACTTAACACTCCGAGAACCAGCTTCACCAAAGGAGAAAATCCATTCCATGCGGGCATCGGCTTGTCGGGAGTTGGACTTGAACTCAACACTCTTGCACCTCCCACGAGAATGTCTGGCGAGGCAATGCAAGGGCTACAATCAGCCCTGTCATTCTCACGCGAACATGCAATGCAACCACTCGTTCAGCATCTCTCGAGATTGTCCAGCTTCACGCGCTGTGAGTCGCACTCACAGGCACTCACACACAACGTACTCACAGCCACTTCCTACACGATGCAGTGACACACGACGATGTGTACCATGATACCGCTCACAGCGCGTGACTAGCCATCGCATGACTAGCCCCGGCATCAAGGGGCAATCCCTCACTTGTTAGCTCTCGTTCGTCCGGAGGAGAAACTAAATCATCGATCATATCCGACACTGGCACTTCGATAAGAACGATGGGTCTCCCGCTCTGACGCAGTCGATCCATGGATCTCCGCTGGCTCTTAGTGAAAAAGATTCCAATGACGACAATGGGTTCTCGCGCACTAGCTTGATTCAATACCATCGGCAGTAGTGTGTCGAAAGACTGGACAGGGTATGGACGTAACCGTGCTAACAACACACGCAGGGACGAGGCAGTCTGCACTCCATACCAGGAACGCGTTCCGCTGCCTTTCAGGAGTGCATTGGTAGCAAATTTTAACGAGCCACCTTCGCTCTGCAGGCGATATGCCATTCCTGCAGCTACAGAACACAGCCGGTCGAAAACATCGGAGTTATATCCCATCCAATAAGGATCCGCCATTTGCGCATTGATAACAAGGGTATAATCCGCCTCCGTCGAAGACAGAAACTGCTTGGTCCACAACTCTCCCGTTCGTGCAGAGGCCTTCCAGGAAATAGACTTGACCGGATCGCCCGGAATGTAAGGCCGAACATCGCGGAACCGCGATTCATCCGGAAACAGCCAGCGCAAGATTTCGCGCTGTCCGTCGACTGCGAAGGCGGGAACCGCCTCTTGTTGGCCATGGAGTATGGGTGGCATAACGCACAATTCAGCATCTAACGAAGGTGTTTGTGGGATGACGCGCAAGCCGAACCCATCGTGAATTTGAACGCGAGCCGTCTCGCGCAAGGAAAACGGTCCGCGCTGGCTACCATAAATTTTGCACGCGAGTTCAACCTCTTGATTTGGCCAAAGATGGGTGACAAACTCCATAGTCTGATTCACTTGCGACATTTCAAAAGAAAGACCTTCGGGCAGTTTCAAATCCAGTTGAATAAAAGGGAGGGGCAGCCAAGAATGATTTTCTACAATAATTTTCATGCTCACAGGGCTACCCGGAGCACAAACGGTCTGGTCGAGACTGGCAGAGACGCTTAACTGATTGCGAACGACGTGATGCCAAAAATCGGGCCACATGGCGATGGCAAGAAGAATGAAGACTGGAAAGGCCCAGAACCACATGGTGATGACACCTCACTTTGCCTCCACAAATTCTGACGGAACCGGCTCAGCATCCAACACTTGCTGAAGTATTTTTTCAGCAGCTACGCTGCCGCGATCAATGTCCCAAGACTCCAAGCGCAGTCGATGACGCAACACTGGAAACCACGCTTCACGGACATCATCGGGTGTGACAAAGTCGCGATTTTCAAGCATAGCCAATGCTTGCGAAAATTTTGTCAGTGCGATCACGGCACGTGGACTGGCTCCGAGCATTACGTCCGAGCGCTCTCTAGTCTTTCGGCACATTCGAACTAAATACTGCAAAACATCGTCTGCAATAGTTACTTTAGAAAGCAGTTGCTGAGCAAGGATAAGCTCATCCGCCGTCATCACAGAAGAAACAATACCTCCACGACCGCTTTCTTGCCGTCTGACCATCTCTATTTCCTCGGTCTCAGTCACGTATCCGAGTTTTAGCTGAACCAAAAATCGATCGAGTTGTGCCTCAGGAAGCGGAAATACTCCTTGTGACTCTACGGGATTGGCGGTTGCCAGCACAAAAAATGGGCGTGGTAAGGACTTTGTTTCACCATCTACAGAAACCTGGCGCTCAGCCATCGCTTCGAGCAGTGCGGACTGCGCTCGCGGCGTGGCACGATTAATTTCATCCATCAACAAGAGCTGAGTGAAAACTGGTCCTGGTCGAAATTCAAAAGTACCCGTGCCTGGTTGGAGAATCATGGTTCCTGTCACGTCGCTCGGCAACAAATCCGGAGCCCCTTGGATTCTCCGGAAAGTCAGTCCGAGCGTTTGTGCGAGAGTGAGGGCCAAGGTCGTCTTACCAGTACCAGGAACATCTTCGAACAACACATGCCCCCCGGCCAGGCATGCTGCAAATGCGTGACGTGTGACCAGAGACTGTCCAACCATTCTCTCTGCGGTCACCTGCAATACTCTCCCTAGTTTCTGTTGCATAGACTGAATATCCGACACAGTATCTCCCCCACTCTCGGTTCTCCAAGCCACCTAAAAGACGCGACGGCGCCCCGAAACCAAGTTGCTCCAAGGAAAACCGCATAAAACTAGTCTAAAGATTTCAAGGTCAAGACGTCGTCCGAGTCCGCTAAAGGTTTACGATAATACTTACTGGCTTTGAAATTGTGTATTTCTTGATAAATCGTGGCCATCTGTTGAAGAATAGTCTCTTCGGAGACATCTGCCGGGCTCCAATAGTAAATGTCCATTGGAATCGGCTCACCGGATTGTGTCTCCCGCACATAATCGATTCTATCTGCGCGGACGAAGCCATGCCGCTCATAAAACCGCACACGCCGAACGGTATCTGCATCCTCAGCCTCTTCTGGCTCCACTTCAACAATGATGATTTTATTTTTGCGCTTAAACGCATCCAGAACAGCTCCCCCAACTCCGCGGCCGCGTGCCGTTGGCTTGACCAAGAGATAATCAATGAAGACACAGTCGGGGAAGTCTGCGTACGTCACAACAACATCGTCCGTAACATGTTTAAAGTACGCTTCATGCTTTTCAAGAAGCTCTTCCATTTGTCCGCGATGCTTCATTTCACTCTCTGGAAAATAGGACTCCAAAGCTTCATACCAATCTTTCAATGCAATTCTACCCCTTTCGAGAACACAGAGTGTCGTCTACGTTAGAATGTCCAGTCACGCATGTCAAATTGCATTGCCCCATACGCAACCGTCGATTACAATGAGGTTCGCAACGAATGTTTGCCCCATGTCTCCCCTCAGGAGGGCTCTTGTGCACACATTTTGGGTCACGGATTCAATTTTGCTGTTGTTTGGATTCGTCGCAGCATTCATCGACTCCTCTGTCGGCGGAGGCGGACTCATTTCGCTACCCACTCTCCTGCTTCTGGGATTACCACCCACGATTGCGCTTGGAACCAATAAACTTGGTGGTACCATGTCTGCTGTAACGAGTTTTACGAACTACGCCCGAACCGGACATGTGCATTTCCGCTTAATCCGCTGGTTAGTGCCGTTCGGTTTTGTGGGAGCCATTTTAGGTGCGACCGTGGTTCGGCACATATCTCCCGATTTTTTGCGGCCGATTGTCGTCATCATGCTCGTCGTGGTCGCAGCCTACTCGATAGTACGCAGGCGCCTAGGTACCGTGAACACCTATATCGAAGGTCGTAAAGCCACTTTTATGGGTGCTTGTGTTGCATCGGCACTGCTTGGGTTCTATGACGGATTTTTTGGACCTGGCACTGGCTCCTTTCTCATTTTAAGCTTTCTCTTGCTCGGATTCGACTACATCCAGGCATCCGGCAATGCAAAGTCCGTCAATCTTGCCTCTAACATCGGTGCTCTTCTGACCTTTGTTATCGCAGGAGATGTGGCGTATGCCGACGGATTCATCCTCGGTGCCGGAATGATGATAGGTGCCTTCACAGGGTCTCAAGTGGCCATCCGACACGGGGTCAAATATATTCGCCCTATCTTTATTTGTATCACATTTGCCATGATTAGCCAACAATTGTATCAATTATTCATCCCACACTGAGCATGTCCGACACCTCTAGACGACCATTTCACACACTTCGCTTCGCATAGCGTTCTTCCGACCTAGTGCACAAAACGTTCGGGGATGTTTTGTCCCAGAAGGACATACCATGCACTAGAGTGAGGTGAGGTGTTGAAATGAATTCGACCACGGCATCCTTTCTGTTGATTCTTGCAACCGGATATGCATTTAGTCTCTTGACCAGTCGAATTCCTGTACTTCGAATTCCCACTACTGTATCATACCTACTCTTTGGTATTCTTCTGCAGACGGGATGGATTCCTTTATCTGACGCGTTACGGGATTGGATCAATCATTTGGCGGAGTTTGGACTTCTCTTCCTGATGTACGTATCCGGTCTGGAAATCGACCTAACTACCATGCTTTTTCAGCGCAAAGAGCAAGTCCCACCGAAAAATGCGTCCGAAAGTCAGAGAAGTCCTATCTGGGTTGGCTCTCTGTTGTTTTTTTCGACGTTCCTCATCTCATTCTTACTTTCGAATACTTTCGTAACCTTATTTGCACATTCCGCCAACCCATACTACCTATGCCTTTTGTTTACCACCACGTCTCTCGGCGTGGTATTACCTGTACTCGAAGAGATGAATTTAGTGCACGGGTCCTACGGCCAAGCCATTTTGACGACAGCACTCTTATCGGATTTTTTAACGATGGTTCTTCTATCGGTATTCGTCGGCCACGTATCGGGAGACGGCCCCGGTATGACGCTGCGGACGCTGGCCATTCTTCCTTTCACCGCGATCCTCTATCTGGTACTCAGAGCCATTCAGCGTTTTCCTAAAGTCCGAGCATGGGCTGGCGACGCCAAAGCTCGCCTCAGAGCAATACTAGCTATTTTGGGAACCACCTGTCTACTGGCGGACGCAACGGGCGCCGAGCCAATACTCGGAAGTTTTCTCATCGGCATGCTAGTAGCCGCACTCCCAAGTCGAGAAAAGTCTCGAATCCGAGAATACAGTCACGGCCTTGGCTACGGTTTTCTCATACCACTATTTTTCTTGTCTGTCGGTATGGACTTCGATTTACGAACGTTTCAGTCGAGAGACGCACTTCTTTGGTTGCCGCTCCTGCTCGTGATTGCCGTACTCTCAAAAATCATTCCCGCACTCATGCTAGCAAAGAAACACGGTCAGCGCGCATCCTTGGCGGCTGGTTGTCTGCTATCTGCAAGACTGTCGCTGATCGCGGCGGCCGCCCAACTCGGCGTGTCTCTCCATTTACTTCCAGAGGAGCTCGCCGACGGTATTCTCTTGGTAGCGGCCATTACGGCACTGATTGCACCCGTGGCTTTTGTCACCGTTCTCAAGAAGCCAACCACGAACATGTCATGACGAAGAAAGGGAGTGTTAGACAAAGAAAGACGGATATAAAATACCTAGGTAAGATACACTAGGCATTAACTGGAGAAAGTCTGAGAGGATGAATCACGTGCCAGAAATCCACAACCAACACAGTTGCCACCTTTGTGGGCATACAATGTCATGGGCAGGCGACATTTGCGGAAATTTATACATTGGTCACGGACATGAAGTATCGGCGACTATTTCCGTAACATCCGCTGCAAATGACGAGGGTGTTGTAGGACTTGGTGTCCAACTCCAGTGCCCTGAGTGCGGCGCTGTCAACCAATTTCACGTTGACTATCGTGCTCACGAACGACACCGAGGATGACTAGAACCAAAAAAACGTCACATCAGTCGACCAGTACTCTCTCCGCGGAGAAGTTCGAGGGTCTCCGCACCTTGTTTTCGCACGTACATCGCTTCATCCGAGCGTTTTAGAATATCGGAAAGCTCTGACCACTGACCCGATGCACAGCCAATGGACAACGTTGTATCGAAGGTTATCGAACTTGCGCGCAAATCGACCACAAACTCGCCGGCTTTCATCCGTTGCCTGAGTAATTGTGCATGCTGCTCTGCTTCATGCAAGGGTACTCCTGGAAGTACAACGATAAATTCATCCCCACCATAGCGAACGACAAAACCTTTCTTGTCAACGGACCCAAGCAGGAGTTTGGCTACTTCAAAGAGATACTTGTCTCCCATCGCGTGACCATATTCGTCATTCATCGACTTAAACGAGTCAATATCGACAAAAAGAACGGAAACTGCCTCGCTCTCCTCAAAGGAAAACCCAGCGTGTTGCTCTAAGTAGTCGAGAACACCACTACCGCCTGAGGATTTAGAAACTTCCTCCAACTCGCTCAAAAAGCGACGATTCAACGTTCCCGTCAAAGCATCCGTGTATGCCTGTTGCCGCAATTCATAGACTAATTTCGCAGAATGGAGAAAAACACTGAGGCGCAGAGCCACTTTCTCCATCAGTCGCAAGTCCGCAGGCGAATAGAAATCCGCATGGGATATTTTTAACGTCATGACTCCGAACACAGATTTTTGGAAGACTAATGGAATGCGAACATGCTGCGAAGTCCAAGCCGAACCATTTCTTCGTCTTCCACAAATTCGGGATGAGACATTAAGTCCGGGTTGTAATGCAGCACTTGATGTCGATAAACCCACTCCAAACCGGTATTTTTAACAATCATGAGTGAGCCAACTGGAATAGGTTCCACTCCGTCCCGGGTGACTAACTCGTGAATGACACAATAGCGGTCATTAAAGGCACCGAGGAGAATTCCAAACCTGTCAAAATCAAACCGTTCCAGAAACAATGCGCGAACGTTCTCCATCAATTGCAGTACCGATTGACTCTCCATAGCTTTGACGGTACATTGCTCTAACCACTCATAGTTTTTAAGTTCTTCCAGCATCCACAAGACATCTGTGGTTCCATGAGAAACAAGTCGCTCGGGAAAGACCTGATGATTGTCGTCGGTCATTCTGTCTCCCTCCAATACCATTCACGAAGCGGCGCCTTATTGCACCAACAAGAACACGGTTCTCCAACAGTCCAACAAATGCAAGGATAGACTGCATGCGACCGTCAATCCAAATCAAATTTCACATCATTTCAACTGAGTTATCACTGCACTACTTCGCCGCATTCGCACAAATTCCTTCTGGATGATGCAAATTCCACCCGTCAAGGCGAAGGCACCAAAAGCCATCCACTGCAAAACGAAGCATTGCTTCGAAGCACCTTCTTCATGCACGTGGGCACGGCTCGCCTTCGCCATGGGAATACAGAGACAGAATGGCAAGCTTACTGCTCGGTCGAATCTTCATCGGAGTTCTTCGTAAAATCCTCCACTTCACTTCCATCAAGCAAGACACGTCTTTTCTTGCGAAATCCATAGATCCAAATGACGATCCCGATGGCAATCATCGGCAATGCGGTGTACTGAGCAGCGTCCCATCCCAACGCAAATCGCGGGGAGTCCCCACGCAACATCTCGATGAAAAAACGCAGCGTGTCGTAAGCCACTAAGTAATAGGCAATGGCAAATCCAGGAGGCCAACCTTTTTTTCGCTGCATGAGAATCAAGAGTACGGCAAAAAGAATGACATCCGCTTGGCCTTCCCAAATGACCGCCGGCCACAGCGGATGTGAACCATATTGTGCATGAGCCAGCGTGCCTGGCGGAAAGACAATACCAAAGCCTTGATGAGTTGGAGCGCCGTAAGCACTGCCATTCATAAAGTCGGCATCACGACCGATACTCTGACCAAGCAGGATGCCAGGTGCACCGAGATCGGCAAAACGCCAAAAGCTTAACTTGTGCCGTCTCAAATACCAATATCCAATCGCACAAGCTCCGACGATACCACCCTGAATGGACAATCCTCCATGCCAGATGAGAGGGATTTGGCCAGGATGTGCTCTGTAGTAAGGCCAGTCAAAGAAGAATACTTGCCATACGCGCGCACCGACGATACCGCCCAGCAAACAGAGCGGCGCCAAATTCCACCAGTGTTCTGCATCGCCAGGTTTACCTCGAGTTTTTGCAAAGTACAGAGTTACTCCAAAGCCGAGCAAGAATGCTGCGGCGAATATCGTACTATAAGACCGGACCGGAAACGACCCAATCCAAAACCAATAGGAATGCACGTTCTACTTCCTCCTTGTCCACACTCTTTTTGTCTCCCTAAAACGCTCGGCCGTGTGCCCGAGACCAGAAATACAACGACCGTACACCAAAGTTATGGAAAGCACACCGATTTGAATATACCATGAATTGTCCCAAGAAGTCGCATATCACAGAGACCGAAGCGCGAATGACGGGCGTCCGAACTCTTCTTTACAGCATAGACACGCAGACGACGACTGATGAAACGAGGGTATGAGGACTTTGTGACACTCTTTTTCAACTTGTCTCTAAAGCTACGCAGTAGGAGCAATCTCTGTTATCCTAAGGGAACGTACCCGACTCGGGAAGGTGGCACCGATGCATTGAGCGATATCACACGACTGATTACCGAATATGGATACGTTGGCCTGTATGCCATGCTGCTACTTGAATATCTCATTCTCATCGTCCCTGGCGAAACAACTCTGACGACGGCTGGCGCTTTGTGGCGGAGCGGTGCAGACCATCTGCAACTGCCTTGGATGATTGTCGCTACGACTTTAGGTACGTTTTCCGGGGCCATGATAGCCTATGTCATCGGTCGAACTCTAGGCCGCTCCGTCATCCTCCGATATGGAAAATACGTGTTTCTGACTCCCGAGCGGCTGGAGCAAAGCGAAATCTTGTTCGAAAAGTACACCATTTTGACACTCATTGTGTCGCGCTATATTCCTGTGGCCCGAGATATTGTCCCATATATCGCTGGTATTCAAAAGGTGCGATTGCGCGTATTCATCCCAATCATCTTAGTTATGTCCGCCGTTTGGACGACCACTTTTTTAGCGGCTGGTGGAGCACTAGCTGCCCTCGTCGGCATCGTCATTCGCAACTGGCGCACAGACTTGATTCCAGCCATTGCAATCGCGGCCATTCTCATTGTCGCCTACGTGTATTTCCACCGAAAAATGAGTCACTCCATGAAAAACTTGTCTAGGCAAAAAAAAGAAGACAAAGACGTCCAGCCCACCGACAAACCCGGAATGTGACCCGCGTCCAAAAACCCGACTTTAGCGAAAGGTCAGCAGATTGTCTGAGACGGTGACTATCCGTGATTCTCCGACTGGTCATGAGAAAACAACTGGCGCGAGGGAATGAACAAGGCACAGAGCACGGCCAAAGCGGCTGCGACGAACGTCACAATATAGACATGGTGCAGTGCGGAAGACACTGCATAGACGACACTTTTGATGACGGATTGGGCCGGCGCCTCAGAGGCAACGGACAGAAAGCGTCGCACCGTCTCTAAGGATACGCCATGCACGCGCGCACTTTGGCGTGCCAACGTGGAACTCCACATCCACGCGCACAGTCCCACACCGAATGTTTGGCCAACCGACACCATAAAAGTGTTGGAGGAGGTAGCAGTCCCCCGCAGCTCATCACCGACCACGGACTGAATGACAACTGTAAATATGGTGGTGCATAAACCCATCCCAAATCCGCCGACGCTCAGCCACATCACGAGCAGAATGAGTGGACTGTCCACCTGCAAGAGCAACATCCCTGTGGCGGAAAGAAACACAAGCCCAACACCGAGATAAACCGGCACGCGCATGCTCCGTCCTGCAAGAAGGCGCGAACTCCAAATAGCACCGAGAGTCCAGCAGACAGATACGGGCACCAAACATAACCCCGATACAACTGGAGTTTCCCTCCAGACGCCCTGGATCCAAAGAGGTGTATAAATTTCGACACCAGCAATAAACAGGGTAGCCAAAAACGTGGTGAAATTGGACACCCACACCATTCGCTGACGAAACAAAAAACTTGGGAAGAATGCCTCTCGGCGATCAAGACCGTGTCGCACCGTAAAGAAAAAGGCAAAGGCAGACAAGGCAATCAGTATCCACGACATTTCCGTGGGAATCGTTTCTGGGTAACCCAAAGAAATAAATCCTAACAACATCGCGAGCGTCGGTGCAGTGAACAAAAAGAAGCCAGGCAAGTCAAAAGAGGAGGATGTTTGCAGAATGCGCTTCGTTGGATAGAAGCGAATAAATAAGAACAGTGCGGGAATTGATATGGGGATGTTCAAAAAGAAAATATACCTCCAGCCGACAGTCTCAACGAGTATCCCACCTGCGAGAGGACCAAGCAACGCAGCGCTTGTCCAAACCGCACTCACGACTCCCTGGATGCGACCACGCGCTTGCCCCTGGTAGATGTCTCCGACAATCGTTAGGGTCACTGGTACGAGCGCACCAGCGCCAATCCCCTGAATGGCTCGAAAGACAATCAAACTCACCATATTGGCACTGAGACCGGACAGAATGGAACCCACAAGGAACGTGGTCAGTCCAAGCAGAAACATCGGCTTGCGTCCGACCCGATCGCAAAGCCTCCCAAACAAGGGAAGGAACAAACTCGTAGATAACGTGTACACCGCAAGAACCAAATTGAACAGTCTAACACCGCCCAGATGGCGCACAATCTCAGGCATAGCCGTATTGGCAATGGTATAATCCATGGCGTCCAGAAAAATGGCTGCCAACAGAACAGCGAGCAGCCATCTCCGAACCCCATTTGAAAGTCGACCTGTGTCAACCGACATGCCGTTCAAAGGCTAAATATTCCTCTCGTGAGATGATAGTGTGTCGGTCGCACGCCATAATGAGTTCATCATGAGGACGCGCACTGACTCCACCGACGGAATACAGGTGGACATTGACACCCTCGTTCTTCGCAATTTCCACAGCAGGTATAAAATCGCTATCCCCTGCCAACAAAATAGCATACGAAATCAGATGTTTGGTGGAGTGCATCACCAAATCCGTCGCAAGCATCACATCGACCCGTTTTTGTTCGAGAATCGGCCGACCTTCCCGGTCATGGCCCCGATAAGCCAGTTTCCCTTCACGAACTGTAAAGTAAGGCAGTTTGCTTACTGCGGCAAAAAATCGCTGTTTACTGGAAACGAGATTTTTCTCCACTTCCGTCGGAGTTTGTGATTGATAAGGAAGGCAGTTGTAATAATACACCCTCAATAATGGACAATTCTCCGTAGCTCTCTCGACTAATTGCACAAAATCAATTTGTGGACTTCCAAGACCTTTGTGAATACTGTCGATATACCCTCCATCCATAAAAACTGCGCAACGATTCATCGAACACCAACCTTCCCATCGACCACCATCCACCATTCTACCCCGTCTTCGCGAAGTCAGTCGATGTCGGCCACCTCGTCTCTGGAGGCACAACCTGATGTGCAGGTCTGCGCCTTTATGCCTTCGAAGCCGACTGTCACATTCAAAGCCTTAATAATACCAGAAGCAAAAGCAAACCTTGTTTTCTTTCCTGCATACGTCTCATTATAATAAAATCTACAGTCCTCACAAAGTACCCTGACACACTCCTCTCGGAGCGTGTGGCCTTTGCTGAACTGTAGAGCTTATCATGGCCTCATTATATGTGGCCTGGTCGAATTTTGTCAACGACCTAATTCGTCCAATATTGTGGGCGACAACAAAAACGACACAGTCCCGATTCTCTCGACCATGACGATTGGCCTAGCAAGCCAGGGATGACTAGCGCCTGTCTCGGCGACGAGACAGGTGATATTTAGCGGAAAGCTCGGACTTTGCCGAGGCAAGAGACGGCTGTTCCCCCATCATAGTCCGCTCATCTTGGTGCACAAGCTGTTGCCGCAGCTCACTGCGGCACTCGGGGCAAAGGCGTCCAGTTCTTGTGTCTGCTCCGCAACGTTCACACTCAAGAACGATATTTGGATTCTGCTCGAGAGTCAACTTCCTCTGCTCAATCCAGAGAATAATTAACCTCAACTCCACTTCAGTTCCCAATGTGACATCGTCAATCGTGGCGCTGGGATACGCATGCAAGTACTTTTTTACCCGTAAAAACTTTCCCTCTTCATCCGTTCGACAGTCAAGACAAATATCTCGGGTCGTCCGATAAAAGAGTTTCCCACAAATTCGACAATTGGCAAACGACAAGGATGTCACCTCCGCCACACTCCGCCTAGTTTCGGATGATGTCGCCGGAAAGTTGCCCCCTGCTTCCCATTGGCTAGATTCAATTGGTTTCACAATATCACCGATGCAGTCGAAAAAAAACCTCCACCATAGTCTGTATTAGCCCAATGGTGCTCATGAATGGATAGATAGGGAAACGTTCTGTTGACGATACAATCTCCAAAGTCCGACACCCATCCACAAGCTGAAAGGAATGAGTAGGAGAAATGCTCGTTCAAAGCCGTACTTGCCTGCCACCGCCCCAAATAAGACGGGTCCGACGACAATGCCAATATTTTCGCCAAGAATCACAACTGCAGTCAGCAGTGGAACGGAAGACGAACTGAGCGCCAGACTAGGCGGCGCTGAAAAGACGAGACTGGGAATGAAACCTCCGACAAAGCCAACCCACAAAATGACGGTTACACTCCACCCGACATCCCCCCAAGCAAAAGCAAGCCAAGACGCCGCAAGTAGTAACGAGGGCAGTAGAAACAGAGTCCTTCGCCACCGCTTAGCCACAAAATGAGTAAGAAAGTTGCCGAGTGCATTGGCAACACTAGCCACCGCCGCGATTGAACTGGCAAAGACCAGCGACAGCGCGTACCTAGACGTCAAGTATGTAGTCAAAAAGGTATTGAAAGAGAAAAACACCACCGTAAAACAAGCAAATGAACTTGCCACCCACCAAATCATGCGCTGGCGGCCCGAAAATGACGCCTGGATGAGCACAGCAAGAGATGGGGTTGACTCTGACGGCAGTCGAGACAATCTCAGAGATGCCTTTGTGCGCCGGGGAATAGCACCCCAAAAAAGTGCGCAAGCAACGACAGAAGCCGCAAGGAGAAAAATCGATAGGGATGCGATGCCTCCATCATGGGTCAACAGAGGTGCAAACAAAAACATCAGAACACTTCCAAATGGAACCCAAGTGGCCCAAATACTCATCGCGAGCGACATTCTCTTTTCGGAGATAAAAGCAGCAATCGAAGCAGGTGCGGCCACGGCGACGAGGCCAAAACCAAACCCCTGCAGTCCGCGCGCAACGAGCACTCCGGTCAAAGAGTGCGCCGAAAATTCGAACCAAAACAGCGCTTCACCCAAGACCAGCAAACAAAGCCCCGTTCCTCCCATTAGTTTTTCTCCAAACCGCTTGATAACCAAGCCAGCGGGCAGTGCGGTCACCAGAGTCGCCAAGGCATAGACGGACATAAACCACCCAGACGTGGCAGACGAAATGCGGAAATATGCGGTGAGTGTTGGGAGAATGGGCGGATCAGCAAACTGTGCCATCGTCCCAGCCAATCCCGCTACGTATGCACCGAGAAGTACTGTCCAAAAAGAACCGCCGCGTTTCAAGACGCTCATCGACCCGATACCAAGACCAATTTTCGATGCTCCTCTCCGGCAGCTAACCGCTGATACATGAGCGGTGCTTCCTCGAAGGAGCAGCAATGAACTGTAGGCGGTGTCAAACGTCCTGTGCAGACCAAAGTGGAGACCTGTGTCAACACAGCCTGAGTTTCCTCGGCAGTTAATTTCAGACTGTCCACACCGATGAGATGCGCTTCTCGATGGTAGAAATCGATTAAGTTCAGCGACACACTTGGCGTAACGGCAGAGGCGATAACCACATATTTCCCCCGCTGACGTAGGCAGGACAGCGAGGGATTGAAGAGAGGACCTCCCACCGCATCAAACACTACGTCGACTCCTCGACCGCCGGTCCATTCGCGAATCTTTGTCGGCCAAGCGGGATCGTCCAATGAGACCATGTCCGCCAGGACGGGCAAGGGTGCTCTTTGACGCGCCGCTTCGGAGCGGATGGTACCAAAAACCTGAGCCCCGTGCGCCGCGGCAATTTCCGCTGCCGCTCGTCCTACGCTTCCTGTGACGCCCGTCACCAGCACGGACATGTCAGCACAGACCTCACCTTTCTGCACCACGCCATACCAAGCGGTGCTGTAGACCACGCCCATAGCGGCCGCCTGCTCTGCTGGCAACTGCGACGGCCGTTCCACCAGGCAAGCGGACGGAACCACCACATATTCCGCATGCGTTCCATCGCGTTTAAATCCAAGTTCGGCATGCATACCGAACACTTCTTTCCCGCTCCAGTTGGCTGGCCCGTCAACGACGATTCCAGCAAAATCCCGACCTGGAGTGCGCGGAAATCGAGTCTCTGAAAAAAAGCCCATGGCATTTTTCGCGTCACTCGGATTGATGGACGCTGCATGCACAGAAATGAGCGCATCTCCGTCACAACTCTCCGGGCGCGGCACCTCGGTCAATTCGACAGACGGTGGATTGCAAGGACTGACAATGCGCACTGCTTTCATGCTCTAATCGCCTCCTGACTGTGTATCGACGAACCCATAGACGAGCGGCAGTATGGACACAGACCCATGCTTCTTGATGACAGCCTACTCACTTTAATCAAGTAACGCAAATTCCAGAACCCCTGTTAACCGAGAATTTTAGCCCATATTTCGTTCCCGCGTATACATTTCAATTCGAGGGAAATTATAGCTACAGAGGGCAAAGTGAGGTGATTGCAAACGAGACCGCGGAAAAAACTGAAAGTCGCAGCACTCTTAGTTGGCGTTCCCCTGTTGCTCACCGCGTGCGGACGTCCAGCGGAACAAGCTCTCGCGTCCATCATGGATGCCAATCCATCCGCGAACACCGTCCAACTCTTTTTAAGCATGGGCCACAAGAGCGAAAATCTAGACGCGAACTACAATGGCTTTGCCAACGGGCACCTACTTATCTCAGTACCAGTGGGGTCCAAGGTCATTCTTCACATCACAAATGACGGAGGAATTCCGTTCACAAGTGGTGTCTACACAAAGGAACAGCAAGTCGCTTTTCCAGGCTCCGGAGATGCCATTGCAAATCTTGTCAATAGTCCAACCGCCGGAATCATGCCGGGAAACTCTGCCAAATTGACTTTTACTGCGAACAAAGTCGGTCACTATCGTCTGGAAAGTCTGCTTTACCGCTACCCATCGCACCATCCAACTCACACTCCGCTGGGCCTCTGGGCACAATTTAACGTGACTCAAAGCGGCAAAGCCGAAGTCAAAAGCGTTTAAACCATGCTCCCGGAAACGTCTGTGACGGATTTCCGAGACTCATCTTTGCAACTGACTGGATGTACATCCGTCTACTCACCACGACGCTGGAGGTTTCCTCGATGCAAGACCATTCTGCCTCATCGCACCGGCGGATGAACAAACGCGATTCAAGATGGCGCGCAAGCACCTTCTTCATCGTCTTTGGATGCGCCTTTATTGTCGGGTTATTTGCTCTATTCTGGCAAAAGCCCGTGTCTGAAGTTGCCGCCTCGGTCTTCGGACGCAAGCTTGACGAACCCATCACCCGGATTTACCAATTCGATTACGACTACGAACCTCGCCACATCACGTGGCGCGTGGGGGACCGCGTCACCATTCAGCTTCGCAATCGGAGCGATACACATTGGCATGAAATGGTGATTGGGCGCGGATTTGACAACACACCGAGCACGTTCGGTCCGATCGCCACGCAATTCAAGGAAGATTTTTGGGACGGCGTCCACGTCACCTTCAGCCACGCCAATCACGTGGATAACTTAGTCGTCAACAAAGCCATCCCAACTTATATTGGACCAAAACCAAACATCGAGACGGGCGGAGACTTCAGTCCTACCATTCAACCCAAAGGTGGAATTGACATCACGTTCACAGTTCCGAACAAGCCCGGAAAATGGTATTACGGTTGCTTCGTCCAGCAATACATCCATTATTTGGACGGCATGCGTGGAACAATCACCATTCTCCCACAGAAGCAGGTGTAAAGAACATGGATCTCCTCTGGTTTACAATTATCTGGGTGATTGTCTCCCTCCTCGGAGAATGGGGACTGCACGCCTTGGAGCACCTGGGTCTCTATTACTACACAGCGAGTGCACAGGCCATAGCTGGCGAAAAGGCGGTCGCTTTTATCTTGACCGTACTCGTCCCGGTCATCTCTTTCGTCATCGTGCTACTCGTCTACAATGCCATCCGGTTTCGATCTCGCTCGAACAAGCCCATCCTGTCTCGACACCAGTTTCGTGACAACAAGCTGTTCATCGGCAGTTGGGTGATTCTCAGCATCGCCTTGAACATTCTCTTCTTCGTACATCCATCGGCCTCGGCTGTGGAGCAGATGTTCAACAGCGAAGAAGCCCGCTTCAACCGAAACGATCTCGTTGTCAATGTCACCGCCCGCCAGTGGGAGTGGATTTTCAGCTACCCACAATACGGAATTCAGTACGCACAAGACACCAATGGAAACAGCACGCTCTATTTACCGGTGAACCGAAATGTGCGCTTTGTCCTGCGCTCCTATGACCCGTATCACACGTACGCCCCTTATATCGGAGTCATCCACGACTTCTGGGTGCCGGCGTTTGGCCTCAAACAGGACATCATTCCTGGTGAGACGCGCTACGAATACGTGCATACCAACAAAATCACATCCTACGATGTGGACCCCATGGTTCGCGTACAGTGTGCGGAAGTGTGCGGACCCGGGCATCCGTACATGGAGGCACCGGTCCACGTGGTCTCTCAAACCGACTTCGCCAAATGGATTCAGGTCCAAAAGAAACTGCAACAATCGTAATCCCTTTCTTGTGTTCGCCGAGAAAGTAAACCCGTTTCGGTCCTGGACCGTTTTCTGCATCATTCGGTCGGCACGTCTGACGCTGGCCGCAAAGGAGAGTTTTCCATGAGTTCCCATGTCACGGATTTAGGCAGCAGTCAACTCGCTGAACACCGTCGGCGCATGCTGCCGCCACTTGTCCGCGGATTGTTGTGGGCCGCCATCGGCTTCCTCGTGTTCAATACGTTGGTCAGTCAAATCTTAGACCGCCAACCGTTCGATCCGTTTATCACCCGTCCCTCCGTGGCCATCGGCTGGGCTGCAGCGCTGATTGGATGGCTCCTCGGCGTAGGCGGTTGGGAAGTGATTGTACGACCTTACTTCGGCTATCCTGTCGAGTGGGACGTCCCAAACGACTGGCGGCGGTATTTCATGTTCAGCACCGATCACAAGGTGGTCGGATTGCAGTACATTTTTTCGACCGCTGGCAGCTTCTTTGTCGCTGGCTTTGCGGCAATGCTCATGCGCCTTGAATTGATGCACGCCAAGCTGTGGGTGTTCAGCAATCCCGGGTCATACTTGGCCACGGTCGGGATCCACGGAACCGTCATGATGTTCTCTGTGGGCACGGTAGCTCTCGTCGGCGGATTCGGGAACTACTTCATTCCGATGATGATAGGAGCCAACTCGTCCGCTTTCCCACGCCTGTCCGGGCTCAGTCAATGGCTTCTTCCGGCGGGCGTAGCGACCGTCGTGTTGAGTCCCCTTTTAGGTCTTTGGGACACGGGCTGGCGCGGATATGCCCCACTCTCGGGACAGGACCCATCGGGTATTGTCTTTTACTACTTGGGTGTATTTGCACTCACCACCTCGTCGCTCATGGTATCCATCAATTTAACTGCGACGATTCTCTTCAAACGCGCACCAGGCCTTACCTGGAACCGCCTTCCTATGTATGCCTGGGGAATTCTCGCTGTGAGCCTGCTCAACATCATTTGGCTTCCAGAAATTCAAATGACATTCGTTCTAGCTTTGCTCAACAACATTGTGCCATTTCCGCTCTTCGCCGAAGTCGGTACACCTCTCACCTACATGGAAGCATTTTGGCTTTTTGGCCATCCGGAGGTCTACATCATCGTGGTACCAGCCTTCGCCCTCTGGCAGGAGATTATCCCGGTGATGGGTCAAAAAACGCTCTTCGCTCGCCAGTGGGGAGTGCTAGGCCTCGTCTTCGTAATGCTTTTTAGCGGGTTGGTCTGGGCCCATCACATGTTTACGAACATGCGTAATAGTGAGATGCTCCCGTTTTCCTTCTTCACCGAGATGATTTCCATCCCAACTGGATTTGCCTATCTAGTGGTTCTTGGGACTCTGTGGCGGGCAAAGTTGCGTCTAACGGCGCCGACCCTTCTCGTACTGATGAGCATGTTCAATTTTCTCATCGGCGGCATTACAGGTGTACTTTTGGCCGACCCGGTTGTCAACCTGCAAACCCACGATACATTCTTTGTCATTGCGCATTTTCACTACACCATTATCGGCGCGATGATTTTCACGTGGCTAGCCGTCGCATACTACTGGATGCCGCGTCTGTCGGGCAGGATGTACAACGAAAAACTCGCAATTCTGGGCGCCATTTGGGTATTTGTTGGCTTCAACGGAGCATTTGGACAGATGTTTTTCTTGGGCCTTCGCGGCATGAATCGATGGGCTGCGGCCTATCCAGTATATTTGCAAAGCATGAACTTCTCCGTGTCGATGTTCGCATTTTTGCTCGGTCTTGGATTCTTGTTCAATCTCTTGCACATTGCCTGGATGTGGAACCGAGGTAAGCCTGCAAAGAAAAATCCGTGGGGTGCACAGACACTCGAATGGCAAACAGAAGCACAGCCTGGTGAAAAGAACTTTCACCCTCTGCCTCGTGTCGAGACTGGTTTCTATGACTACGCGGCAGACGGTCCGTCACGAAAGGACGAATGAAGATGTCTCACGAACTGCTCGACCATAACTCGAGAGCCACGGCCGTCGGGCTCTCGGCCCGCGCACTGCGCAAAAACCGCTTCGGAATTGTACTCTTTTGCATCTCGCAGGGTGTTCCATATTACCTGCTGACCAATGTCCGATACATGCTTGCAGGCGGCGAAAAACCCGCGAATTTGAACATCTGGATGGGCGGACTGCTGCCAGCACTGCTCTTACTGGTAGGCATTGTGCCCATCGTCATGGCTCGTTCGTCCCTGCACCAACACAAGCCCGCTCGCGCACAAACACAACTGGCACTGACGTTGCTGCTCTGTCTCTCTGCTCTCATCACTTTGTTGCTTCCCCTCTGGTATCACAGTTTTGATGGGATGAGCCGCTTTGGAGAAATCGACTTGACGTGTCTAGGCGTTGCCTCGTTTTACGCGTGTATCTCGTTTCTGGTCGTTTTCGGCGTCTGGATACGCATCGGCAAACGTCTCATCACCGCTGAAAATCCGTGGAGTCTGGAAGCAGCCACGTGGGTTTTTTCATTCAATGCGGTCGCTTGGACATATCTGTTTTTTATTCTCGACGTGCTCTAAAGTCCGGGGAGTTTTCTCTGGACATGGCATAAGGAAAAATGAGCGAATAGACGCGACAATGGAGGGGCTTATTAATGACATGGCCAACTGCACCTTTTTATATCCCCTACAGTCCTGGAATGCCCAATTGGTGGGATCTCGTTTGGTGGATATTCCAACTTGGAGTGATGGCGCTTCTGTTGTGGTTTTTGAGCAATGTGGCGCTTCGCGTTGACCGTGATTTTGTCAGACTGCGGGGAGACGAACAGCACGACGAATACGATGACGAAGAGTGAAGGAGGTCACCGAACATGTGGAACGCGACACATTCCCGAAAATTATCTCACTCCGTGCTCATCGTGGCGATGATTCTCACGGCGGCCACGGGGTGCGGACTGGTCCGTGACCGGGACAGTGCCAGTGTCCGGGTAACTCAACTGAAAGACACGAACGCACCCTTTGAGACAAGAGACAATCATACGGCCTTTGTCCCTCGTCAAGACCTCGCCGCAAAAATTCGTTCGAGTGTGCAGGATGTTTCCGACGTAACGGTACTTCAGCGCCACCAGAGTGCTTATGTTGCCTTGGCAACGACTCGAGTCCATGCTAAACAAGCCCAAAGGGACGCACAGCGGATTATCCGAAGCACTGCTCCCACCATCAAGCGAGTGTATGTGAGCAGCGATGAAAGTCTGGTCAACCACTTCCATCAATTTGCGGTCGCGCGCGAACACGCAGAAAAGATGGGAAGCAACTTGATTATGAACGACATCGAGCGGGTGTTTCCCAACGCTCACTGAACAGCCGAACGGACAACGCTATCGCTCCAGGCGAAATCCACCGGGCATCACCAATCGGTGGAGCCATCCCTCAAACACGGCAAGAAGGATGGCAATGCCTTCCGCCACGTAAAAAGGAACAATCGTGAACTGACTGAGACCCAGAGAAAGTAAGGAAATGACGATGAGAAACGCCATCTTGTCGACGTAAAGAGTAGGAAAGCTGCCCATCCGGGGCAGCACAAGCCAATCCAAAGCCACGCCAATGATGGCGACGGCAATACCCGTGACGACAATTTCCCAGTAGTAGTCATACAGAGTAAACACAGCATTTGCTCCAGTTATTACGACAATCGCCAAAAACGCTTTGAGAATGAAGTCGACAATCGGATGATGCAAATTATCCTGCATACAGCTCCCCCCTGTTCTTCTGTGGTCATTATCACCGCAGTGCCTCTACTGCATACTTTCCCGGTGGCGGCCAAATAGTAGCAGACCTACCTACGCGAACAGCGCTACCCACCTGACATGTCCGAGCATGCCTTGAATAGCATGTACTAAGTGGGCCACCCGTCGTGACCGCGAGCGTTGCTCATTGCCGCCTCGCACATTGGGCGGAGCCCACTGGACAGGGAGGGGGGACACGGCTTGGAATCATCTGCGGCCAAAGCCGAGTTAGAACAAATCGACTTGGCTATCACGGGCATGCACTGTGCGGCGTGCGCCACACGGATTGAAAAGGTCGTCAAGCGGGTTCCCGGAGTGGAAGACGCGCGCGTCAACCTAGCGACGGAACACGCGGTCGTACTGGGTCACTTTTCTGGAGCAGACGCACTGCCTGCCATCCTCAGTGCCGTGCAAAAAGCGGGATACGGCGCAGAGCCAGTCGACCGGACGGTGCGGGCAAGTTCGTCTCGTCAAGTCCGCACTGAAAACACGGACGCCAACGAATTGTGGCTCGCTTTGGTGTTAACCATCCCGCTCGTGCTCGAAATGACTGCCATGCTGTTCGGCTACTCGTTTATGCCCGTATGGACAGAGTGGATACTGGCTACACCGGTGCAGTTCTATATCGGTCGACGATTTTATCAAGGCGCTTGGTCTGCTCTACGAACGCGTCACGCGACTATGGATTTATTGGTCACCATCAGTTCGACCGTCGCTTACTTCTACAGTGTGGTGTCCTTCGCCAGCGGTCATACAGACGTCTATTTCGACTGCTCCGCCACCGTCATTACCACGATTGTCATCGGCAAGTACTTGGAGGGACGAGGCAAGAGGGCCTCCGTCCAAGCGATGGAGGCCCTCCTACAGAGATCCGTTCCAACCGCGCGCCTCCTTAGCGACAGTGGCGTCCGGGAGGTATCCGTGGACGACTTGTCGGTCGGCAATATCGTCGCCGTCGCGGTGGGAGAAACGGTTCCTCAAGATGGACAGATCATCGAAGGCGTGAGCACGGTGGATGAATCCTTCTTGACGGGAGAGACCACGCCACTGCAGAAACGTCCCGGAGACCCTGTGATTGGCGGGGCACTCAACTACGAAGCACCCATCTTAGTGCGCATTACACGAACAGGATCCGCCACTGCTCTCGCACAAATGATTCGAATTGTGGAAGAAGCTCAGGGCTCAAAAGCTTCTGTACAACGACTCGTAGATACCATCAGTACGCTCTTCGTACCGACTGTGCTGCTGGCTTCCCTGGCAACGTACCTCTACCAAGGGGTCAGCGCTGGATGGCCGCACGCTTGGCTACCTGCCATCAGCGTTCTCGTCGCCGCCTGTCCCTGTGCACTCGGACTCGCGACTCCGACCGCCATCATGGTCGGCACTGGCGTTGCGGCGAGCCGGGGCATCTTGGTTCGTAGCACCGAGTGTTTGGAGCGCGCTCTCGATATCGATACCGTCGTTTTGGACAAAACCGGAACTCTTACCGAAGGGAAAATGACGGTCACGGACTTCTGGACAATTCCCGGTGTGCGCTCAAACACCGTCCTCGCGGCAGCAGCCCGTCTCGAATCCTCCGTGTCGCATCCGATTGCTGTGGCCATTCAAAAATTTGCTCGTCAGCAAGGCGTTTCTTTTTCCAACGAAACAAACGCAGAGAACCTCGTAGGCCAGGGAATCATCGGAATGGTCGACGGAAAATCGGTCCGCATTGGCAGAGCGGAATGGGCCATTCACAGGCTTTATGAACGGGGCGTTCAAGAACACGTAGAAGCTTGGGAACGAGAAGGAAAGTCCGTTGTGGTGGTCGTACGAGACGGGATTCCTGTGGGGGTCATGGCGCTCTACGACCCACTCAAACCAGACGCTGTGACCGCCGTTCGGCGTCTGCGACGACTTGGACTCGAGGTTCATCTTGTCTCGGGAGACAATGTGACTGCTTGCCAAAACATCGCACAACAAGTCGGGATTGAACGCATCACGGCCGATGCTCGACCCGACGACAAAGTTCGCCTCATTCAGAGCCTCAAGGAGTCTGGGAGAGTCGTGGCGATGGTTGGAGACGGCATCAATGACGCGCCTGCCCTTGCAACCGCCAATCTAGGCATCGCTCTCGGCACGGGCGCAGAGTTGGCACTCCAGACCGCAGACATCACGATTGTTCAAGGTCAGCCAACTAAAATTCTCGAGTCTCTTGACATTGCGAGGAAAATGAGGAGGAAGATTCGGCAAAATTTATTCGGGTCGTTACTCTACAATTTAATCATCATACCTTTTGCGGCACTTGGATTTTTCAATCCCATGCTGGCGGGCGCAGCAATGGCTCTGAGTTCTGTCACGGTGGTTCTAAACAGTCTTCTTCTCCGCAGAATTCGCTTTGCAGTCTACAGATAAGTGATGCTTTGCCAGCAGGCAACGGCGTAGAGTTTTAGAAACAGAAGAGCATCGGCACCGCAGGGTCTCTCGCTGAGAGATGTGCGGTGCCGATGCTCTTTGAACACGCAGCCTTTCCCTTTTAGCTGTCCTTAATTTGACTCAAGCGCAGAGAGCGTTTGTGCACAGTGTGATACCATTTTTTATTGTTCCTTGTGAAGTACGCATGCAGCGAAACTGGTCCCCATGTCCACAAAAACAGTGGCATGATGACGAGTCCAAAATAAGCTCTCCAATTGCTCCGCTCCAACAAGAGCGTAAAAGGAATTTGGAGAAACAGCACAGCACCTGTGACAATCAAAATTTCTTCAGGAAGTGGATAAATCATCAAATGTGCAATTCGAGCGGGCAGAAGATAATCCGCTACAAAGAGTATGACGGACATCATCAGGACAATGATGGCACGCATTGGCTGAAACAGATATACTGCCGTATCAAACTTGCTCAAATTACGCTCCTTGATGCCTTGAATGAAAAGCGGCAACATGTGGTCATGCGCGCATTGAAAGTGGCCCTGTTGCCAGCGCAAGCGCTGACGGAACGAGGCGAAGAACGTAGTCGGCTTTTCATCAAAGACTTTGGCTTCGTGAGCCCATGTGGGAATGACTCCCCGCTCCACACAGCGCACCCCGAACTCTAAGTCCTCCGTCAAACCCGTAGCTCCCCAGCCCATCTCTTGAAGCAAGTTGTAGTCAATGCACAGCCCAGTGCCACCCAGAGCACAAGGCAGGTTTAAGTTTTGCCGGGCGTGCTGCCACATGCGATTGTCATACCAATAAGACAGTGCCAGAGACACGCTGACCCAAGTGTCAAAAGGATTTTTTACCCCCAAATAGCCTTGAATCACGCGATGACCACGGCACAGCTTGTCATTCATGATGGATAAAAAGTCTGCGTCCACTAAGTTGTCTGCATCAAACATGACGATTGCGTCGTATGCCTCTCCATACGTGCGCAATTGACCGATCATCCACTCTATGGCATAGCCCTTTCCAGCATGAACCGGGTCAAACCGTTCGTGCACAATGGCACCGTACTTGCGTCCTACATCTGCGGTGTGATCGGTGCAATTATCGGCAATCAAATGAATGTCAATGAGCTCCATCGGGTAATGTTGCGCCTTGATACTCTCAATCAGAGGTCCTATGACACGCTCTTCATTGTGACCAGGAATGATGACTGCAAAACGCTTAACCGGCGGGGACGCCACAGCCGTCCTTCCCTCTTTGATACCGAACAGCGAGAAAGCAAATTGATATATCGATGTGACCACGGTGATGATAAGCAACACCAAGTACAGTAGGCCAACGAAAACATAGACAGAATTCATCGCGATCCTCCACGAATTCGATATGCTGTTTCTCCATTCAACGTCAGGCAAACCAGTACCGCCTAAAATTCAATACTTTCCTGCCAGAGTAGATGGACACAGGCATCGCCACTATCATACCTTATTGCTTCGACTTATCCAAGACTCTGCCCCAGAGCAACAGCAAGCCAATCATCAAAAAGTAAAACACAGCCGTCGCGGAGTATTCGAACAGATTCTCGACAAAACTGTGAATCAGCATCGATAGCGTCCCAATCAAGCCACCCAGTGCTAAATAGCGCGTGGCGCCGGTAGCCCGCCGAACGACCGTCTGGACCATCTCGCGCACAATCGCGAGATGCATCCCAACAAAGAGCACCAATCCAACAAGGCCAGACTCGCCAAGAATTTTTGCGTAGTAATTGTCCGAATAAATGGAAAAGTGGTAGACGGAAGCTAACCCTCCTCCATATTTGCCGAGTCCCACGCCAAACAATGGATTTCTAGACATGCGGTTAAACGCCGTCTCCCAGCGCATGATTCGTCCACCCGCCGAAGACTTCATCCAGTATACGGGGCTGAACAAATCGACAATGCGATGGTGAATCGATGGGACAAACCAGGCAACCAGCAGGGCGAGCAGTAGTCCGACAAAAATTCGACGGTCGTAAAAGACCGCCACACAAAGTGCAGCGAGAGATAGGCCCAGCCACGAACCGCGATCGTAAGTAAACAGCAACGTGGCGAGTCCAGCTATTGCTCCGAGCGCGTAAAGCCAGCGACGCCGAGAGTCTTGGTCATAGACAAACAGCCCTAGAAAGAGCGGAACCGCCATCTCCATATGCGCACCAAACTCCGCGGGCGAACCAAAGACCGAAAAGACGCGTGTCCGCACGTGCTCGCCGACATCCGTCCAACCGACAGGAATTGGAACCTTCGTGATATATTGAAAGACGCCGTCCAGCCCGAGCAAGAGGGAAACGACGGCGCCTACGTACAGGTAGCTCAAAACTTCTTCAGGCTCTACGAGATAAGGCAGGAGAAGACCCACGAAAATGTACTTCACATCAATAAAAAAAGCTCCATAATCGACGTTGCTGCTCGGAGTTCCGATAATCAGCAACGCCAAACAAAAGACAATGTACCATGCTGCAAACTTCGACCAAAAGAAGGTTTCTGGACGGTAGCCTTGTGCATAGCGAACCACCGCGACCAGTGCGAGTAAGACCAGCACGATGGAACTCCACGAATGGTCGAAAGGCAGACCATAACGAACCATGGCATAATCCACAATTGGATACGCCAACAACAGATAGAGACACCATCGAACGATGTTCGCCCCAAAACGGTTCTGTGAATCCGGTCGAGAACGCAAGGGACTGCTGCTTTCGAATTTTTTGAAGAACACCTGCATACGCCTATCTCCTTGGCGGGAGCGCGTGGGAATCGAACCCACCCATCCGGCACCACCGGACGCACTCGGTTTTGAAGACCGGGAAGGACACCAGTACCCCATCCGCTCCCTCGGGAACAGTTTGCTTGTCCGAGTATAGCCAGTTTCCCGGCATCATGCAAACGGCGGACTCACTCCTCACGGTGGTTTCTGTACCGCGCTGGCAGAGAATGAGTCTCAGGTTGTACCTACCTCGGACGATGCGCTAACAAAAACGGGTTGGACTGCCGCTCTGAGGCAAGCGTCGTCTCCCCCATGTGACCAGGATAGCAGCGGAGAGATTCGGGCAGGGACCACAGCTTCTGCAACGATGCTTCCATCTGCTGAGAACTCGAATGTGGCAAGTCCGTGCGGCCAATCGTGCCTGCAAACAAGGTGTCGCCAGTAAACGCGACGGTTTCATCATACAAGATGACCGATCCCGGTGAATGCCCTGGTGTCGACATGACCTGAAAGGTCAAATCGCCGAGGCGCAGTTCCATGCCATCCCTTAACTCTTGTTCGGGCGGCAGGAGCGGGGCGACGGTCTCGCCAGTGAATCGCAAGACCGATGCGGGAACCGCATCCCAGACAACCAAGTCATCTGGGTGAAGCCAAGCGGAGATACCATACTTCGAGCGGACGAGGTTGGCGCCTGCAACGTGATCGAAATGAGCATGCGTGTTCCAGTTGGCCACGAGGCGCAACCCTTCGTCTTCAATGTAGGAGAAAACCGCATCGAGATGGATGTCACCAGGGTCAATAAGGACTGCTTGTGCACCCCTCTCCTGAGATTCCGAAACAACGTAGCAGTTGGATTGAACGGGAGAGACGACAAACTTTCGAATGTGCATACCTTTTCCTCCTCGACCACTAACTTTCGAGCAACAATGTGACTGGACCATCGTTGACCAATTCTACTTTCATCATGGCGCCGAACACACCCGTGGCTACGGTGAGGCCTCGTCGCCGGAGAGCTTGGTTAAAGGAATCATACAGCGGCTCGGCTAAATGCGGTGAGGCCGCCTCCATAAAATTCGGCCGGCGCCCTTTGCGGCAATCTCCATACAAGGTAAATTGGGAGATGGACAAGATGGACAGGCCGACATCAAGTACGCTCCGGTTCATCTTGTCGGACTCATCTTCAAAAATGCGCAGGTGTGCCGTCTTCTCTGCGAGATAGTCGACATCCCGCTCTGTATCCCCGTGAGTAACTCCCACCAAGAGGACGAGTCCGCCGTCTATCGCGCCAACCACACGGTCATCGACCCACACCTTTGCTGGACCAGACCGTTGAACAACGACTCTCATTCTCTACTCACACCCCCTCACACCGATCTCACTGCCTCACACGATGGTCCTTAGTCTCACTGCGTCACACGGTGCACCGTGAGCGTGTCTCGCAAACGTTTCAACCGCTCCGTCACACTGCGCAAGTGGTCAAGATTGCGGATGCGCACATCGAGATGCACGTGAGCCACTTTTTGGCTGTCAACGCGAGCACTCACACCCATGATGTCGGTTTTTGTCTCGGCAATAGCGTTCATCATCTCGTTAATTAACCCATGCCTATCCATCGCAGTGACCTCCAATGCGACGTGATAAGACCAATCTCGGTGTGACGCCCACTCCACGTCGATTTGACGACTACCGTCCACAAGCAAGCTTTTCACATTCGGACAATCTTCGCGATGAACCGACACGCCTCGACCACGCGTAACAAACCCGGTGATGGCATCCCCAGGAACGGGATGACAGCAGCGAGCAAACCGAATCAGCATATTGTCCACGCCGCGCACGCGCACGCCCATCTCGGTGGGTTTCGAAGCCGATTTTCGCTCCAGACTGAGCGTATCCTGCTGAACCGTCTGCTGCTCTTTGCGAAGTTTTTCGACTAAACGTGTCACCACATGCCCGGCGCTAATTCCACCGTACCCTACGGCCGCATACAAATCTTCTTCCCGTGTAAACGAAAATTTTTGCATCACGTCCGTAAGATAAGCCCCAGACAAGACTAAATGAGGGTCAATCCGTTGGCGAACCAATTCCCTCTCGACCACTTCTCGCCCACGAGCGATGTTCTCATCTCGCTTTTCCCGTTTGAACCACTGACGAATTTTACTCTTGGCCTGCGACGACTTGACGATTTTTAACCAGTCGCGACTCGGCCCGTAACCCGTCTTCGTGGTCAGAATTTCAACGATGTCTCCCGTTCGCAGTCGATAGTCGAGCGGCACCATTTTCCCATTCACGCGCGCTCCCGTGCAGCGATTGCCGATGTCCGTATGAACCCGATAGGCAAAGTCAATGGGTACCGAACCCGCTGGCAAATCGTAAACATCGCCTTTCGGTGTGAAAACAAAAACCTCATCCGCAAAGAGGTCAATTTTAAGTGTCTCCATAAATTCCTGCGCGTCTCGAAAATCCTGCTGCCACTCCAACACTTCGCGAAACCACGCCAATTTTTGCGAAAATTTCCCTTCGGAACGACTGCCTTCTCCATCTTCTTTATAGACCCAATGGGCAGCAATACCAAATTCGGCAGTTTGATGCATTTCCCAGGTGCGAATTTGAATCTCGAGCGGTTCACCGCGTGGTCCAATCACCGTTGTGTGCAAGCTTTGATACATATTCGCTTTAGGCATGGCGATATAGTCTTTAAATCGACCCGGCATGGGTTTCCACAACGTATGAACCACGCCGAGCACCCCATAGCAGTCTTTAATACTTTCCACCGTGACTCGGACGGCAAATAGGTCGTAAATTTCGTTAAACTCTTTGTTTTGGGTGATCATCTTCCGATAGATACTGTAAATGTGTTTGGCACGTCCGGAAACTTCTGCGGCTAAGTCTAACTCGGAAAGTCGGTTGCGCAGAAGATTCATGACCTCCTCAATATAACGCTCTCTCTCTTTCCTCTTCTCGGCCATTAAGTCCACAATGCGATAATATTCTGTGGGGTTCAAATAGCGAAATGCTACGTCTTCTAATTCCCACTTCATAGTATAAATTCCCAAGCGGTGTGCCAAAGGCGCGAAAATCTCTAATGTCTCACGCGCGGTGCGCAATTGTTTGTCGGGCGGCTGATATTTTAACGTACGCATGTTGTGCAGACGGTCCGCCAATTTGATGATAAGTACGCGGATGTCGCGAGCCATCGCCATAAACATCTTGCGCAAATTCTCCGCCTGCTGCTCCTCGCGCGAGTCAAATTTAATACGTTTCAATTTCGTCACGCCATCCACCAAAGCAGCCACGTCCGAGCCGAAAGACTGAACGAGATCGGCATCGGTCACCGGCGTATCCTCGACCACATCATGAAGCAGTCCCGCCACAATGGTGGTGCAATCCACTTGCAGTTCGGCAAGGATGTTGGCGACGGCCAAAGGATGCGTAATGTAGGGTTCCCCAGATTTCCGAAACTGCCCTTCATGCGCGTTGGCAGCGAAACGGTAGGCACGACAAATCAAATCGAGTTCCTGTGGGTCACAGTAATCGGAGACGATGCGGCAAAGCTCGTCCAGTGTCCGTTCTTCACTCACCATTGCCGTCTCCTCCTCTCTGTTTAGCCATCGTATTGCACCAAAGTGACGACAGGAATGCCCTCGAGTCGAGCGCGACCGCCGAGTGCGACAAGCTCAATCAAAAAGGCAGCACCAACCACATGTCCACCAAGCCGTTGCACCAGCTTGACTGTGGCCTGCATGGTGCCTCCAGTTGCCAACAAGTCGTCGGCGACCAGCACTCGCATTCCTGGTCGAATGGCATCTGTGTGTATTTCTAAGGCATCCTCACCATACTCTAGACTATACGTTTCGCGGATGGTCTCTCCTGGCAGTTTGCCCGACTTGCGGACTGGTGCAAACCCACATTCCGTCATCACTGCAAGAGGTGCCCCCACCACATAGCCACGCGCCTCCGGGCCGACAATCATCTCCGCTCGACAAGAACGAGCGAAGTCGGACAACTGCTCGATAGCCTTTCGATAAGCCTTGCCATCCGCCAGAAGCGGGGTAATGTCGCGAAACAAAATTCCCTCTTTCGGGAAATTGGGGATATCTCGAATCCACGTTTCAAATCCCATGATGTCCTCCTTGCAAGCTCACGCCGACGGTCCCTTGAGCGCTGCTTGCATGCACTGCCACAAGTGACGTTGATACGTGGTGGAATGCCGCAAGTCACGCGGCTTCGGTGTATGCACTATATGATACGCAGTGCCTTCGTCCTCAGCAAATCCGAGCTCACAAAAAATTTGAAATAACAACGGCAAACGCGCCGTTTCCGCCCGTTTTCCAACCATCTCTGACTTGGTGATAACACCTTTTCTGCGAAACCACAAATACATCTGCGCAAACTGCTCACGGAGTAGCGGATTATCCAGTAAAAACCCGCGCTCGACGCGCAGTTGCGGCCGAAGGTTGCCACGCCACTCGTTCTTTTCCAGCCTTGCAAAAACGGCTATCTGCTGACCGGCCTTCCACTGCTTCACTGCTTCTGGCACCTGAAACCACACCAAACCGTGTTCCACATTGCCCTCCGCTACGTGCAAACGCGCGTGCTTCGAGTCTGCCCCCATCCACTGAATCTCCTTGATTTGTAGCGGGCCAAGGTAGAATAAAAAATCAGGATTCCCCTCCCCGAACGGCTCGAAGCGCTGTTTCCACTGCACCAAATCCAGCGTGACATCGGACAGCGCTAAAAAATCATCGGCCACAGGTGCTCTCTCATCGATGGCAGACGGCAGCACAGAGTCAGCAACGCGCCGAGCTTGTTCCTGAAACGCACTCCGAAACGCTTCAAGATGGTCTCGCTCCACCCCGCAGCCGACCGCACCTTCATGCCCCCCGTAGTGGTGCAAATGTGCAGAACACGCCTCAATCAGGGAATAGAGCGGTCGATGCCCATAGGTTCGTCCCGACCCGCGCAAAATCGGCTCGCCGAAGTCAGAAAAGACCACCGTCGGACACTGAAACACCTCGGCGACACGCGCGGCGACAATGCCGACCACCCCCAGTTTCCAAGGACCCGCCACAACCACGCCTGACGGCCTGTCCACGTCGCCCAGAGCTGTGGCCGCAATAGCTTCTGCAGATGCCCTGAGAGAAGCGGATCGACGCGCTTTGTTCAGCTCCTCTAGTTGCTCCGCATACGTCGCTGCACTGGCGTCATTCGTCGCCATCAGCAGTCGATAAGCAACCTCGGCAGAGTCCATTCGACCCGCAGCATTGAGTCGCGGAGCCAGTTTCCACTCCACATCGCCGACGCTCACGGGTTGCTTTTGCACCCCAGCTCGAGCTAAAAACGCCTGCCATCCCGCATGGGATACGCCCGCTAAAGCATTCAGCCCTTCCCGCAGCAAGCGCCGATTTTCACCGTAGAGCGGCATTCGGTCGGCAATCGCGCCAACAGCAGCATAGCCCATCGCGAGATGGTGCAGTTCATCTCGCTCCGCCGCGCCAATGTCCCGCCCCACACTTCGGGTGGCACTCGCCTCCAACAGGGCTACCCCCAGTTTCCAAGCGACTCCAGCGCCCGAAAGGCGCTTTGCAATCCGCGGATAGCGGTGCCGCTCGTAGTGAATGAGCGCATTGGCGTCAGGCAACTGCTCTCCCGGTTCATGATGATCCGTGACCACGACCACCATGCCCGCATGTTTAGCATACGAAACGGCGTCCATGGCGCGAATGCCGTTGTCGACCGTACAGAGAACCTTGGCCCCAGCCTCACGAGCGCGATCGACAAGGGAGGTTGACAAGCCGTACCCATCTTCTTCACGGTGCGGGATGAGACACATCACTTGGCCGCCGAGTGCCTTCATCACTAAATGAAGGATGGCAGTGGACGTCACACCATCGGCGTCATAGTCGCCGACGATGGCTATGGTCTGCCGTTGTTCCACAGCGTCTGTGAGAATTCTCACGGCCTCTGTCATGTCCAAAAAATCATCGGGCGCCGTGAACGGTTCGCTGCCGTGAAGATATTCCAAAGCGTCCGCAGCCTCCGTGAGACCGCGCAAACACAGCCACTTCGCAACAACCGGAGGGACGGACAACGCGATAGACAATCTCGAGATATCGTCTTCACAAACCTCGGCAGACTTCCAAAGCAGCGGCGATGACCCATGGTCGATGGAACGGTCCATCCCTTCAGTCGTGTGGTCGGCCAAACAAATCTTCCCCTTCTATGTACGGATTGACATGCACAAACACATCTTGAACACGCGGGAATGCCGTGCGCATCGCCCTCCTGACCGTTGCCGCCACTTCGTGACCCTGAAGCACGGTCATCTGGGCGTGAACACTAATTTCAACATCGACAATCACGTAAGAACCGTGGTCCCGCACGCGAAGCTCGTCGATGTGCTCGACACCAGGGACGTGGACAATGACTTCCCGATATGGAGCGAGATTGGTGGGTTCCAAGATGACTCGGTCCATCAGGGGCTGTAAAGCCTCTTTTGTGACACGCAGAGCGATCTTCAAGACCAACAGGGCAACGACTGCGCCTGCGACTCCGTCCATATAGAGAAGAAACGGAACGTCAAACCGTTTACCGGCAATCGAGAGTAGAATGCCGAGGAGCGCCGCCAGAGAGGAGTATACATCGGACCGGCTATCATAGGCACTCGCAACTAAACTCTGGCGATGAATTTTTCGGCCAATGCGGAAGTTCAGATGAAACAAGATCTCTTTGATCACGATGGCGCCAAGTGCAGTATATGCTGCACTGACGCCAGGAGCAGTCTGGGGTGCAAACAGGGAGCGAATCGAAGAATATCCCACATCCAGAGCCGCGGCGAAGAGAAAACCACCCACGAGGGACGCAGCAATCAATTCTGCTTTGCCATGACCGTAAGGATGGTCGGCATCCGCTGGCTTTTTGGCAATTCGGAGTCCAATGATAACCGCAATCGAACCGACTACATCAGCTCCTGAGTGCACCGCATCCGCAATTAAGGCTTCACTGGACGACAAGATGCCCACCACCGCTTTGACGATGGTGAGCAGCACATTGATGACCGCATTGACTACTGCGAGTTGGCGCGCTTGCCAGTCTTCCGAAGTCGCCATCACGTCACGCTTTGTCGAGAGCCGCGAGTCTTGCCTTGCGTCGAAAATCGCGTCCGCGCCAAATGACCCAAATCGGCGATGCGATAAAAATGGAACTGTACGCTCCACTGATAAGACCGACAATCAGTGCAAACGTGAAGTCATGAATTGACTGGCCCCCAAAGAAGAACAGCATAAGGGCAGCAATCAACACGGTGGCAACCGTATTCAGAGACCGCGTCATCGTCTGCCACAAACTCTTGTTGACGAGAGCCTGTAACTCCTCATACGAATTGGGCGGCGTGAGTTTCATGTTTTCGCGAATTCGGTCGAAAATGACAATCGTGTCGTTGATGGAATAGCCGACAATCGTCAATACCGCTGCGATGAACGTCAGGTTGACCTCCAAGCGCAACAAGGCGAAGACCGACATGACGATAAACGCATCGTGCATGAGCGCGATGATACCGGCCACTGCATAGCGGTACTCAAAGCGAATGGCCACGTAAATCACGATGAACAGCGAGGCAAATAAGACCGCCAATACTGCTTTATGTGAAGTCTGAGTGGCAACGAGTGGATCAACCGTGTTAATTTGCGGCGGCAGTGCCTTGGGAAACGCCGTTTTCATATCCGACGTGATGTTCGCAATCTGCTTGCTCGTCAGCACATCCGAGAAGCGAATGATGGCGGTCTGGTCGTTTAAGCCGGCTTTCGTGACAGCGCCAGGAGTCAACGTCAACCCTGCTTCGGTCATGACATGCGCGACTTGAGTTGACGTGAAAGGTTGATTCAACTGCACTTGCACTTGCGATCCCGCTTTAAAGTCGGTCCCCAAGTTGAAACCCGACACCAAAAAGACCACGAGGCCCGCTACTGTGATAAGACTCGAGATGGTGAAAAACCACTTGCGTCGACGGATGATGTCAAAATGCACTTTCATTGTTCCACGCTCCTTTTCCGTGAACCATACCACCACGGTTTGCGGACGACGTTAGCCCGCGTGAACACTTGGAGCATGGTGCGCGACAGGAATACTGCCGTCAGCAAGGAGACGATGATACTGACCATCAAGGCGACTGCGAAGCCCCGCACATCTCCCTGACCAAACCAAAACATGACGACGGCAGCGATAAACGTGGTGGCGTTGGAATCGACGATGGTCCGCAAAGCTCTGCGCGAACCCGCGATGACGGCTGACTGTAAGCTACGACCGTTGCGAACCTCGTCCTTGATGCGCTCATAGGTAATGATGTTCGCGTCCACGGCAATACCTAACCCGAGCACCAAGGCGGCCAAACCAGGTAGGGTCAGGGTAATCGGGAAAGCGGCGAAAATCAGAAGCGTAACGTAGGCGTAAGCGACGATGGCCAAGTCAGCAATGACGCCAGCCATTCGATACATTCCAATCATGAAGAAAAAGATTAATATGACTGCTGCCAAACCCGCATACATGGTCGCTTTCAACGACGCTGCACCGAGCTGTGGACCGATGTTTGTCGATGCAATTCGCTTCAGAGGGTAAGGCAACGAGCCCGCGTTAAGTTCCTTCGCCAGCACACGACATTTTTCGACACTGCCGATACCCGAGATTTGCGTTTGTCCGTTTTCAATAACATCCTCAATCGTGGCGGCCGTAATGAGGTTCCCATTCAGAAATGTATAAATAGGCTTGCCCAAGTACTGCTTAGTGATTTTCGCCCATTGGGAGGCATTTTTAAACGTGACATCGACCGTCGGCGCACCCGTGGTCGAATCTTGGCCAACGGAGGCATTGCTCTTCAGGTCTCTGCCTGTCACGAGAAGCGAACTTGGCACGGGTGCTGCTTTCCCATTCTTCCCCTTTGTGACCTCTCCATAAATCGCCAATTGTGCCGTTTGCCCAATAATTTGTTCCGCCTGCTGCTGATTGAACGCGCCTGCAAGTTGAACGCTGATTTCCGAGCCATTTTCCAAGTTAATCAGCGGCGACGTCACACCAAGCGAGTCTACTCGCGTTTCGACGGCTTCTAAAGCTGCCTGAATACCCGCCTTTGTCAACGGTTTGTTGTCGACTGGCTCCACTTTATAGAGAAGGCTGATACCGCCCTTCAAATCCAACCCAAGCGGAATTTGTTTCCATACTGATGCAACGGTTCCTGCTGTCAAGCCGACAATAATGACAGCGATGCCTAGGAACACGCCAAAGCGGCCCCATTTCATGGCCTGTCCCCCTCTAGTTCACGCATTTCCAGTCCTCATTCCATCTTGTCTGTGCATTACGTTCGGGCACCTGAGTGCCGCAAATACGGGCTCTCTATCCACATCTGGCAGAGCCAACAAGCCAGCCCTTAGTATACTGGGGATATTCAAGATTCGTCAAACAAAACCACTCCATCACGTTCAGCAAAATCCGCGCTGGTACCGCTATTTTCTGCGCCATTCCATGCGTTCTCGGTCAATCCGGCAGGGGCTCGTCTTCGGAGAAGATTCCCTTATACGCGTTCACCGTCTGGTAGTTCATAAACTGGTCAATGCGCATCGTCAACACAGTTTCCACGAGTGCGTAAAGCCGTTGATTCGAGCGCGTCATCCACTCTGCACAAGCGCGGATGTCGCGAGGCGAGATGCGCTCATAGCCAATCGCCGCAAACTCTTCTGCCTTGACTCGGCAAAGCGCATCAATCTCCGAATGGTATGCCCGCGCATCGATGGATTCCGATTCGATTTCCACTATTCTTCCCCCATTCCCAAAGCCGAAACACCCGCCAAATTGCGGCTCCCTGCCTTATACGCACCGATACTTCGCAAGCAAGACATTCGCCTCTTCCTGTTCCACCCTCCCTATTCGCCACCGGAAAGCAATTTCCTACTTGGACTAACCCTCTCGCGCACGGCATACCTTGATACCAGCATGTCCTGACAGACACATCCGGCATAGAGACAGGAGGAGGCGGTGGCGTGAAGCAAAAAACATTCCTTCACGGCGCCCTAGTATTGATTGCGGCGAGTTTGGTGACGCGCATCATGGGCTTCGTTTATCGAATTTTCCTCACCCGGCTGATTGGCGCTTCGGGCATGGGGCTGTTTCAACTCGTCTTTCCTCTGCTTAATCTAGTTCTGACTTTCGTCACAGCTGGATTACCTGTCGCCATCTCTAAACTCGTAGCAGAAGCGGTTGCGGAGGGCGATCGCGTTCGCATCCGCCGCATTTTGCGCGTCAGTTCCATCGTGATTGGCACCTTGGCCGTCGTTTTCACGCTCCTCATGTGGTTCGGTAGACATTTTGTGCTGCATCACTGGTTATCTGACCCGCGCGCATACCCAAGTTACTTGGCAATGATTCCGATTGTCTCGATCATCGCCATTGCGACCATTTATCGCGGTTACTTTCAGGGAATTCAAGACATGACTCCGACTGCCTGGGCGTCCATCCTCGAGCAGATGGTCCGCATCCTCACCATTTGGGGGCTAGCCGCCTACTTCATCCGCTACTCACTGCCCTTTGCTGCTGCAGCGGCGATGATGGGCATGGTCTTCGGAGAACTCTCCGGCCTTGTCTATCTGATTGTCCAGCAGCGCCGACGAGCACGCTTAGAGCAAGTGCTCCCAGAAGCGCCCAATCGAAGTACAGAAACGACGCGTCAGACGCTCAAGTCGATCACGGCGATTGCCGCACCAGTGACACTCAGTCGTCTTATCTCATCGGCGATTTTCGCTTTGGAACCAGTGCTTGTGACACGAGCGCTGATTCACGCCGGGCTAACCATCCACCGCGCGACCGCAGCCTACGGAGAATACAGCGGCATGGCCATCCCCCTGCTGATTTTCCCGACCGTGTTTACCTGGTCCCTTGCCACTAACTTGGTCCCCGCCGTGTCTGAAGCGGTTGCGGGAAATAACATACAGCGTGTGCGCATACGGTTGACACAGAGCTTTCTCGCAACCGCTATCGTCGGCTTACCGTCGTCGGTCATTCTCACCTTGCTGGCCACTCCCCTCTCAGCGGCCATTTACCACCAACCAGAAGTGGGCAGAATTCTTGCTGTCATGGCACCGTGCGGTTTTCTTCTTTATCTCCAAGCCCCGCTGACAGGAATTTTGCAAGGCCTAAATAAGGCTGGGACGGCCATGCGTAACTCCATCATCGGTGGTGTCGTTCGACTCATCTGTATTTACTGGTTTGCCTCATCGCCACATCTGGGCATTCTCGGGGTTGCTTGGGCAGTCACTCTCTCTATTTGCTTGACTACTGGACTGCACATTTTCAGTGTGGCACGCCAGATTGGGTTCCCCATCCGCGTGGAAAGCACCATCAAGACGGTCATCGCATCTCTATTGATGCTCATCTTCGTGGAAGTCATCACGCGCCGCGGCACCTCTGTGACGGCGACGACGGTTTGGCTCGCCCTGGTGGGCTCGTTCTTCCTCTATTTCTTTTTGCTCTGTGGATTTCGCGTGGTCACTACCGCCAACGTCAAACGATTGCCGAAGGTAGGCGGACTTCTGGCGACCGTCGTATCGTGGGTGCCATTTGCCATCTAAGCGGGTGGTCTGTGAAGGGATGGTTTCATCGACCGGATCGACCGAGATGGTTCCATCGGCGAGAACCGCCGCGAAGAATACGTCCTTTACGACCGGATACCCGCGCCGGGCTAATTCTTGGTGTACCCAATTTTCATCTACCTGGAGCTTAGACAAAGATTTGGTTACGACATTTCCATCCACCACTAACGGAATAGGCAGTCCGTTGTCGACGGCTCGCACTCCAATGTCAGCTGGAGTCAATGGACGGGCGTGGGGCTTTGGGTAGACAGACAAGTCTCCCGATGTTTCTAAAATGGCAAACTCGACGTCAGCCACATCAAACAGACCCTGCTGGCGCAACTGCGTCAGCAAGTCATGCATCGTGTAGCGCATTTTTTTCATCTCACGCTCTTTAATTTGTCCCCGCTCGACAAGCACAGACGGCTCTCCGTCTACCCAGTGGCGGAAACGATGGCTTTTCAATTGGAGCAGCGCCACGGAAATTTGCAACGCAACCAGCACCGCAATACTTACCAGGCCACGAAATATGGGGATGTTCTTGTCCTCAATCGGCAGTGTCGAAGCCTCTGCAATCATGACCGAGACGACAAAATCGAAAACGGAGAGCTGGCCTATTTCGCGCTTGCCCATGACGCGCAGCGCGATCATCACAAAAAAGTACAGAACCACGATGCGCAGTACAAATTCCCACCAAGGCATATTGGCCATCCGAACGCCTCCCGATGTTGCCTAGTATGGCCAAAACGGAAAGGCTTCATCGGCACAAAGGCTTCATCGACGGAAAGCACCTCGCGAAAAAAGGCGAGTACATGAGCTTGTGCGGGAAAGGGTAGAAATGGTGGCGTAGGCACTACATAAGCACTTTTCATTTAGGCTAGAGAGGACGAAGAAGATTCCCGGTGACTCGACAGCGCCATAAACAACTGGCCCGTCTCATCGAATAAATCGGAGGTACGCGTCAGTTCCGCGAACGCAGCAAACCGCACATGAACTTGCAGTCGCAGAGCCACATTTCCTGAGACTACGTAAGAACTGGTGGTCAGAGCTTTGACAATGCGATCTGAGATAGTCCCTAGTTCCTCTTCACCGACGTTGGGTACCAAGACGAGGAATTCATCTCCTCCATAGCGACACGCCAACTCTCCTTGACGGACTACATCGCGTAGCCGCATGGCGACATCCTTTAATACCTGGGTTCCTTCCGAAAAGCCAATGGATGCGTTTACCGCTCCAAAACTCGCAATGTCCATACACACGACTCCCCATTGACGCACGCCCAATTCCAATTCCTCAGCGACGCGATTGTTTGCAAAATGATAGGTGTACAATCCCGTCAGTGCATCAATATTGAGGGGGTGGTCAAATTCGGGAGCGTATACAGCCGAGCGATTTCGCCCACGTTGCTTAGCTCCCCAGTACATCGCCGAGTCGGCTCGCAACAGCAGTTCTCTATCGGTCGACGAATGCTCTGGATAATTCGCGACACCAGCAGATACTGTGATACCTTGGAGTTGATATCCGTCAAACTCGACCTGATGATGCATAATGGCGGAGCGCATTTGCTCAATCCTCTCCAGTGCTAACGCAGTCGGCAAAGGCAAAATAACCCCAAACTCCTCCCCACCATACCGAGCCACCAGCGCGTCTTCGCCTGCCAAATCCCGCAGTAACTCTCCGACCGACTTGAGAACAGCGTCTCCGGCCAAATGCCCGTATGTATCGTTGAATTTCTTGAAAAAATCGATATCGATAATCGCCACCGAAAGCGCCGTTTCTGACTCTTGTGCCCATTTCATGCGCCGATGCAACACTTCATAGAAATGACGATAGTTGTATAAGCCCGTGGCACCGTCCCGAGCAGACCGACTGAGCAATTCCTGATATAAACGGGCATTCTCGATTAAAACCGACACGTGTGCACCAAGAGCCGTCGCATATTGAATCGACTCTGAAAACGCATAAGACCGCTTGGAGTAGAGTACAATCGCCCCTTGGACGGCGGCACGACTGTGCAGAGGCACGATGACCATGCTGAGAAATCGAATGCCGTCCGTACCAGTCCACACGACCCGACTGTCTTTGCGAGTATCCTGAACATAGACTGGTTCACGAGAGTCAATAACTTCCCAAATAACGCCTCCTTCTTCCTCCGGCCATCCCAAGGAACTGAACTGGTCCTTGTCTTCTTCCGGCTCGACAGCAAGAGGCAACAAACGTCTCGAGTCGGGGTGAATCTGAAAAACGACCACTTCGTCGGCAGAGCACAACTTTCGAACTGCCGAGGCTGTTTCGCGACCAATGGCTTCCAAGTCAAACTCGCTCGCCAAGCGAATAGCCGTGGTGTGCACCGTCTGCATATCTCGAAGTGTTCGAATATTTCGCAGAGTGTAAGACAGCACGACAAGGGGTAATAAAGCGACGACCGTCAGCCAAGACTGAATGGGCCGCAGCAACACCATAGCCAAGGAGAATGGAAAGACTATCAACAAATTGAGCATATCCGCTTTAAACAATGTGAGTGCCAACGTGCCATCGAATCTGTCCATAAATTTTTGCATCCCGTTTAAAAACAAGTGATTGGCAACCACAAAGCCGATACCAGCTGCTACCATGCCTAAAATCACGGAAAGGTTTAATGACACACCCGACGGATGATGCGGGACGACGAGGTAGAAGATGCCGACAAGAACCAGAGAACTAAGGAGGTATTGACCGACATTAAAGGCAATAATATACCAGCTGCTTTTACGCTTTCCAAAGAAAATAGCGGCCACAAACGACGCCAGCGCTGGCACCCAAATGGCCGTCTCCGGGCGATAGGCAACCACCGCCCCGAGTGGGACCGCCATCACCAAAGACGTCAAAATGGAACCGATAGGAACCGGCAAGTGCTCCAGCAGAGCGGCGACTGCCACTAGGCCGATGGTGATAAACCACCACGGATGAAACAGTCCTGGAACAAAAAACGCCCCAGCGGCCAGACCGGCCAAAGCCACAACCCAAGCATATATCGTTGCCCTCTGCGGAAACTGTCGTGTCACGTTGCCGTCCCCTACTTTCCCGTGCCGGTCTCATCGCGCCAGTCAAGCCACAAGCCATCGCCTGCCCATGATTGGCATTGTCTGCGCCAAATTTTCTCAGACCACCAAAAACTCCAGTTAGATGACGTAATTGTACTACAATCGAGCAAAAATGGAATACTCATTGGCATGTTTTTTTGAAAGAATGAATATATTGAGGCAAAGAGCGTGTCCAATGGATATCCTTGCAGGGAAGTTAAGCAAACAGCAATCCTAAGAAGGTCAACAAACCGCAACCCGAAATTGAGGAGGCTTCTTCATGCGCACGTCGAGAATTCCACCTACGTCCGCAACGCCGGAGCGTGGTTTTCCAGTACTCTATGGACTCTTCGTCGCCCTATGTCTGTCGATCTTCGGAATGATGGCCGTCATCTGGCTGGCGCAGGCAGACGACATGACGGATGGAAGAATTGTAGTTGGTAGCTACATTGTGCACGGCCTCGCAACGTTTGTAGGAGCGTTTGTTGCCAGTCGTAGAGCCAAACATCGTGAAGGTTGGTACGTCGGCGGTATCACTGGACTCCTGTATTCTTGTGTCATGACCGCCATTGGATTCGTATCCTTTCAGACATTCACCCTCGATGCAGACGGGATGTTTCGTATCTTACTCATGACCATCTTAGCGTCGTTTGCTGGAGTTTTAGGCAAAGCATCGACGCGAGAACCTGCGAAATAACGAGCGCTTCTGGCCTCGATGCCTAGCAAAGCACCGAAAAAAAACAAACGGAGGTGCGACATCTGTCGCCACCTCCGCGCATGCCTCAGTTGTAGTGCTCTATTCAATGAGCTCCGGACCGGCCGCTCTCCTCTCTCTCTGCGGTGTCTTCGGTCGATTCCGCTGTATACGTGCTACCCGAAGACGCCACAGTGCCCTGCTCATCGGCGGTTTCTTCGCGCTCTTCCCATGACGGTGTCTCCGGAGCGCCGTAAGTCGGCTCCGGTGAGCTGACAACTCGGGCTATTGCACGTGGATCCATCTCGAAGATGACGCCTGGCGCAAATTCAGCTCGAATGATGGAGTCTGTGACCAATACGATTTGACCGTGGAAGCCTCCAACCGTCACAATTTTCGAACCTACCTCCATGCTGCGCATCATGGCTTGGCGCTGCTTTTGCTGCCTTCGTTGCGGCAAAATCATCAAGATGTAAAATACGGCGATGACGACTACTAAAATGAGGAGAGAAGCAGGTTTCATGACTCAACATCCATCCCTTCCGTGTGTTCATAACCATAGGATTCGTAAAAACTTCGCTTGAGCGCGAGAAATGAGTCGTTCTCAATGGCTCCACGAATCTGTTTCATCAAGTCGAGCAGAAAATAGACATTGTGATACGAAGTCAGGCGAATTCCCAGCACTTCCTCAGCCTTGAGAAGATGGCGCAGATAGGCCCGCGTATACACCTGACACACCGCGCAAGAACAGTTCTCATCGAGCGGTCGAAAGTCCCGAGCGTATTTAGCGTTCTTCAACACTACTTTACCGCGACTCGTCAGGACCGTCCCATTTCTCGCAATGCGCGTAGGCAGAACACAGTCAAACATGTCCACACCACGCTCCACACCTTCAAACAAGTCGTCTGGGGACCCCACACCCATGAGATATCGTGGTTTCGACGCTGGCAGAAAGGCTGTGGTTTCTGCAAGTACATCATACATCATAAACTTTGGTTCTCCGACACTCAAACCACCTATTGCAAAACCAGGGAAATCCATAGAACTGAGCGAACCCGCTGCGGTCTTTCTCAAATCACCATACATACCGCCCTGCACAATCGCAAACAGCCCTTGTGTCTCTGGGCGGGCATGACTTTTCAGACACCGCTCCGCCCAGCGCAGTGTGCGTTCTAATGAAGCCTCGATATAAGGTCTATCCGCCGGATACGGCGGGCATTCATCGAGGACCATAATGATATCGGCACCGAGGGCATTCTCTATGGCCATCACCGTCTCTGGCGAAAAAAAACGCGGACTACCGTCGATGTGTGAACGAAACGTCACCCCTTCTTCGGTGATCTTGCGCAGACTGGAGAGGCTAAACACTTGAAAGCCACCACTGTCCGTGAGCACAGCACCCGGCCAACGCATGAAGGAGTGCAACCCACCTGCTTCTTGAACCAAGTCTTCTCCAGGACGCAAATGTAGGTGATAGGTGTTGGAGAGAATGATTCCGGCACCCATTTCCCTCAATTCGAATGGAGACATTGTTTTCACGGTAGCCTGTGTGCCGACTGGCATAAAGACAGGGGTTTCAATGACGCCATGCGGTGTCTTTAAGCGACCTCGCCGTGCGCGGGTATGGGAACAGCGTTGAAGTAAATCGAACTGAATCGGTCCAGACAAGGAAAAAGATCACCTCTCGGTTATAAACATCGCATCGCCAAACGAAAAAAAACGATATCTTTGCTCAATCGCCTCGCGGTACACTCGCTTTGCAAAGTCCGTGCCCATCCATGCGCAAACGAGCATGAACAGTGTCGACTTGGGAAGATGAAAATTGGTAATCAAACCATCTGCCATCCGAAATGCGTAGCCCGGATAGATAAAAATATCCGTCTCTCCATATCCCGCCTGAAGTTGACCCGCTGTAGTAGCGCTCTCTAATGTACGCAGCGCCGTAGTGCCGACAGCAATGACCCGCCGACCGTCGTTCTTCGCTCGGTTGATGGCGGTTGCTGTTTCCAGAGGCACCTCATACCACTCACTGTGCATGTCGTGCTCCTCTACATCTTCCACCTGCACCGGTCGAAATGTTCCCAGACCAACGTGCAACGTGACAAAATGTATCTCGATTCCCGCCTCGCGAATCTTTTGCAACAGCGTCTCCGAAAAATGCAATCCAGCTGTTGGAGCTGCCACAGAACCAGAACGCCTTGAATAGACGGTCTGGTAACGCTCCTTGTCTATCAATTTTTCGTGAATGTAAGGTGGCAGAGGCATGTGTCCCACACGCTCAATAAAATCGTCGAGCCCGCCTTCCACCTGAAACTTGATTTCCCGTACACCGCGCGGAAGCTCCTTTGTAATGACGGCTTGTCCGATCCGCTCGGCAACACTCGGGTCTAGCCCTTCGGCGAAAAAGGTGATCTCTGTTCCGACCGATGCACGTTTTGCTGGCTTCACCAGAGCGGTATAACTGTCCTCCGATTGACGCTCGAGAAGCAACAGTTCGAGCTTGCCCCCGGTGCTCAACTTCTCCGCAAACAGTCGCGCAGGAATAACCCTCGAGTCATTCAAGACCAAAACATCCCCTGCGGTCAACTCCTCGAGCAACTTATCAAATCGACTGTGACACCAACTCTGGCTGCGCGGGTGTACCACGAACAATCGACTCTCCGTCCGATTTTCTAGTGGAGTTTGGGCAATCAACTCTTCCGGCAATTCGTAATCAAAGTCATCGACGCGCAATGTGCGCCCTCCATCCCTTCCTAGTTCCCAAAATGACACTGGTGTCCATTATAAGTTGATCAAAAGGCGCGGTCAAAGAAACCGCACCTCTGGATGCATTGGACATTCTGTTAACCGATGACCTCACTCGCGAAACCATCCCATATATCCAGCAAGATGAAGATGAGAAAACATGCTAGACACTTGACTCGACATCTGCTTCCAAGTGGCAAGAACCGGTGAATGGGGAATCGTCGGCACATGAATCACAGGAGACGTCGGAATATGAACAGGAGACGTCGGTGGGACGATGGGCTGCTTCGGGACCGCTGGATGAGTCGATTTGTGCGACGAAGTTGCCGTCTTTTTCTGCTCAGACTTGGCACCAGACTTCCCACCAGTGTTGGCGCTAGACTTGCCTTTGGAGACGCTCCCTTTTGCGGATGGCTTTGCTCGCTGCTCTTGAACTCCCGTCGATGTGTGCGCAGCGCTTCCGAATGTCCCTACCTCGTGTGCGGATAGACCCGACGCATTTCCTAAACTTCCATGACCGTGACCGCTGATGGTCGACGACGTCCTCAACAACGGTGTGGGACTGGGAACAGGCGATGACGTTTGTCCCCCAACGACACTGGGCGGAGACGCTTCTGAAGGCACAGGCCATTGGGCCAAAATGTCTTGGATCACTGAAGTCACAGCGTTTAGGTTCGGATGGCGCAACTCATGGCGCAGCTTCGCGTGCATCTTAGGATTTGCCATGGCCTTTTCAACGGCAGAATCCAATTGGGCCGAGGGCGCTGCAGGCAGTCCAACTTGTTTCAAAACAAAATATGCCGCTAGCTTGGTCGGAGGAACTTTTGCCTTGACGGCCTTTGTCCAGAGGTGAGGGCTCATTGGTAAATCAACGACGGACGCATGCCAGTGATTTTTCGCCAAATCCGCCATGACGTCCTTTTTCGCCCGTGCTTCGATGCTGTTCACTTTCACACCTTGCTTCACGGGAGCCGTTGTGACGATGACAGCACTGCCCTTGACACCCTGTTGTTTGGCAGCAGAGGCGATGAGGCTCATTAACACCGTGTCCATCGACTGGCCGCGAAGCGCGGACAAGTTGGCTGGAACTGTGCCGTAAATGGCATTCACGGACTCCACCCGACCGGCAGCATTGACCGAAAACACCACATTTGGAACCGCATCAACGGCAACATCCGCATAGACCGTGGACAGTGGACTCAAGCCCAAAAGGACACGGGATAAACCAGCCGCGAGCAGAATGACGACGGTCGCACCACTCAGGAACGCAGGCCGCCGCCAAAGAGGGGTAGAGGCCGGACCGAGTATTCTTCGCCATTTCCGTCCGAAGCGAGACGTCCGAGGAAACAGTATCTCCTCTGCCGATATTTCTGCCATCTCTCCGACTGTCATGCCTATTTGGCGTTTGCACCGGAGAAATTGGCCCGTCTGTGTCAAAATCACCGCATGACGCCGTCCCAACTCCAGGATTATGCCAGACTGACGATTTGCCTCGGCCATCCTACTCACCTCTGCTCTTCACCGGCGATTGCGAGCTCTCGCGCCCGGTTGACCTCACATATTCCTGTAAACACGGATAATCTCCAGCGAGAAGAAGAACCACTGCGAGAATGTATTTGCGCTGTCTTTCCAACGTCTTCCGAGAAACGGAGACCACCTGTTCCAACTCTTTTAAGGGCAGCGATTTCTTTTCCTGAACATATGTCAACCACTGAGGATTTTCGGAAATCTGTCGTGCTACTTGAAAGGCATTTTCCCGAGCATCCTCGTGCTTTGGAGAAGATTTGACCAAGTCCTCAAAGGACAGTTTGAACTTCGCTAACTCTGCCGCAAACTCTTCAATTTCGAAAACTCGATTGGCTGACTCTTCTGCACGCGCATGATGGTCGAGAGAAGAACGAACATCGACGTAGTTGACGACATTGTCATCTTCGTCGTGAACGTCGTATTCACTCCATGGACTCTGACGCGGGCCACGATTTTGCTTGCGAAACTCATCAATCAGGCGCCTCTTCATGACGGTCTCGGCGAGTGCTAAGAAACCGACGCTACGCGTGACATCGTAAATGTCGATGGCCTCGTTAAACGCCGCCAGCGCGATACTGAACTCGTCGTCGGACATGCGATCAATATAACGGCGCGCTGCTTGCGAAGCCACTTTCAACACAAATGGGGTGTATTGCTCAAGCAGCTGATTTCGCGCCTCGCTGTCCCCCATCTTCACAGCGTGGAGCAATGTGGTCAAATCCCGCGCTTCGGATACAGCCCGTCGCCGGGTTGGCAAGAAGCCCACATGTTCCACCTCTCTGCCTATAGTTTCGTTACCGCACGCGCGTTTCTTAGGGTCGATGGCCATTGCTCGTCAAGATGCTTACACTAACCATGCCTGAACCGGCGGAGTCAGTCCAAAGTGCCGATAAGCCGTAGCCGTGACCGTTCTACCGCGGGGGGTTCGTTGAATAAGTCCTCGCTGGAGGAGATACGGTTCGTACACGTCTTCAACGGTGCCACTGTCCTCGCCGATGGCAGCCGCTAAGGTATCTAAGCCGACTGGACCGCCTCCGAACTGCTCCATCATCGCGAGGAGCAATCGAGTGTCTACTTCATCCAAGCCAAGGCTGTCGACCTTGAGTTGAATGAGAGCCGACCGTGCGACATCTTCGGTGACAACCGACGCTCCCTGTACATGGGCAATGTCGCGAACGCGCTTTAAAATTCGATTGGCTATGCGCGGAGTACCTCGAGCTCGTCCAGCAATTTCCAAAGCAGCTGCAGACTCCATCGGCAGTCGCAAAATTCGACTCGTTCGGTCGACAATTTCCGCCAATTCGTCGATTGGATAGTAGTCCAGATGGAGGAGTACGCCGAATCGGTCCCGCAGTGGCGATGACAAAAGGCCAGCCCGCGTCGTCGCGCCGATGAGCGTGAATGCTGGCAAGTCAATGCGAACACTGCGCGCCGTTGGCCCTTTGCCAATCATAATATCCAGCAAAAAATCCTCCATGGCCGAGTACAGTATCTCCTCCACCGACCGTGAAAGCCGATGAATTTCATCAATAAACAATACGTCGCCCGATTGCAAATTGGTCAAAAGTGCTGCCAAATCACCCTGACGCTCAATGGCTGGACCGGATGTGATGCGAATGTTGACACCAAGTTCGTTGGCGATAATCATCGCCAACGACGTCTTGCCCAGTCCAGGAGGTCCGTAGAGCAAAACGTGATCGAGCGATTCCGACCGGTCGCGCGCCGCTTGAATAAAAATTTTAAGATTCTCTTTGACGGCCGACTGGCCAATATAGTCGTCCAAAAAACGAGGCCGCACGGTGTCGAGTACGAAGTCTTCCGTCAAACCGCCCGCAGAAACCATTCTCTCCGACACTTTCTACACCTCTTTCCATCGTCCATCATTGACAGCATAAAGAGTAGACGTCGATACAGGAGTGGCTCGCACCACCCACATCACGCTAGCCCACGCGACGTAGCGCGCTCAACTCCCGCACCTGCAGAAGAGTGTTGAAGCGCCTGCTTAAAGAGCGTTTCAAAGTCTGCCCCTGGCAACGCCTTGCTCGCTGCGGACACTGCTTGCAAGCTTTCGCGCTCACTGTAACCTAGCGAGACCAAGGCATCGCGAACATCCTGCTCGATGCTACCAAGACTCGTACTCTCGGAGGCACCGAGTCTCTCCCTTGCTGCATCGGCGCCTGCATCTGCCGTCAACTTCCCGCGCAATTCCAAGACCAGGCGCGCAGCTGTCTTTTTCCCGATGCCAGGAAATCGACAGAGTGCAGCCACATCTTCGGTGTCTAAAATTCTCGTCAACTCCGCGACCGTACTCGTGCCGACCATCGCGAGCGCGCTCTTGGGTCCGATGCCCGTGACTCCGATGAGCTGAATAAACAAGGTCCGCTCTGCCTCTTCCAAAAACCCATAAAGTTCCTCTGCATCTTCACGCAGATGCTGGTAGACATGCAAGAAACAGTCCTCCCGAAGCGGCAACAAGGACAGGGTTCGATCCGTTACAAAAACCCTGCGCCCAACACCTTGCACATCGATATCGACCATCCCGTCGTGCCTTGAAAACACTCTCCCACGAAGAAAGACAATCATTGTGGACGACCCCCACCAGGATATAACTTGTCTTGCCGCACCCCTTGTTGCGCTCCAACGACCGTCGTCTTGATTTGAAACGGAGACGCATGCGCATGAGTAATGGCAATCGCCAAAGCGTCCGCAGTATCGTCAGGCTTCGGGACCGATTCCAGATGAAGCAACGTCTTGACCATCATCTGAACTTGCTGTTTATCCGCATGTCCATAGCCAGTGACCGCTTGCTTGACCTGCATCGGCGTATATTCCGCCAACTGCGAACCGTGCTCGGCTCCAGCCAGAATGGCAATTCCACGAGCTTGTCCTACCGTGAATGCCGTCGTCGTATTTCTATTGAAAAATAGTTCTTCTACTGCTAAAAAATCAGGTCGATACTGTATCAGCAACTCGCACAGTTCGTGATAGAGCTGATGGAGGCGACGTTCAATCGGCGTATGTGCTGGTGTCGTGAGACATCCATAATGAATGGACTGCAGACGATTGCCGAAAGCATCCACAATACCAAAGCCCATGCGGGCAATCCCCGGATCGACCCCCATGACACGAACAGACTGCAACAAAAAAACCTCCTTCAATGCGCCCGGCAGAACTCAGGCTACCGGAAGGAGTTTCTCCATACAACGCCCATTCTCCTACTTGCACAGAGCAAATTTCACGGATCTTAAGAGGCGGCTCACTCCATCAGACAGACAGGTCCTTGGTCAGGTCGGTATGTTGAAGTTGTCGCTCATAGACCGGAATGCCAAAATACCATCGCAACGCTTCGTTTAAGTGCCAGCCTGAGGCGCCGTTCGCGAATCCGCTGACAGAACCGTCACCACTCGTTCTATACTCCCAAGATTCGTCTCCTCTGTCGTCCACCGTGCGAAACAACGCCAGGTTCTGCGGATGATTTCCATGCGATGAAAAAGCCGGTACAGAAAGCGGCGCACTGCGAAAATCCGTAGCGGGAATGTTCGCTCCGAGAGCGAGTGTGGGAGTACTTAGTACCACCGCCAAAGACGCTACCACCATCTTCCCAGCCGAAACCCAGCATGACTTTTGCATCAAAATCCACCTCACAACCTGTATTGTCTCTTCACAGTTAGGTTGCCATCTTTATGTCGGCCTATACTTGCGGCACATGCGTATTCAACAAGATGTCCAACAGACACACGAAGCCAGGAAAACTACTTCTCAAAAGAGGCGTTTGTGTACACGTTCTGCACATCATCGTGACTCTCCAGCGTCTCCAGTAAGTCCAACACCATCTCTTCGCCCTCGGTACTGACTTCCACCGGTGTGGTTGGCTCGTAAGTCAACTCCGCATCGGCAAGAACCAGTCCATGGCTTTCGAGGTTCGAACGTACCTTCGAAAAATCTTCGGGAGCCGTGATAATTTCAATGCCTTCTTCGCCGCTACGGATGTCCTCCGCCCCTGCCTCTAGGGCGAGAGCGAGCAAATCGTCTCCTACTTCCAACTCCCCCAAAGAGGCCAGAGAGAGGACGCCTTTCCGTTGAAACATCCACGCCACACTTCCGCTTTCCCCGAGATTTCCGCCTCGTTTTTTGAAGATATGACGGATATCCGCTGCGGTCCGATTGCGATTGTCGGTCACGATGTCGAGCAATATCGCCACGCCTTCTGGGCCAAACCCTTCGTACAGTATTTCCTCATAATGAACTCCAGCCAGGGTGCCTGTTGCCTTTGCGATGGTGCGAGAGATGCTGTCAGCAGGCAAGTTGTTCGCTTTGGCCCGCTCTAAAGCAACTTTCAGGCGGAAGTTGGTGTCAGGGTTGCCCCCGCCATCCTTCGCAGCATGGTAGATATCGCGCGAGAGTTTCGTAAACAACTGCCCTCGCTCAGCATCTTGTTTGCCTTTACGACGCTGTATATTGTGCCACTTGGAATGTCCAGACATACTAATTCCCCCAATCGCGCAGATAGCGAAAATCAATACTCACCGTTCGCGGCGACAATTTCGCAATGATCGGAGGCTTGCGCTTGTACTGACTCTGCATCACGCGCTTCATCACGGCTTGTACCAGTGCCTCTGGAAAACCTAGCTCAAGGACTTCGAACTGAGAATATCGAAGATCCATCAGATAGTACAACACTTCATCTGCGTCGTCATAAGTAAAGCCAAGTTCTTTTTCATCGGTTTGATCCGCCCACAAATCGGCACTTGGCGGCTTGTTTAGAATGCTGTCTGGAACGCCGAGTTCCCTCGACAATTGTCGTACCTGACACTTGTACAGGTCTCCTATTGGATTAAGTGCGGACGCCATGTCTCCAAATTGCGTTCCGTACCCCAGCAATAATTCCGTCTTATTGCTGGTTCCCATGACAAGCGCTCCCAGATAAGCTGAAAAATCAAATAACGTCGACATCCGCTCACGGGCCATGCGATTGCCCCTCCGCAGGGAAGAGGCGCCAACGCCGAGCACATTGTCCACGTTTTGAAAATACGCATCCACCGGATTGGTGATGGAGACCACAGTTGCTGGAATGTCCAGTTGGTCTACCACCTCGCGAGCATCTGACAAACTGGCTGGACTGCTTGTTTCATAGGGCATCAGCACTGCATGAACGCGGTCCTTGCCTAGAGCGTGCACCGCAAGATACGCCACCAAAGCGGAGTCGATTCCTCCCGAGAGCCCAAACACCACTCTTTCGAATCCCGCTTTGTTGACTTCGTCTCGAATAAATCCCTTTAACAAATCCTGCGCAAGTTCGGCATTGATTGACAGTCTCTGCGCAACTTCAGGTCTCATCGTTCGCTCTCCTCGCGCGTCTTTATAATTCGCTCCAACTCTCGCGCCACGAGTAGAGGCCGCTCATCTCGAAGAATGGGCGTGCTAAAGCGCGCGCGCCGACTAGCCCGCGTGTCAATCATGGCATCGTACAGACCTTCCGTAACAGTCGGTGCTGAGAGCACCCAGTCCCCTTCCGGACTGACCACACCGGAACCTCCAAAAAACGAAATGCCGTCTTCTACGCCGACTCGATTGGCGAAAACCACAAAAGCTCCATAGGTCTCTGCATAAACTTGGAGGAGTTCACGCCAAAATTTTTGAGACCCGAAGTAGTTTGCATCCGTCACGTCACGTGCTGGTGAAGACGACGGGATGATGAGCAAATTGGCTCCCTGAAGCGCAAGCAAATACGGACTTGTGCCATGCCAAGCATCCTCGCAAACCATCAGCCCGACGTCACCCACGGTGTGCGATGAGATGGTTCGAAACGATGTCCCTGGTGCAAAATAGCGTCGTTCGTCGAACATGCCGTAGGTCGGAAGATAAACTTTCCGGTGTATACCTGCAATCTTTCCCTTTGTCGCATAGACAACCGTCACATGAAAGAGATGATGCTTCGTCTCCTCAACACAAGAGAATACCACGTCAATATCTCTACTGCTCTCAACCAACACCTGAATTTGTGGGTGGTCGAGCGTGCGCGCAACATCGAGTGTCATGTCTTGAACCTGATAGCCCGTCAAGCCGAGCTCCGGGAATACCACAAGGGATGCTTGCCTCGACTTTGCTTCTGAGACGTAATGCAGGTGCTTGTCCACATTGTGTTCGATATTCCCTAATTTCGGGCTGATTTGTGCAATGCATATCTTCCAACAGTCCACTACCATAGCCCCTTCATCGGCCAGCATGGCGCACGAAGAGCATGGAAAAGACGTCGTGCATCACGCACCATGCCTTCGCAAGCGCCTATGGCCTAGTATACAATCGAAGCCTGTCATTGCAACCTCTGCCCTGCCATGCGGATTATCCGAGTCGAGGACTGTCTGTCGCCAAAAGCCGAAAGCGCGCCATCTCCTTTTGCACTGCGAAGGAGACTCTCGGCAAATCTTCTTGGCTATAGCCGCGCTTTGCCCATTCCACAAGCGAGCGCCCCAAATTTTCAGGCCATGACAACAGCCGCCACAGCATTCGTGACCGTGCCTTGGAAAGTTGGCCTGACTCTACATAGACGTCGACCAATTCCCGAAGCTCACCCGGTCGGAGCGGATGCAGAAAGATGACGTGGTTCAGAATTTGCAGGATGTCATGGAGCGGATCGTCCAAACCAGCTTGGTCAAAATCTATCAACTGAACTTCTCCCCGCGTATTGAGAAGAACATTGTGGGGAGCCAAATCGCGATGACAGAACGACATGGGCCAGACACTCATTTGCGCGAGACTCGTGCTGTAAGCGGCAAGGACCGTGTCCATCCGCTGTCGACAGACGGGCTCGATGGTGGCCAAAGAAGGGTAGCTTACCACCGCAGTTCGCCAAATGACTTCGAGTGCCCGCCGTTTGTTCTGGAGGCGCTGACGGAGGTGACCGCGCGTCAATGTGCGCCGGTTCCTCCACTCATCTGCCGACAGCGTGCGGTGCATACGCGCCACCTCTTTAATGACGCGGACAGTCTCCTGCAGGTCATTGTAATTCGCATGGCGTCCAGCCAACCAAGGTTGGAGAAACCCGGAGGCATTTGCAGACGGAAGATATACGCGCACGCGACCAAAGCGGTTGGCGATGGGTGGCGCTACCCTAATGTGGTTGCCCTCGAGAGCGACCAGAACTTCCCGTAAATCGGCCAGTCGCTCTTCGCTCTCTCGTTGGCTCACCTCTTTCCACATGTAGCAGTGGCCGTTTTCGGCGCACAGTCCGATCACCGTGCGGCGCTGAACGGTAGCCGCAATGGAGATACCATAGGCACTCTCCAGTTCACGTAGAGCCTCTGCTGAAAGCCCCATCGACTCACTTCTCGCCCTCGTGGTATGTGATGACATCCGACCATCCATCTCCATCTGCATCCTCAGCTTCGGAATCGATTTGGCGCATGGATTCGTGATGACCATCAACCCACGAGTCCCAAGATGAGATGGAAAAAGCATCTCTGTCTTCAGACCACTGCCCCCGTCCTGTTAACTCAGCGCTCGCGCCTTCAATCAACGCTTCTTGCCGATACGCACCTCCATGCGTATTCGGCCCCTCTCCTTCATCCTTCGTGGACGACGCTTTCGTGGACGGTCCCTTCGGCACCTTCCCGGAGTGCATCGGCGTAGAACTGGCCGCCGTCTGTGCTTGAAATGGAGCGTCACTCATGGTCAAATCCGGGAAAAACAGAACACTCCCCGGATACAGCACGACATTCTTTTTCAATCCGTTTAAATGTAACAATTGCTCTTCTGAGACGCGGAATTTTTTAGCGAGCGAGGACAGCGTATCGCCGACCTGTACTACATACGGCCAGACAAACCCAAAATACGGCGGCAACGCGGATTCCGAAGCTTTCGCACCATCGGATTTCGATCCGCTTTCTTTCAACCCGCTTTCCTTCAATCCGCTCGCTTTTCCGACGTCAGATTTCAATCCGCTTTCTTTCGATCCGCTCAATTTCACATCCCCTGAATGGGAACCGCCCGAGTGCGAACCGCCTTGTTTCCCGGCACTGTGCTTCGACACTTCAGACTGCCCTTTCCCTGCCTTGCCTAACTCAGGAATGACAATGGTCATCCCTGGCATCAAGTCGTTCGGGCCCTTCAATTCCGGGTTTGCTGCCAACAACAGCGGAATTCGCACGCCAGTGCGCTTTGCGATGATATACAGAGTGTCTCCTGTCCGTATGGTGTATTTTTTCACTGCCCAGTCCTCCTCTGCGCGCCTTCTCATGACGCCCGCGCGAAGTCTGCGACAGTATATGCATTCGCCCAAAGGCATGCTCATCGAGCATTTCACTCCACTTGAAATCGTCCCACCAGACTCTGTAGTTGCTCGGCCAGCTCGGCCAGCGAATGAGAGGACGCAGCGATTTCTTGCACGGTCGCCAGACTTTCTTCCGTACTCGCGGCGTTTTCTTCTGACCCAGCCGCCACTTGCTCCATATACTTGTGCAGTGTTCCAATCGACTGGAGAGACTGGTCGACAATATCTCCCGTTTCGTGAATACTGTCGGAGATTTTTACTGTGATAGGCAACACATTTTCTACAGCTTGGCGAATTTCGTCAAAAGCTCTTCGCGTGGCTACCGTCACGTCTAATCCGGTCGAGACTCGCTCTCTCCCATCTTGCATCGAACGGCTCAGCCGGTCGCTCAGTTCCTTATTCTGTTTGACGATATGCTCAATTTTTAAGGTGGCCTTACGGCTCTGGTCCGCTAAACTGCGCACCTCATCGGCAACGACGGCAAAGCCACGGCCAGCTTCACCAGCGCGCGCCGCTTCGATGGTCGCATTCAATGCCAACAAATTGGTTTGGTCCGCCAACTCGCGAATGCTTAGCAAAATCCCGTTGATTTCGGCAGATGACTGTGCAAGAGCTCGAACTTCCTCCTGCGTTTGAACGGTCATCGCTTCAATACCATGCATCGTCTGTTCCGCATCTGCGACCAAGTGGCTCCCATGACCCGTAGCCTCAGCCACTCCATGAACCGCAGTCAACACACCGTCCATCTGCCGAATCGTCTCGTCACCCTGCTCCTTAACGCCATTCATGCCGTGGGTCATCTCCGTCAGAGACTGAGCCGCGCTCTCGCTGACGGAAGCGAACTCTCCCGCTGTGACCGCAATTTCTTGTACCGCACGTGCCGTTTCGTCAGTCGACAGAGTCAACTCCGCCGCACTCGCGGCGAGCGTGCTTGCTGCCGTTTTCATGCGCTTCACCATATCGGCCACAGCCGCCAAGACTCGATTCGTGGCATCCGCCAACTGTGCGACTTCGTCGCGGCTCGTCACCCCGGAAATGCGTCGGCTTAAATCGCCATCGGCGCTCGCAATATCATTCAAAATCTGAGTGACCCGACGAATGTTGCGCGGCGTTTGAAACGTGGCTGGAATACCAAAGACGAGCACGAGCAGAACAATGAGAAGCACAGAGATGGCAAGAACGGTCAAAGTGGTCGTCACGGTCGATGCCAACTGAACGGACGCCTGCTTCGCCGCCGCTTGGCTACTGGCGAGGAATTGATCAATGCTGGAAGCAGCAACGTCTAACCGATGAGTACCCTTACCCAGGGAAACGAGTTGCAGGGCTTCTTTGCCTTGCCCGTTAATTTCCATTGTGACCAATTCATTGGTCTCCTGCTGATAGTTGACGAATTCCAAGTTGGCCTCGCGCAAACTGGCGAGCGCCTTCGGATGGGTGGACAACAACTGTTTCAATGCTTCGTAATTTTTGCTGAAGTTCGCGACTTTATCGTAATATCCGTCACCAAGAACACTTTGATGATCCGTCACTAAAAACGTATGCATAGCCGCGTCCATCGATAGTAAATCCTCTTGCAAGGCATGACCGTCTTGGAGAATGGCCACGTCCCGAAACGCGACTTCGTTAACCTCCGTTCGCATTCGCGTCAATTGAATCGTCGATACCACGCCAACCATGAAAATCAAAAGCAGAATGACTCCGAAGGTAGAACCGATTTTTACTCTAATAGATAAATAAGGCACTTTTTTGCGATACCAAGAACGTATTTGGTGCAATGGATAAAATGTGGACTTCTTTACCCTCGAGACATCAGTTTGTGACGGCACGTTGCAACTCCCCCATAGCCTACTCTCTTTTTTCGACGCATTCCCATTCTCCGCTGACCCTACAAATTCCTATCCTGGTTGCGAAAATTTTGTCGAACTTTTGGGAGAGTACGGCCAAAGAGACTGCCAACCAGAGGACGAATACGCTCCCGGAACAGGTCCGGAGAACACAAGAATAGCCAACGGGACACGCGAACTGACCGTCACCGGATGAGATACGAAAGGTGCCAACACATGGACCTCTGCGGTCAATTCCAAGTTCAAGACGTGAACAGCCTGATTGAGGCCGGTCGTTTGCAAGTCGAGAAAAACAGCGGAATGCACCGTTCCAAGGAGAGAGATGCGCATTGGAATTTCCACTGGAGCCATAGGCACGAGTGAGCCGAGCAATGAGGAGCCCACGGGCACAGGCACCCTCTCGCGTTTCAGAGCCAGCAAATTGTGGCGAGCTGCTTCAACAGCCTGCTGCTGAATGATGGCAATCCGGTGTAAGTGAAACTGCGCCAAGGTCAAGCCACTCGGTTTCGGCGCTACGGTGAAAGACACGAGCGACTGGCCAGAGTCTGTTTCAGCAACTAATTCGGCACTCAGAGCTTCGCCCAAAGCATCGGTCGCCACGCGGCGTGCTTCAGCTGTCGCGACCGTCGCAAGTACCGGCTGAAGACGCACTCCTGCCAGACCAGCGAGTCCCAAAAGCACCGCCAAACCGATGAGGAGCGAAAACCGCCAAGACCAGCGCGTGCGGACGGCCCGAGAAGCAGACACTTTGCCAACAGGCCTCCGGCGCGTCTGACTTAGAAAAAGTCGACGAGACCTGCGTGGACGAAATCGGGTGGTCATGCTCTCACCCCCAACGACTGTTTATGCGGCGAAGTCCAGAATTACGACTTCTCCCTAGACAGCCAGCCGCGGGCAACAATTGGATGGAATGAAACGACCTCTTTAACCAACCCTAACAAGACGTTGGACCGATCGCTTGACAGACCGATAGACGCAACCGGTGTGGAAGCAAATATGATACGCTTGTCCACCTTTTCGCAAAGGAGGTTGGCGCGACGTGACCGAACGAGACAAGGCTTTGACCGCACAAACACACCATCATCCCAAACACCGCAGACGGCGGACACCGAGGATAAGACGCATGCTGTCTCGACTCTTGTTGAGCATGCTGGTCGTGTGCACGATGTTCGGAGGCGCCAGTTTTGGGGCCTACGCTTACGCATCGTTGCGTGAATTACCCAAACTCACACCGGACGCGCTGTCGGCCGAAAACGTCGGGTCGATCGCGCTCGACAGGCACGGTCAACGCCTCGGCGAACTGACTCGTGGTGAAGAATGCGAACCCATTCACAGCCTCGGTGAAGTGTCTCCGGCGCTCATCCACGCCTTTGTGGCGGCAGAAGACCGCACATTTTTCAGCAATTCGGGAATTCGACCCGTATCGATGCTTCGAGCAGCCGTCGAAGATGTGTTGGATCAACGGATCGTCAGTGGGGCAAGTACCATCACGCAACAGACGGTCAAATTGGCGATGTTCCCGAAGCAGGAGAGGACGTTTAAGCGAAAATTTCAAGAAGCCTTGTTAGCAGTGGAGGCAAATCGTCTGTTGACCAAAGACGAAATTCTTGTGGACTACTTGAATCGCGTCTACTTCGGGCACATTCGCGGCATTCACGTGTACGGTGTTAAAACCGCGGCGCGACGATTGTTTGGACGTGACTTGAAAAACTTGACTCTAGCTCAGGCGGCACTCATTGCAGCCTTGCCGAACAACCCAGAACTGAACTCTCCCTATATGCGCCCTACGACCGCTCTCGAGCGCGCCCATTACATATTGCAAGAAATGGAGTCAGAAGGTTACGCCACTCAAGAAGACGTCCATCGGGCGCAGTCCGAGAACGTGCTCGGCGAACTGGTGCGGCAACCGATTCGCCCTTATGGAAAGCACCCATATCTCATGGCGGATGAAATACAGCCCCTCGTTGTCCGCTTGTTGACACAAAACGGAGTGTATCCAAACGAAGCAGAAGCCGCAAAAGCCATCCCGCGTGCTGGACTGACGGTCGAGACGACCATCGATGCAGACTGGCAGAATCATATGGAGCGCGTGTTGCAATCCCGGACGATTTTTGGAACCGCGAGTGCTCGACCTTTTGCTCAAGGCCACCACCGTGGAACCGACCTTTTAGAAGGCGGTGCCGCGCTCATAGACAACCACACCGGAGACGTTCTCGCTCTCGGCGGCGGACGCGATTACGAGGCTGACCAATATGACCATGCCGATCTCGCTCGTCAACCGGGATCAGCCATTAAACCTCTGTTGGACTACGGGCCCGCACTGGACCTCGGCGTTCTTACACCGGCCACCCTGCTGGACGATGCGCCGACCGTTTTCCCCGGCCAACCACCTTTCGCGCCGAAAAATGACGATGGTCGATTTCACGGCAGGGTCAGTGTCCGCCGTGCGTTGGTTCACTCACTCAACATCCCAGCCGTCAAGGTACTCAGCAATCTCGGCCCTGCGACGGGATTTCGCTACTTGGCTGCGCTCGGTATGGGTGTTGGGGCCAAAACGACTGTCGGTCAGACGACCGTGGTGGCTGACGACGTGACGTTGGCAAGCGCTATCGGCGGATTGACTCACGGCGTAACCGTCCTTCAAATGACGAGCGCTTATACGTGTTTGGGTAATGGCGGGGTCTGGCATCCAGCGCGGCTCATTACGCGTATCTCGGACCGGTACGGCCATGTGCTATACTCCGCCGTCCCGAAGGCGCACCGTGTGTTTCGCAGAGATACCGCCTTTCTGCTCACGAATATGTTGGAGGACGTGGTTCGCCACGGGACCGGGCGAATGGTTTCTAAAACATTCCCGAACATACCGATTGCTGGGAAGACAGGGACGACAGACCACGAGGAAAACGGTTGGTTTGTGGGCTACACTCCTGATTACAGCCTCGGCGTGTGGACTGGCTACAACCACAACCAGCCGATTCCACGCGCTTACTACAACGTGAAAATGAGATTTTGGGAGGCCTTGATGCGGCCCGTGCTAACAGCGAGCGCACCCGTCCGCGATTTCCAAGTGCCCGACAATGTGGTGCAACTGGACATTTGCGAACGTACGGGAGAACTGGCCACTGCCGCCTGCCGTCGCCTTGGCAACAGCCGCAAAGAGTGGTTCTGTGTCAACCACATTCCGACCACGTTTTGTAACGTGTGCAGCCATCCGTCCGCGGCAGACAATGGCGGCGATAGTTGGAACGCCTCCCCCGAGAGTGCGCCGAACAATGCTCCACCCGCAGAGTTCTGGCCGACCCTACCGCAATAGGCCGACGTCATGAGCGCACCTGTACCACCGTGACACCATCGCCGCCCTCGCCAAGTCCTCCGGGCTCCCGACTCTTCACCTGCGGGTGCCGAGCCAAGTGGTAGCGAATGCCGTCCCGTAGCGCGCCAGTGCCCTTTCCATGGATGATGACCAGGCGACTCAATCCGCTCAGAACGGCGTCATCCAAATATTTGTCAATCCGCTGCAACGCATCTTCCACGGTCTCGCCGCGCACGTCCAGTTCCATCCGGACGGTCTTGTCCAATCCGCTCCCACGGACACGACTGGTCGATGTCAATGGCTCTTTGTTACTCAGGACCTCCACGTCTGCTAAGTCCACTTTGGTGCGAAGGACCCCGAGTTGTACCATCACTTTATCCCCTGAAACTTCGAGTACCTCTCCCTTTTGTCCAAGAGAGTGCACCTTGACCTGACTGCCTACCTGAACGCGAAGCCCGCCTGAACTGCCTCCCTGCTTGCGGGTGGCGCTTTTCCCGAGGTCGGAACGCGGAACCGGCGCCAGCATCTTTTTCAACTCAACCAACTCGTGGTCTTTCAAACTCGACTGTTTTTCGCGCAACTCGGCGATGACGGTCTCCGCCGTCTCCCGGGCCTTGCGCAAAATTTCATCTGCTTGCCGGATGGATGCCTGCAAGCGTTCCTCGGCCTTCCGGTCAAAGGTCTCTTGTGCCTCTGACAGTTCTCGCTCCATCCGAGCTGCACTCGCGAGCGACAACTCAGCCGCCGTCAACGCCTTCTCTTGACGACGCCTAGCTTCTTCAATTTCGGCAATCATCGCTTCCAAACGACGGTCCTCGGTCGAAACATTCGCTTCGGCTCGCGCCAAAATGTCTTCAGGGAGTCCCAATCGACGCGCGATTGCAAACGCGTTGGAACGCCCTGGTACCCCAATCAACAATCGATAGGTCGGGCTCAGGCTCTGAATATCGAACTCCATACTCGCATTCATCGCCAGCGGTTCGCGAAACGCGTACGCCTTGAGTTCTGCATAGTGCGTGGTGGCCACAACATAAGCGCCAACTGCCGCCAATTTTTCGAGAATGGCGATGGCCAACGCAGCGCCTTCCCCTGGGTCCGTCCCGGCTCCCAATTCATCGAGTAAAACGAGGTGACCCCTGCGAACGTGTCGCAACATATCGACAATATTCCGAAGGTGCGACGAGAAGGTCGACAAGCTCTGCTCAATGCTCTGCTCATCCCCAATATCGGCGTGAATGTCTTCACACCAAGCCACAGACGAGCCCCGCTCGGCGGGAATAAAGCAACCTGACATAGCCATGACGGTCAACAGGCCGACCGTCTTCAACGTAACCGTCTTACCGCCGGTATTCGGTCCCGTAATCATCAGCATCCTGTAGTTTTCGCCCATTTCCACGTCAAGAGGAACTGCATTCTCTTTCGCCAAGAGCGGATGGCGCGCACGCCGCAACTGCCAGCCCGCGTCATCTCGAAGCACTGGCAATTCGCAACCCTCAGCCTTAGCATACGCCGCTTTAGCAAACCACAGGTCGAGCATCGAGACGGATTCGACATCGACTTCGAGCCACTCCGCGCAGGCACCGACTTGTTGGCTCAGCAATAAGAGCAATCGCTCGATTTCACGCTCTTCACGCAGGAGCAGCTCTCGCGCCATTTCTCCCTGTTCGACGACCGCTCGCGGTTCAATATACACGGTCGATCCACTGGCAGAATAGTCGCGAATAACGCCCGGAAAGGAGTTTTTATACTCGACTTTGACGGGCAAGCACAGCGCGTTTCCGCGCAGTGCGATGACTGGTTCCTGTAAGCGTTGAGACTCGGTTCGCAACATCTGTTCCAACAACTTTCGTGCTCGCGCCTCGACCGTGCGACGCTCTTGACGGAGCCGTTGCAACTCAGGACTCGCCCGGTCGAGGATGGTCCCATCTTCCGCGATGACCTCGCGAATCGCCCGTTCCAAATCCCTGCCGGGAAACAAACTTTCAACCACCGCTACGAGATGAGGGTAGAGCGACGAGTCGGGAAGCCGCGTCACATACTGGCGCAATGCCCGAATGCCAGCCAACCAAGCCGCAACGGCGCTCAATTGTTCAACACTCAACAGTCCGCCAATCCGCGCTCGCTGCACACTGCCACGGATGTCCGTAATACCGCCAAAAGGGGCTGTACCATAGCGCAACGTAGCAGTCAGTGCTTCGTCGACCGCGGACAGTTCTTCTCTTGCCTCGGCCAGAGACACGAATGGTGCAACCGACATCATGCGCTCTCGGCCCAAACTGCACGCAACATACCGCGCCATTCTCTCTCTGACTTTGTCAAACTCCAGTGTACCAAGCGCTCTCTCGTGCATGTTCTATCCCTTTCTCGGCCTTCAATCCGACCAAATCGTCTCGTCCCGACTGTAGCACAATCCTGCATCGAAAAGAAAAAATCGGCCGCTGTCCCCACAGTCCATGCAATATCCATCCCCAAGGAGTGAACCGGACACTCAGCGGGCAGACTACGTGCATACGAACAGTCCCTTTTTATTGAATGTCAGGAGGTGCTCGTCGTTTGCATTGGCTCGGTCTCATTGTGCGATTTATCGTGTCCGCTTTAGTGTTGATGTTTGTCGGTTATGTCGTGCCAGGATTTGCGGTTCTGTCATTCCAATGGGCTCTTTTTGCGGCAGTCGTCATTGCCGTCCTCGGCATGCTCATTGAGGCATTGTTCGGCAGACGAATATCCCCCTACGGGAGAGGCATTGTCGGTTTTATTTCTGGCGCGGTGGTCTTGTACGTGGCCCAATTGTTTGTACCTGGCATGCGCGTGACCATTCTTGGGGCGCTGCTGGCCTCACTCGTCATTGGTATCATTGATTTGTTCGTGCCGACCGAATTTCGCCGCTCGTCGCGAGACTGACAGGAACTCCTTGCAAAAGAAGTTGACAAAAAAATGCGGTCGACGACCAAGACATCCTAAAGTATCCTCAACGAGCGAGACAGACACTGTTCCTGTCTGTCTCGCTATCAAGACCTTCGAATGGTTGTAGGATGTTTCAGAAACGCCATGACATGCGTATCTAACCATGCCGTGACCACTGAATGACGCAATTGAAATTGTAAACCCGGATTGGAAATATAGTGCATAATTAGAGTGGCAATGTAGATGAACAATCCGGCTAACAGAAGTCCTGCAACGAGTCCTGCCAAACGATTGACGAACGACAGCACAGGTAGTGAAAACAGCGCATCTAACAGACCTGCCGCGTAGCGTAAAACGATAAATGCGACGAGAAATACGACAAGGAATGCAATCGCCCCAGAAAAATTACCAAACAGGTCACCCACCAAGCCTGTCGGTGGTTTTGACGCCCATTTAAAATGTTTCAGCAGCGGCGCTACATCCGGACCAAACCGATAGGCGATAACGTACGCAATTAATCCCCCGAAGAGTCGAGTGACCTCACGAATAAACCCTAAACGATATCCATTCAAAGCTCCGAGCAGGAGAATCAAAAGCAAAATAAAATCTAGTAAGTCCACAAGAAAACCACCTTTGTGAAGCTCTCGGCACACATCCTGTCGGACAGACTCGAGACGAACTCGCAGGCATCAGGTCGCGGAGCGACGCCCGCCTACACTCCTATCCACAATCCCTCACCAGACCATCCGCCGAACAGGACGTTTTCCTTCATCGAGCGTTGTCAGGAAGAAGATGGACCTTTTTTACCAGTCTGTTCTTCAATCAGTTCCAACAACTCCTGATACTCTCGTTGGAGTGCCTCATAACTTTGCTCTAGACGCAACAGTTCATCGGCCATATTGACAGCCGAGAGCACGGCGGCTCGACGCTCATCCAAGTGCGGTACCGCAGACGTGATGCCGGCCATCAAGTGGTCGACACGTTCTGCCACCGCACGAAGATGCTGGCTCGATGCATCCCCACGCAAGGTGTATTCTGCACCGTGAATTTGAACCTTGATTCGGTTCATATAGAAGCCCTCCAAACTTTTCTCGTCTGTCGAAGGACCATTCGATTACTCCATTCGCGACGCATGTCCGGAATCCTGCCCACGCAAGATTGCGCCATACTTTTCTGCAAGCGACTCGACCACGCCGTCGACTGACGCCTGAATTTCATCTTCGGTGAGCGTACGGTCTTCTGCGCTCAGTGTCAAGGCCATCGCAATGGACCGATGCCCTGCTGGAACCCCTTTGCCTGTGTAGACATCAAACACTTCGGCGCGAAGAGCGACTTCTCCTCTTCGTGCATGCACCGCGTCTTCTGCGGCCTTGAGCAACTCCTCGGCGGATATCTCTTCTGGCACGATGATGGCCACATCACGACGAGACTGCGGGTATTTGGGCAAAGGTGACACCAAGCGATGCTCTGGAAGATGTGCAGCCAGCTTATCTAAATCAAAGTGACCGTACAGTGCATGAGGCAGTCGCAAGGACCTCATCACCAATGGGTGCAGTTGTCCAAACGACCCAAGACAGACTCCCTTCGCCAAGACCTGTGCACTGCGACCAGGATGCAGCCACGATTCATCGGCAGGTCGAAATTGCAACTGGTCAAATCCAAGGCTCGTCAACCAAGACTCTACAACCCCTTTGGCATCGTAAAAATCATAGAGGCGCGGTCGTTCGGAAAAACTTTCAGGCGTACTGCCGAACCACAAACACCCGAGCATCCAAGGCTCTGACGGTCTCTGCAGCAACGGTAAAGAGTCCGCCAGATAGACATGAGCAATCTCAAAAATTTGCCCACCCGCTGCACCGTGACTTAGGTTATGAAGAGCGACTTCCGCCAAACTTGGCAGCAAATGCGTACGCAGGTGTGACCGTTCCTCGGACATCGGGCGCATCAGGGGAATCGGGTGCGCCAACGGAGAATGGTCAGGAAGTAACAGTGCATTCGCCGCGCCTTCTGACACGAACGCATACGTGAAGACTTCATTCATTCCTTGCCAAGCCAACGCGTGACGGGTCGCAGACCGCAGTCGATGGTCAAGATGAACCGCCTCTTTGGATATCCAGAGTTCCGGCAAGGTAGATGGGATCGAATCCAAACCGTGAATTCTACCAATTTCCTCCACTAAATCTTCTTGGATTTGCAAATCCATTCTCCGTGTAGGCACCATCACCGACCACTCGCCCGCCGTGTCGTGTCCGGTCAGCGTAAATCCTAGACGGTGGAAAATACTGCGCATTTCCGCAGGCTCGATATTCGCACCGAGCAAACGATTGCAGCGAGCTGGGGAAAAAGCGATGGACCTAGAAAGTGTGTTTCCATCCATCGCCCCCACCACGACTGGTCCTCCATCCCGCTCGGCGCCTGCCAGAGACACGAGCAAATCGGTCGCTCTCTGCAAGGCTGGTAAAATTGCGGCCATGTCGACGCCTCGCTCAAATCGTTGCTGCGCTTCAGAATGCAGCCCTAGGCGCTGCCCAGTTCGCCGCGTATTCCCTGCGTGAAACGCCGCTGATTCGAGCACAATTCGGCGCGTCGTACTGGTAATCTCGCTATTCTGTCCGCCCATCACTCCGGCTAGGCCGAGAGCCTTAGTGGGATCGGCGATGACCGTCATCGTTTCATCCAAAATGCGCGTCTGCCCATCCAGCGTGACCAAAACTTCTTCTGCCGCAGCGGATCGGACAATGATGGTCTCCTCTTCAATGCAATCGGCATCGAATGCATGCAGCGGTTGACCCCACTCCAGCATCACGTAGTTCGTCACATCGACAAGACAGTCGATGGGCCTGACTCCAGACGCCAAAAGTCGCATCTGCATCCAGAGTGGCGACTCGCTTTTGTGGGTCGCATCCATCACTTGCCCGGCATAGACGCTGCAAGCATCCGTCTCCAAATGAATTTTGAGCGGTCCCGCAGAAGACAACTCCGAGGTTTGCGACTTCGCCACTGCATCGAACTGGTTCTCACGGCCCAGCAGCGCCGCAACTTCATAAGCAAATCCGCGCAGAGAGAGACAATCGCTCCGATTAGGAGTCAAATCCACGTCGAGCACCACATCGTCCAAATCGAGCAATTCCACCACATTCCTGCCAATCGGCGCCGTTTGCGGGAGCAGGAACAGGCCGTTTGTTCGATGTGCAGGCAACCACCGCGTCTCCAAACCAAGTTCGCGTGCGGAACAGAGCATTCCCTCAGACGCCACGCCTCTCAACTTGGCCTTGCCAATCTGCACGTCTCCTGGCAAACGGCTACCCACCAAGGCAACGGGCACTTTCACTCCGGCCGCCACGTTTTCCGCCCCGCAGACAATTTGCAGGGCCTCTGCGCCACCCACGTCCACCGTGCACACGTTCAGTTTGTCAGCATTTGGGTGACGTTCGCAGGTCAGCACGTGACCGACCACCACCCCAGAGACACCATGATTGCGGGGTTCTACCGAATCGACCGCTAGTCCGGCGGCCGTCAAACGAGTCGCAAGTTCTTCTGGCGAAACTCCTGTCAAATCCACAAATTCACTCAACCACTTGTACGACAGTCGCACCGGTCCGTCCTCCTATTTCATCACGCTTGTCATGACAGCACACGTCTGAATTGAGTCAAGAAGCGTAGGTCATTCTGATACAATAAGCGAATGTCGGGAATGCCATATTTCAGCATGGCGACTCGCTCTGGGCCCATACCAAAGGCAAATCCGCTGAATCGCCGAGCGTCGTAGCCAGCCGCTTCGAGCACATGCGGATGCACCATGCCCGCACCGAGAATTTCAATCCAGCCTGTGTCTTTGCAGACGCGGCATCCGGTGCCCTGACACTGGATGCAGCGCACATCGACTTCGACACTGGGCTCGGTGAATGGAAAGAAGCTTGGTCGCAAGCGAATCGATTGCTGTTGCCCAAACAGAGCTTTTGCGAACGCCTCCAAGGTCCCTTTCAAGTCACTCATGCGAACTCCCTCACCGACCACAAGACCCTCTATCTGAGCAAAAGCGTGCGAATGCGTGGCATCGTCCTCATCTCGGCGGTAGACACGCCCTGGCACAATCACTTTCAGCGGTTGGTTCGGGCCAATTTGTTTCATCACCCGCACCTGCATCGGCGAAGTGTGAGTTCTGAGCAGCAACTCATCCGTCAAATAAAAGGTATCTTGCATATCTCGCGCTGGATGGTCTTTGGGGACGTTCAACATTTCGAAGTTATATTCGTCTGTCTCCACTTCCATCCCTTCGGCAATCGTGAAGCCTAGCGCCAAAAATACCGCCTCAATCTCCTCAATGGTCCGCGTGGTCGGATGAAGGGTCCCAACCCGACGCGCTCGGCCCGGCAGCGTCACATCCAGTGTCTCCGCCGCCAACTGATGTCGAATCGCCTGTGCGCGAACTTCTTCGAGTTGACCTTTGTAGCCGGATTCGAGAACTTCGCGCACTGCGTTCAACTGCTGACCGACCGCCCTGCGCTCTTCTGGGTCCATGCCACCCAATTGCCGGGACCATGCGGTCAGTTGGCTCTTTTTCCCGAAATACCGAACTCTCCATGCTTCCAGACTGGCTTCGTCGACACTCAGACGCAAAGACTCCAGAGCTTCCTCACGGAGTGCTTGCAACTCCTCATTCCACGCTTCTTGATGCATCCTCAACACCTCCGACAACCCTATCTTGACCATTCTCTGATACAGTCTGAAACGTGCCTCTGAAAGATTCGCCCCACTGCGACATTGGGTAAGGTCATTCCCTCAGCAGAACGCCACTCGTCGTCCCTCATGGCGTCCATATGGCGGATTTCTCTGTCCAGTCGAGGGCTTGCTCAATCGAGTTCAACAAAGTGATATGCCCCATCTTGCGATTTTGTTTTGCATCTGCTTTTCCATACAGATGTAGTTTCGCCCAAGTCGGTAACCGTTCCAACCAGTGGTCTAAGCGCTCAACATGTTGCCCTAAAAGATTAACCATAACGACCGGAGTCAACAACGTCGTATCACCGAGGGGCAATCCGAGAATAGCACGCAGATGCTGCTCAAACTGGGAGGTGACACTGGCTTCAATTGACCAATGTCCACTATTGTGCGGACGCGGCGCCAACTCATTGACCAAAACCTCTCCGTCTGCGGTGACAAACATTTCGACCGCCAAGGTTCCAACCATATTTAGGCCAAGGGCAATGTTTTCGGCAGCCGCCAATGCCTTTAGGGCCACTTCTGGAGGGATGCGAGCTGGCACGATGGATTGGTGCAAAATGCCATTGCGGTGTATGTTTTCAACAACGGGCAGAGACCGAATCTCTCCACGCGTACTGCGCGCGACTACAACCGAGATCTCACACACAAACGGAACTCGCCGTTCGACAATCAAAGGTTCTGGCTCCGAATCGGCCTTTGCAGCGAGTGATCCTAGATGGGCCAGCACATCCGCCCACATTGCCGAAACATCCGCCTCCGGAGTGATTCGCCACTGACCTTTGCCATCGTAGCCCCCCGTCGTCGTCTTCAAAAACGCGTCCCACTGAAACTTTTCGGCGGCGTCCACCAATTCTCGCTCCGAACGCACCGCACAAAATTCCGTTACGGCCGCACCCGTAGCTTGAATAGCACGCTTTTCACGCAGCCGATGCTGCGTGGTATGTAACAAGGCGCTCCCTTGCGGTACCACACTTTCTCTCTCCAAAACGGCCGCCACCGCCGCGTCCACATTTTCAAACTCATAGGTGATGACATCTGCCGCCTCCGCCAATTCTCGCGCGGCAGTCCGATTGTCATACGGAGCGATAATTTGGCGATCCGCTACCTGTGCAGCGGGGGCGTCTGCAACGGGATCGAGCACGACAAAGCGGTACCCTAACGCACGCCCTGCTAAAATGGTCATGCGTCCAAGCTGCCCTCCACCCAAGATGCCAATGGTGCTCCCTGGTAAGAAAACATGGGGTTCAGTTTGAAGTTGCTGCACCAGGCACACCACTCTCCAATACAGCGTCTCTCATTCGCAAAGAGCGCTCGGCGAGACGCTTCGCCAACGCTTCATCTTGAAGGGACAGTATCCGCGCTGCGAGCAGTGCAGCATTGACCGCGCCCGCTTTGCCGATGGCTGTCGTCGCAACGGGTACGCCCCCCGGCATTTGAACAATGCTCAGTAGCGAGTCCATCCCCTGCAGCGCCGACGAAAGAACAGGCACTCCGATGACTGGCAACTGCGTTTTAGCCGCTACCATGCCTGGCAGATGTGCCGCCCCGCCCGCCCCAGCGACAATAACCATCAATCCGCGCGACTTCGCGGTTTCTGCATAGGCAAACATCCAGTCCGGCGTGCGGTGCGCGGAGACAATTCGCGACTCATATTCAATTCCCAGTTCAGCGAGCACCTGACACGTATGCTCCATGGTCGGCCAGTCCGATTGACTTCCCATGATAACGCCAACTTGTACACCCATCTGCCACACTCGTCCTCTCCGACCAAAGTTCCCACGGCACTGCGGGTGGTTTCAGACCCGCCCTAACCCATCGCCGAGGGTTAACTCAGTCCTCAATTCCTCTCATGATACCAAATTAGCATCCAAATTCGCTTCCCTGCAGAAAGACTTTTCGGGGAGTGGACACGCTCTTTACAACAAAAAAGCCACTTTCGCAAGAAAAGTGGCCAAACGGAACAATTTTGACTCTCTTCCCAAGCTTTTGCCCTTCACCGTCACGGGACAGAAATGGGTTCGCCTGGGCGGGGATGCAGGACATAGACATTGCCAGACGCCAAAGATTCCATCGTAACGTCAAAGTTGAAGCCGCTGTGAATAGCAATGTACCAGCCACCGTCCGGAATGTACGGCACGTGTCGAAGAACCGTGACCGAACGCGCCTCCCCCTGGGAATTCGCGTCAAGTGTCTGCAGAGGATACAGGACAGGGCCGCGCGACGCCTTGCTAAAATTGTGCAAATGGACCAAATACCGCTGCATCGGACGCAAACCCGCAGCGACAACCAATACCGTCAAATTTTGGGTCGCTTCGTCCCAGACCAACTCTGCCGTACCATGCATGTGGTGACCTCGCTCCGGATCTATCCTCGCAACGGCATACAAAATAGGTCGATGGACCGCATCTTCCACAGAGGACTTCGTCGGCAGGGCACTCGTCGTTGCCGTCGATGCGTACGCAGCCCAACCACTCTCCACAAGCCAACTTGACGTCGCGACAGTACAGCATCCTAGGGCCACCAAGATCCGTTTCAGCATAGTCTCACCTCATGAGACTATGCTTCCCGCATCTGCCGCTGGTATGCCCTCGTTCGTGTCGTAACAGTCCACTGAGACCTTGTTGACCGACCGAATTTTCATGGTGCGACTTGATTCAGACTCCATTGACCTAGGGAGCGCTCTTCTCAAATAGACAAAATATTGGCCAAGTCGTAGACGGACATGTCCGGCTTTCGCTCTGCAGCAAAGACTGTTTCAAAAGGAACGGCACACAGTTCTCCATTCTGGGTCCCGGCCATCTTGCCCGACTCGCCTTGCCGACACAATTCCACTGCGTGGGCGCCCAGCCGACTTGCCAAGACGCGGTCCCGAGCAGTCGGCGCTCCACCTCGCTGAACGTGCCCGAGCACGGTGACACGCACATCCAATCCCGTGTGCTCCCGAACGTACTTGCCAACTTCCACACCGCTCCCGGCGCCTTCCGCAATGACGATGATGGAGTGCTTTTTGCCGCGCATGATGCCTCGCTCGAGCCGAACGAGAACATCTTTCAAATCATAAGGAACCTCCGGTAACAGCACCGACTCTGCACCGCCCGCCAAGCCCGCTTGCAATGCAATATGTCCCGCTGACCGTCCCATCACTTCGATGACATATGTGCGCTCATGAGACGTGGCCGTGTCTCGGATTTTATCGATGGACTCGATGGCCGTCTGCACAGCTGTGTCAAATCCGACCGTCACATCGCAGCAGGCAATGTCGTTGTCAATGGTGCTCGGTACTCCAATCGTCTTGATTCCCAGCCGATGCAAAGCCAGCGCTCCATGAAAAGAACCGTCTCCACCGAAGACAATCAAGGCATCAATACCAGCGTCCTGGAGATTTTTATAGCCACGAAGCTGTCCATCTTCTGTCATGAATTCCGGACAGCGTGCTGTGTACAGACATGTTCCGCCACGCTGAACAATGTCACCAACAGACTCCAACTGCATCGAAATGAAATCTCCCTGCAGCAGACCTGCATAGCCATGGCGGATGCCAATGACTTCAATGCCATGATAAATGCCCGTTCTTACGACCGCGCGAATCCCCGGATTCATTCCAGGGGCATCTCCACCACTCGTCAAAACCGCTATTTTTTTCAAGAAGTCCACCTCTTAAGGGACAACACAAGTCCCATGATGACAAATTACGTCCCGCCAACGGTAAGACACCGTGCAGACTCTATAGCACCATTTTAGCTTAGGACGATCCGCCACGTCAAAGAGAGCCAGGCAGCTCATCCACGGTTTAGTTACCGACCGTACCGTGGGACGGAAGCGATGTGTTGATTGGCTAAAAGACGAAGAAGAGCAACGCCTGCCCAAGTGAACATGCGTTGCTCCACGCCGCTTGAGGATTCTTCAAGAAACCTCGCTACTCATGGTTTACTCGTTCGACTGCAACAGCTGAGTGAGCGCCGCAATGGCTGCATCTTCATCTGAGCCTTCGGCACGCAAAGAAACTTCTTCCCCTTTGGCAAAAGCCATTGACATGACTCCAAGAATGCTTTTCGCATCCACGAACTGTCCCGTCTTGCCGACTTTCACATCACTACTGAAGGAGGAAGCAGTCTTTACAAAATTTGCTGCTGACCGAGCTGACAATCCTTGAACCAATTGAATTTGTACTTGCGTTTCGCGCACGTCGTGTCCTCCTTCAGCATGGGCTCAACCAAAAGCAGGTGCCCTTAAACTTCACTGGAGGCTAAAGCTCGCTCGCTTTGTTGAAATGCGACCGTCTCCTCCGTGTCCTTGTGGAATAGGTGAATCTTGTTTAAATCCAGGGTCAATTTGACTGCTGAACCAGGACGGTACTGGAACCGCGAATTGACGCGAGCAATCATCGACTGATTGCCAGCCATCACATGCAAGTATACCTCGGAACCCATGTGCTCCGTCACTTCGACCGACGCATCTAGAACGGCTTCCGGATACGTGGACAGCATGACTTCTTCGTTGTGCACATCTTCTGGTCTCACTCCGAGCACCATTTCCTTGCCAATTGCGCCTTCGCTCTTCAAGGTTGGGTATCTTCCTTCTGGCAACGCAACAGACAAACCGTTCGCCCGGAAATATACGCGACCGCCTTCTTCCACCACTTGCCCGTGCAAAAAGTTCATGGCCGGGGACCCAATAAATCCAGCCACAAACATATTCGCCGGCCGACTATACACTACCTGCGGAGTATCACACTGCTGGACAATTCCGTCTTTCATGACGACAATTCGGTCGCCCATGGTCATCGCTTCCGTCTGGTCGTGCGTCACATAGATCATCGTCGTTTGTATGCGCTGGTGCAACTTCCGAATCTCAGCGCGCATCTGGACGCGCAATTTTGCATCCAAGTTGGACAGAGGTTCGTCCATCAAGAACACCTGCGGTTCCCGGACAATCGCACGTCCTAGGGCAACACGCTGCCTTTGGCCACCGGACAGCGCCTTTGGCTTGCGTTCCAACAAATGCTCAATATCCAGAATCTTAGCAGCATCGCGCACACGCTTGTCAATCTCCGACTTCGAAAATTTGCGCAACTTTAATCCGAAGGCCATATTTTGATACACCGACATATGCGGATAAAGTGCATAATTTTGAAACACCATGGCAATATCGCGGTCTTTCGGAGCCACGTCATTGACACGCCGATCTCCAATCAAAAGATCTCCCGCAGTGATGTCTTCAAGCCCGGCAATCATTCGCAAAGTGGTCGTCTTGCCACATCCAGACGGACCCACAAATACGACAAACTCCTTATCTTCAATATCCAAATTAAAATCCTTCACGACAATGGTATCGGCCGTATACTTTTTATAAATATGCTCCAGTTTGACTCTCGCCACGTAAAAAAACCTCCTTCATCCTCTCGCTTGTTGTCAGCATACCGAACGCTGAAGACTTTGCCGAGAGGCAACTTGCTTCATCTTGACCTAGAGAAGAGTGCAAATTGCCCAACCCTCCTGCGTGCATGCACTGTCCGCTACACTCGGTGTTGACTCGAATTTGGAACCTCTTCTCGAATCGATAATTGGTGGGCGACGAACAGCGCCATGGCGTCGTCGAAACGCCGAATATCAAAGCCAGTATCCGCGTATAAGCGGTCCATTCGATGAAGTAGCGTATTGCGGTGCATATACAATTTACGAGCAGCTTCGCTAATGTTCAAGTTGGCAGCAATCATGCCTTCAAGCGTCCTCGCCATGTCCTCACTTAAGGGAAAAGCGGCATCAGGAAGACGACTGGTCGCGGCCGCCAAGCAAGCCTGTTTGGCAGCTTGGGGCAGCGCGGCAACCGTAAACTCCGCGATGAAATCGGAAAACGGCGCAATGCCAGTGGTGGTGAGCACCGCTCGGCGCCGCTCCGCCATGCGTCGCACCAACGTCAAACTCGTTATCGCGCGCCGCCGCCAAGCAGGATGTCGGACCAACTCCGAGACGATCACGTTGGCCAAAACGGATCCATCCGACTCCAGTGCCGCGACCAGTGCCTGCAACAAGACCCGAAAGCTCATCGTCTCCTCTTCGGTAGCGTCCGCCTCCCCGCCAGTCGGCGACCCGAACGTTTCATCGTACATATCGAGACTATGCAGACTTTGGTACAAGAGAATCGATGGCGTTTCGCCAGAAATCCATTCAAGCTGCTCTGGTCTGAGAAACTCCCGGATAATCTCTTCGACGGTTTCGCTCACATCCGAGGCCCGCAAAGACGCCGCAAAGCGAATCCACACAAAATAACCAGGAACTTGGCCCTGCCAATCGCCGCCACCCGACAACTCAATGGTTTGCGGTTGGCTGAAAGTCGCTTCTGTCTGCGGTAACTCCCATTCCCGAAGAAGTTCGACGGTCGGTCGGTACGCGTCTTCTCGCAACCAGGCCTCGACTGTCTCGGACGGTTGCTGCGAGTGGTCATGACGAATTACTGCGTGAATCGTCCGTTCAACGGCACGGCGCACCGAGCTGTCCAGCGAATCGACGTGAATTTCCACATAGTCGGAAGGTCCCCACTGATAGGCCCAGCCGGAGTTTGCAAGTTGCACCCATGTGTCTATTGGACCGACGGATCCTACCCCAAAGTGGAAAGAATAGCCAAACGCGAGCAGCCACTCTCGCATCACTTGCTCTACCCATTGCTGCATGCCTGCTTCCCCTCTTCTTCCGTTGACCCGTCTTCCGTGCATGTTTATTGTCACATACAAGCCGTATCACGCCAAATATCTCCTTCTGAAAATTGCCGACAGAACGGTGCACGCGTGGTACAATAGCGGGAGTCAATGCAAGCAGAGGGAGGACTTAAGAGCAAATGGAAATACATAATGGAGCTGCCATTTCACTCATTTTCCGCTTAGAACTTGAGAACGCCGTCACAACGTTTGCGAAAGTCGCGAGTTTGGTCGGAGAAAACGACGGAGACATTATCGCAGTGGACGTCATCCGCGTCAGCAAGGAAACCATGGTGCGAGACGTGACCATCAACGTTCAAAATCGAGATCATGGCAAAAAAATTGCCGACGTTCTATCGAACGAACCGGGGATTTCTGTAGTGGCGGTGTCAGACCGGACCTTTCTTGTCCATCTCGGCGGAAAAATCGAGGTTCATCCGAAGTTGCAGGTGAAGAACCGAGACGACCTCTCCCGCGTATACACGCCGCACGTGGCAAAAGTCTGCGAGGCTATTCACGACGACCCTTCGAAGGCATTCCAATTGACTATTAAGCGCAATACGGTGGCCGTCGTTTCGGACGGCACCGCCGTTCTCGGACTCGGTGATATCGGCCCGCGCGCCGCGATGCCCGTCATGGAAGGCAAGGCCATGCTGTTCAAACAGTTTGCGGATGTCGACGCTTTTCCAATTTGTTTAGATACCAAAGACCCAGACGAGATTGTTCAGATTGTCAAAGCCATCGCGCCTGGATTTGGTGGCATCAACTTAGAGGACATCTCTTCTCCGCGCTGTTTCTACATCGAAGAAAAGCTGAAAGCCGAGTTAGACATCCCCGTCTTTCATGACGACCAACACGGGACGGCGGTCGTTTTGCTAGCGGGACTTCTCAACGCCACAAAAATCGTTCAAAAGAACATGGCCGACTTGAAAGTGGTGGTCGTTGGCATTGGCGCGGCAGGTGTCGCCTGCACAAAAATGTTGTTAGCGGCAGGAGTCCGCAATATCCTGGGAGTCACGCTCGATGGCGTCATCCACCGCGGGCCGACCTACGACAATGACATGTGGAACTGGTATGCAGAAAACACCAATCCAGACAACGTAACGGGAACGCTCGCCGAAGCTATCAAAGATGCCGACGTGTTTGTCGGTGTGTCTGGTCCGGGAGTGTTGAAGGTGGAGCATCTTAAGTCCATGGCAAAAGACCCCATCGTTTTTGCCATGGCCAATCCTGAGCCAGAAATTCAACCGGATGTTGCAGCTCCATATGTCCGCGTCATCGCGACTGGTCGGTCCGACTACCCCAATCAAATCAACAACGTCCTCTGTTTCCCGGGCATTTTTAAAGGAGCATTAAAAGCTCGGGCTAGCACCATCAATGAAGACATGAAATTGGCAGCCGCCAAAGCCATCGCTGCCACGGTCAAACCACAGGAACTGACAGAAGACTACATCATCCCGTCTGTCTTCAACGTACAGGTGGTCAAAGCAGTCTCTGAAGCAGTCGCCAAAGCAGCGGCGGAAAGTGGTGTCGCTCGCCGCGAATCATTCAACAGTACCAACAACTTTTAAGGTCACGTGGCAACTTTGCCCCAAGGCCGTGAGAATGAGGGATTCTTCACGTCATGATCCGCCAAGTAGCTTTTTTTGCGTCGCTGTTCAGCATGTTCGTCTTTGGCGCGATTGACATGACGCGCGGTGTTTCTGGTCCCTTGATGCAGCAAGGATGGCATTTGTCCTATCTACAACTCGGATACCTATTCACCGCCAACTCCACCGGATATCTGTTTGGTTCGTTTGTGGCGGGTACAGTGATGGCACGCCTCGGGATGGCGTCCATCCTGCGCCTGGGCGCGTTCCTGTCGGGAATTGGTTTAACTGGCGTGCTTCTCTCCCCCGGCTATGCCGTCGCATTGGCGTGTTTTTTGCTGTCCGGGTTTGGCAACGGCTGGCTAGAAATTGGCGTCAACGCCGTCGTTCCCGCCATCTCCAGTGGGCCAGCCGACAGTTCGCGCAAATTCAATACGCTTCACGGTTTCTATGGAGTAGGGTGTGTGGTATTTCCGACCGTGGCTGCCGTATTGGCGAATCGAACGGGGACCTGGCACACCGGATTTGCCGTGACAGCCGGTTTCATGTTCACGTTACTGGTCATCGTCCTGTTGATCCGCTATCGACGACTAACCCCATCGGCAGATGCGCACCCGGCGGTAGTCGAATCGGCCCACAACTCAACCAAAGCCAAGCGCAGCCTCTGGACCAATCCACTGTTTTATGGATTCGCCGTTGCTTTGATGATGTACGTGATGATTGAAAGCGGCATCGCCTCCTGGCTCCCGACGTTCATGGTGCACGTACACGGCATGTCGGTCCGAAATGGCTCTCTGTATTTGACAGGGTTCTACTTTCTCTTCACGTTAGGCCGACTGAGCGGTAGATTGTGGGTGCCACGTGTAGGAGAATACAGAGCCATTTTTATCTCCGGTCTGGTCTTGTTCATGGTGCTCGCAGTCGCCGTGGTCGACCCCTCCCTATACGTGCTCTTCATCGTGGCCGGCGTTGGCTGCGCGGTCATCTTCCCTACGGTCGTCTCCATCGCAAGCCACGCATTCCCGAAAAATGTCGGGGCCGTGCTCGGGGTGCTATTTACGGGGGCGGGTATTGGCAGCATGCTCGTCAACAGTTTGATTGGCGTTCTCGCCACGCATTACGGATTGGCCAAAGCTTTTTGGATTTTCCCCGTTTTGGTGCTCGTTGTGCTGGCCTCTCTTGTAGTCACTCAAATTTTGCTACAGCGACAACACAGTGCTACCCGGGCCGATCTCGGTTTAGAAATTCCCTCTTGACCTAGCACAGAGTGCGAGGATGGGTGCCGTCAAAGCGCTCATCCTCCCTGCGTTATCCCACTCTTCAGAGCCCAAAATACTCCTTCTGCAATGGTAACAGGATGTCTGGATAATCGGTGCAAACAGCATCTACACCCATGTCAAAGAGACGCGTGGCGTCCTCCCGGGTGTTGACGGTGTATGCGTGGACGCGAAGATGCTGTTCATGACATGCATCCACAACCGACGCGTCCAACGTCCTAAAATTGGGGTGAAAGGCACTCGCTCCGACTCGCGAAACATATTCCCAGGGTGCAACCAGACACTCATGAGTTAAGAGTCCGTAGGCAAAATTCTGGAGCCGAGCACTCGCAGTATGGAGCTCTACATGGTGAAAGGAGGACACGATGCATCGCTTGGCGAGTCCATGTTGCTCTATTTTGTTCCAGACGTCTTCAACAAGATGTGGATACACTGCACCGTCTTTCTGTTGCTTAATTTCAACGTTAATGGTCGCCTTCGGAAATTTCGCCAACAGGTTTAGAACTTCGTCCAGCATGGGTACCTTCTGTCCGGAAAATCCCTCTCCCTTCCAACCCCCAGCATCAAGAAGTTTCAGCTCATCCTGACTCATGTCCATCAGTTGCCGGCGTACTCCTGTTGTTCGAGCTGCCGATGCATCATGCATGACGGCAATCTGCCCGTCTGCCAGTCGATGAACGTCCAATTCGATGCCGTCAACCCCCATCTCCAATGCTCGCTCAAAGGCCAACAGTGTATTTTCCGGAAATCTGCCCGAAAATCCGCGATGACCCCAAATCTTCGTGACCCGTGTCTTTGCTTCGCGCTCTTCCCTCATTCAAAAGCCCCCTCTTCTTCGCCGTCTTCAAGATATCAGACTAGAGCTATCAGCCGCACACGACAAAAGCGGTGCTATCTGCAAATAACAGATAACACCGCCACATAGGACAAAACGATACCAAAATCTCGATTAAGTACCTGGAGTCGGGTTGATAAACGGATCGGACGTTTCCTTCGACTTACCGGAAATCGTATCCGTCGTATTCGGTGTTTCCATCTCTCCCAAAACCGCATGGAGCGTTTCGCGTTTTGGTCCATCGTAGACCACCAATGTCACTTTATCGCCAGGTTTCAACGCAAACAACTGCGTCCTCAAATCGGCTGCGTTTTTAATCAGATGTCCATCCAACTCGACGATAACGTCGCCCGCTTTCAATCCACTCGCCTTCGCCGAGGCGGACACCACCGAATGCACATACACGCCATAGTCCACGGGCACGTTCGGAAGATATTCCTGAGGAATGGAGTCTACAGACAATGCCTCAATGCCAAGTGCAGGGTGAACCGCGTGACCCGTGCGGATAATTTCCGAGGCAATCTTCTTGACTTCATTCGAAGGGATGGCAAAGCCCATGCTTTGAAATCCAGTCTCTACAATCTTGCTGCTGTTGATGCCCATTACCTGACCCGCCAAGTTCAACAACGGACCTCCGCTGTTCCCAGGATTAATCGGTGTATCCGTCTGAATGACGGGTTGATAGTCTAAAATCTGACTCGAATTGGGAGTCTCTACGGGCATGATTCGGTGGAGTCCACTGATGATGCCCGAGGTGACTGTCTCCGAAAAAGTCAGTCCACCCGGAGTTCCTATGGCGATTGCTGGTTCGCCAACCTGAAGCTTACTCGAGTTCGCAAATTGTGCCGGTTGTACGCCCCGGAAATCGTTGGCCGGAACTTTGATGACCGCTAAGTCCGTGTACGGGTCTGTGCCAACAACCGTGCCAGTCACGCGTTTTCCCGTACTCAGCTGCAATTTGACGCGCGAACCGCCCTGAACAACGTGGTTGTTGGTGACAATAAACGCGTCGCTACCGTTGTTGTAGAAGTACACGCCGGACCCGATGTCTGACTCTTGCAAATCAGACGTGGCGTTGAACGGGTTTTGGACAGCGTCGTAATTAATGACCGCGACAACATCTGGCTTCAATTCCTGAAACACCTTCGTGACCGCATCATTGACGCTGACATTGAGTTGTTGCGACACGGGCGCCACATTGACCGTGGGACTTCCACCGCCGAAGATGGGCTGTGCCGGAACTTGTTTACCCGCGATGGCAAACCCAGCAAACGTAGCTCCAGACCCGACGACTGCGGAAACCACAACGGTCGCTACCCACTTCCCCAAGCGTGCTCCGTTCGATGAAGCTCCTGACCATCGTTCTTTTGGTTGTCGGTTGCTGTAGTAGCCCATGCAGAATACTCCCTTCGTCCCGATTCGTTTACATATCACTGTCAGTATAGCCACTCAGTCTTGAAAATCCATTGAAACAGAGCACAAAATGGAAAAGGCAGAGCGGAAAACCCGCACCGCCATTTTCGTCAACACCTTGCCTCAATTGCCTCAACGACCCACACGAGACGGACAACGAGCTCAGCCTTCCAACAAGAGAGACTCTGGATTCTCAACCAATTCTTTGACCATCACGAGGAACCGAACTGCTTCGCTACCATCCACAATGCGGTGATCATAAGACAGCGCAATGTACATCATGGGACGAATTTGCACTTCTCCGTTCACGGCCATCGGGCGCTCTTGAATTTTATGCATACCCAAAATGCCCACTTGAGGAGCATTCAAAATCGGCGTCGACATGAGCGAACCGAATGTTCCGCCGTTCGTGATAGTAAATGTTCCGCCGCTCAGTTCCGTCAGCGTCAACTTGCCTTCACGGGCTCTCTTCGCCAGTGACGCAATTTCCGATTCGATGGCAGCAAACGTCATCGAGTCTGCATCGCGCACGACGGGCACCACGAGGCCCTCGTCTGTCGAAACAGCAACCCCAATGTCATAGTGCTGTTTCAATATCATGTCGTCACCTTGAATTTCTGCATTCAAACGCGGAAATGCCTTCAACGCTCCAACGACGGCCTTCGTGAAAAAGGACATGAACCCTAGGCCAACGCCATACTTGTCTTTAAAAGCGTCTTTACGGCGTTTGCGAATATCGAGAATCGCCGTCATATCGACTTCATTAAATGTTGTCAGCATCGCTGCCGTATGCTGTGCCTCAACCAGTCGCTTGGCGATGGTTTGACGGCGCCGACTCATGCGCACGCGCTCTTCGCGCACCCCGACTTGCGCCGTGGCCGCTGGCGCCGCTGCGGGAGCGCTCGGTTTCACTGGCAGAGCTTGAGGTGCCGCAACCGGAGTTGCCGGCGCGGCGGAAATACCAACCTGCCCCTGTTCGCGGGCCATCTTCCGCAACGAAGGGGATGCGTTCAGCGTCTCACGCAAAGGTGCTGCCGCTACCGGAGTTGCCATGGCCGCTGGTGCAACGGGTGCGGCGGCAGCTGGAGTCGGTGCCGCTAGCGCTGCGGGAGTAGACGCCGGTGTCGATGCTCCTTGAGATGCTGCTGGCGCGGCAGAAGACTCGGCACCAGTTCCTGCCTCGATAGTGGCAATCACCTCTCCGACCGACACAGTATCTCCGACCGCCTTGGTCACTCCACGCAACACCCCGGCAGTTTCGGAGATGACCTCCAAGTTCACTTTATCCGTCTCCAACTCACAGACAGCGTCTCCCGCTGCCACCGTCTCACCTTCATTTTTAAACCACTTGCTGATAGTACCTTCCACAATCGACTCGCCGAGTTCTGGAACCCGAACTTCTGCCACTGCCTCTCACTCCTTCGTCTCTGTTGCCATTTCTACCAAGTACCTCGATTTCATCGAGTAGACCCATCATCCCAAGCCTTCCGCGCACTATGGATGAAACTTTTCTTGCCCATTGCGCCCTACCCGAGCGTCAGTCGATGGGGCGGAGCGCCGTATCCACAATGCTCTTTTGAGTTGCCGCGTGTACGCCAGCTTTGCCTTCCGCAGGACTGCACCTATCCGGCCTACCGCAATACGTGAGGCCGAGTCCGCTCGGCAACAATTTTGTCAGGCGAGGTTGAACAAACATCCATGCTCCCATATTCATCGGCTCTTCTTGCACAAACATGACTTCCTTCAAACCTGTCATCGTCGCAAGGTGAGCTTTGATTTCTTCCTCTGGGAATGGATACAGTTGCTCCAATTTGAGAATGCAGAGCCAGTCCGCCTGCATTTTCGACTCTTCCAGAGACGCCTGCAATTCAATACCCATCTTCCCGGAGCAGACAATCAACCGCCGCACTCTCTCTGGGGTCGATCCCGTTCCGTTCGCAGCAACCACCCGCTGGAACGAGCCTTTCACTAAATCTGACCAGGGCGACGCTGCATATGGATTTCGCAGCAGGCTTTTCGGCGCCATCACGACCAAAGGCCTCGCCTCTACGCGCAAACGATGCGCTTGGTCGCGAAGCAAGTGGAAATATTGTGCGGCCGATGTTGGGTAAACAACCCGCCAATTATTTTCGGCAGACAATGTCAAATACCTCTCCAAGCGCGCACTGGAATGTTCCGGACCTTGACCCTCATAGCCATGCGGCAAGAGCATCACGATGCCTGAAGGCTGTTTCCACTTGGCATAACCAGAAGCGATGAACTGGTCGATGATGACCTGTCCGGCATTTGCAAAGTCTCCGTATTGAGCTTCCCAGAGCACGAGCGTCTCTTGTGCCTCCACGTTGTATCCATATTCAAACCCCAAAACGCCCATTTCTGAAAGCGGAGAGTTGTGAATGGCAAAAGATGCTTTTGCTTCGCGCAAGTGGTGTAGTGGCGAATAGCTTGCTCCGCCGTGAACATCATGCAAGACAAGGTGTCTTTGACTAAACGTGCCCCGTTCCGAGTCCTGACCGGTCAATCGAATTGGCGTTCCCTCCATGAGAATACTAGCAAACGCCATCGTTTCTGCATGACCCCAGTCGAGCTTTCCGTCAGCCTCGAAGGACTGAAGGCGCCGTTCCAGAATTCGATGCAACTTCGGATAAGGCGTGAAGCCCTCCGGGAAAGTCAGCAATTCCCGATTGATTTCACGCAACACGTCGCCCGAAACGCCTGTTTCCTCTGGCGGCATTAACTGACCCGCCATGCCCGAATCTCCATTCGCTTCGTCTTCCACTTTTGCCACTTCTGCGTACGCATGGCGCAGTCGACTTTGAACTTGCTCGACGACCGCGTCTGCTTCCGCAGTACTTACGACATTCTCGGCTACGAGTTTTTGAGCGTAAATGTGACGAACGCGCGGGTGCGCATTCACTTTGTCGTAGAGAGCAGGCGAGGTCACGGACGGATCGTCCCCTTCATTGTGACCCCAGCGGCGATACCCAATCAGGTCAATCAAGAAGTCTTTTTGAAACTCTTGACGGTAGGCATGGGCTAGGCGCACAGCAAACAGGCACGCCTCTGGGTCGTCCGCATTGACATGAACAATGGGAATTTCAAACCCTTTAGCCAAGTCACTCGCATAACGAGTCGAACGTCCTTCTTTAGCGACGGCCGTAAAGCCAAGCAAGTTGTTCGCAATGATATGAATGGAACCGCCCGTTTGATAACCTTCCAACCGAGACAGGTTGAGGGTCTCCGGAACGACGCCTTCACCAGGGAATGCCGCATCACCGTGCACTAAGATGGCAAGGGCAGTTGCCGTGTTCTGCGTTGGTGTGCCTTTGACTTTGCGGTCCTCTTGAGCTGCCCGAGCGAATCCCTCGACCACCGGATTGACAAACTCCAAATGACTGGGGTTGTTAGCCAGTACCAACCGCGCTTCCACGGTGTCTCCATTTTGGACGGTGCGACTCGCTCCGAGATGATATTTGACGTCTCCCGACCAGCCGAAATTAATTCCCGTAGAGCCTTCAGACGGTACCAGGTCCTTGTTGACCGCTGTGTGAAACTCCGAAAAGATTTTTTCGTACGGTTTATGCAGGACGTGAGCCAGGACATTCAGGCGCCCCCGGTGAGCCATGCCAATCATGATGTTCTTTGAACCATGGCGGACCGCCTGATGAATAATTTCATCCATCATGGGCACGAGCACGTCCACGCCTTCAATCGAGAATCGCTTCTGGCCGACGAATGTGCGGTGCAGAAACACCTCAAACTCGTCTACCTCGGTCAGCCGCTCCAAGAGCCGCAATCGGTCATCTCGCGACAGCCCCTGTTCGGGTAGATGCGTCTGCACGTATTTGCGCAACCACTCGCGCTCTCGTGGACGATGCACTTGGGCAAACTCGAACGCAATCGTTCCAGTGTGAAGTGATTTCAACCAGTGGAACACTTCGAGACCTGTATGTAGTCCAACTGGTGCATCTGGCCATACCAACTGAGCCGGAATCGAGGCTAAGTCAGCCTCGGTCAGACCGTGATATTCCGGATTCATCACAGGAGTATCGGTCGCCGTATTTTCAAGTGGATTCGTCTGAGCCAATAGATGTCCATATTCGTTCACATTTCTCAACAGTTCGTGAACCGCGACCACGCGGCGGATGCTGTCCATTGACGTTTGCACCGCTTCCCCGCCCGGTGTTGCAGGCACGACCGCTTCCAAAACACTTGTGGTCGGACCGCCGCGAACGGCAAAAAACGACTGCAACGATGCATCGACCGACTCTGAATCTCGAAGATACATCTCATACATCTCGGCCAAATACGCCAAATTCGGCCCGCTGAAACTATCCCATGACAGTGTGTCAATCCGTTCGTCGGGTTTCCCCATTTGGTGCGTCCCCCTCATGTACTTTTGCCAAGTTTACACCTTGGCTATTGTACCATATCGACAGCATTCGAGCCCAAATCGACTGCGCCTAAAAGAGGCACGCGGCGCACCAATAGGCTAGACTGAAACAGTGTATAGGAAAGATTCGCGAATTCGTCGAATCTGCGACCGATAACTTGTTTTCTATTGGCCTCGATCAAGCCATCATCCGAAGCATCGGTGTCCCCCAGGTATAATTCTTTTCGTGTTAATATCAACGCCTGATTTTCATGCAAAGGATGACCAACCATAACTGTAATATGCACAAATAATAACAGTCTCACGGTAGGACCAACGCACACCGGTCCATCGGCGGACTGAAGACGACAAGAGTAGATACGGGCCTACTGTGGCACCAATTTTCTCTCAATCGACGATTGACCATCCTTCTGCTTTTGTTCTATTATACGAACAACTTGGTCTTTATATAGAAAAATGTCGAAAATTTCGGAGGGGTAAAGGGTGAAAATTCCATCTAAGATTGGCATGTCCGGCCTCGCGGTGCTCTCTGGTATCGCGATGATGGGCGCAGGGAGTTTTGCATTATTCACGGCACATTCTCAATCTAAAACGCAAAATTTCGGTGCAGGTGTCGTGGACATCACGCTACAAGGGAAGTCGAATGTCTATTCAAACGTAAAGCAGATTGCCTATTACAACATGGTTCCGGGCGATCACGCTGGCGGCTACATCATCCTGCACAATAGCGGCAGTGTAGCTGAAATTCTCAACTTGAAGAACAACGTGCATGGCCCAATTTTTTGGAATGACGGATTGAACAACGGCAAAGTGGTCACATTGACTGGTTTTGTCAAAGGAGCAAGCCGCTCGGCTAATGCAAAAGCTCTATTCACAGATTCGCCGTACCACAGCACTGTCTATCAGACCTATGCAAACTATTGGCAGCCCCGCCTGCTGACAGGTGGCCCAAAGTTAATCCCAGGTGTTGGTTACGAATCTGTGGACTACTCAGAAACCGGGGGCGTTCCGGCCTATCAAACGGACGACCACCCGGCTTATTACACGCTACAATATGCGGTCTATGACAACAAACCGACGGTCACTGCGAATCCGCAGGATTACCCGCGAACACTGGGCTATATTGTGACTGGCACGCCCGTCGAAACACCACAGAATGCAACGCTGAACTACGACTACTGGCAGTCCGGATACAGCAAGAGTGGCACAGCCTATGCGAAGGCCGTAGGTACACTCAGTGCTGAGACCTCGGATACCGGATTCACCCGTTCACTTACAAGCCAGTTGAAGTTCAGTGGAACGACCCAATTGAAGGGGGTTGTCTTGCAACCAGGACAGTACCTTCTGGTCACGTATCGCGGCGGACTGCCACGCAAAGCGCACAACGATTACCAGGACTCCTGGGGCGGCGTGCAGGTGGAAGTCAATGCGGCACAGTATGAGAACAATCACGGGGATATTCAGAACCCAGACTCGCACGGTGCGCAGACGACATTGTCCCAGCCTAGCGCAGGGAATGCTGGCAGTGATAGCATAAGTCCTGTCCCCGTGGCACCGAAGGTGACATATACTGCCTCTCTCAAGCAGGCTCCGCCCAGTTCCAATCCTGTGTATGCGGGGCAGCAGATGACATACGTTCTGCAATTGCAGAACGCAAGCGGGCAGCCCGTCAGCGTTCCTGCTTCAGATATCGAACTCTCCGTCAGCAAAGGCACGCCAGCCGCTGTCGTCTTTGGACCGCTCCATTCACTCGGCAACGGCATGTACTCCTTCACAGTGACGGACAGCAGAGCTGAGATGCTACAAGTCAAAGCAACGGTAAATGTTCAGGGCCAGTCGGTGAGTGTCGAGTCCGGGACAGTGGCATTGGCGGTAGACAGCATAATAAACGGAAGTCTTACAGAGCAGCAGTCAACGGAGCAGGCTGGTCAGTCCGATGTCTATACCCTCACTCTGAAAAATGGATTGGGTCAGCCATTGGAAGGAATTGCATCGGATATTTCAATGTCCCTGGAGAAGGGGACAGCGGCTGACATAGCGTACGGACCTATTATTGAAACCACACCAGGGGTCTACACAGTTTCCGTTACGGATACGAAAGCGGAGACTTTACAACTGGTGGCGAATGTAGCTACGGACGTGGCACACGGTTCTTTTACAGGTCCGGACGAGCAGATAAAGCCCGGTCCTGCGTCGAAGTTGGTCGTTTCTCCGAGCTATGACCAAATTCCGACTTATGGTAGCCAGGTCAAAGTAACCGTACGGTTGGAAGATCGGTACGGAAATATAGTTCCGGCAAACGATCCTTTGTGGGGTTTTGGTAACTACGAAAATGGCCAAGGCTGGGTAGGAATTGGCGGAGGAACGCGCTTATACAATGGTGAAGCCACCTTTTACGCTGCCTTCTCGGGAAGCGGAAATTCTCAAGACTTTCCCTTAGCTCCAGGTATCACGAGAATAGAAGACACAAACAAAGGGCTTTATGGCACAATTGAAGTCACAGTCGCACCACCAAGCAATTTCTCTGGTGGATTTGGAACTGGCGGCCTCTTCTAAGAAGAGGAGTCCTCACACGGGCTCCCCGGGATATGGCTTCTGGCTGCGAGTTGCGGCCAGAGGCCATTGTCTCGACAGTCTGCTGCGTTGCCCTTTGCGCCTCCTTCCAAGGCAACGGCCGTCACGGCACAACGGTTTGTCATCTCCCTCCATCTTGCTCGACTGCGGAGCAGGATTCCTTCCTGGGTGTACCGCTGCAGAGTCACTCGGTACCTGTATCGGGTCTTTCTCATGATGTCGAAGCTCCATCTTCGCACCGCATTTTTTAGCTCATAATCCTTGATTCAACGGACGAAAGGATGTTTGCGTTGAGTAAACAGTGGAATTCGGCTAGTCAAGCGGGATCGGCCTTCGAAGTTATGGTTTTTCCAGGCGCCCACAACCTCCCGCTGTGGTGGATGGAAGCAAATCTTTTCTCAGACAACCTCATTAAAATCATCCCAACAACCTCCAGAGACGAACAGATAGCTTCGCTTTCTGACGGACGTGTCGACTTCATCTTTACAGCGCCCGACAACTTACTTTCGCCAGATGCTCGCGAATTCTGTCCACTGGTCGTCGGCAGTATTGGACAATTATCCTTGGTAGCAACGCCACAAGTGTCCAGTTTGCGACGTCTGGCAGTAGACAATCCGAGAAGTGGATATGCAGGACTCGCGTACGAAGGAATGACGAAAGTGGGTTATCTCGACAAAGATTACGACATATACCCGGTCGGAGGCACATTACAGCGATATCGGGCAATGGCGAACGGGGACGCGACGCTCGGTTTGCTCCACTCTCCCTTTACCGAATTGGCAGAGCGAGCAGGATGGTCTGTTGTACATATCGTCGAAGAGACGTATCCATCTCTCGTTGTAGCATGCCGCCAGACAGACCTCGGCACAGACCGAGTGGTTCAGTTTGTCAATGCTTACAAACTGGCATTGCACGCTCTCAGCAACAATCCACCACTGACGCACCTCCGGAACTTATTTGCGAGCCATCTGAAAGACTTGGAAGAAGACATCCGCGAATTGATTCTGCAAAAAACACTGGCCAGCTATCAAGAACTCCGGCCAGACGTTGCCGACGATCTACTGCAGAACCTGCAACTGCGCCGCGAACAGACGCGCTGGCCAATCTGTGCGGTGGTGAATAAAGGACCTGGTGAATAAAGGACCTGGTGAATAAATGGCCTGATGAATGGGTGAAGTGACAGACATTGCTCGGATAATTTCTCGGGAATCGGAGAAACCTACCGTCGTAAAGTCCGCACAACATCCTCAGGGAGGGCATTGCATGCAGCCACTGACAGCGAAAGAATTGGAGTACATCGCCGACTCTATGTCCAACGAAGACCTTCTCATGAAACAATGCGTTGTCGCAGCCGTTCAGGCGAAAAACGGATCGGTCAAACAACTCTGCCAGACGCTGCTTGACCGCCACGCCCGCCACTATGAACATTTAATGAACACTCTGCAACAACACGTTCACGTTGCGCCCATGTCGTAACGAATCCGCACCGCATTGGAGAAGGAGGAAACCGAATGTACAATTCCCTGCACACGACGCCATCGCCGACGAACGCGTGGCAACCCATGCCCATGCAGTCCGTGGCTATCATGGAAGACAAAGATCTGGTCTACACCATTCTAGCCGACGTCAAGCGTGTCTGTAGCGAATACACAACCGCTGTGACGGAATCCAACTGCCAAGCCGTGCGACAAATGTTCACTAATTTGTTGCAAGACTCATTACAAATACAGGCGGAACTATACTATTTTATGTATCAGATGGGCTGGTACAATACATCCTCCAGTGCTCCTCGCTCCGACTTAGAGAAGCAGGTTCAACAATATCGGCAATTTGAACGCGAGACCAAACAGTGGATGATGCAGAACACTGGACAGCGTGCATCAGGTTCAGGAACGCCAGCTTCCACCACGTCCTACATGACATCCTCGACTCGCCAAGGTGTACCACCCGCCGAACAAACGTACTCTTCGTCTCCGACCTACTCCTCGTACCAGTAACGGCATGCAGATGACGAGAGCGCCTCACTCCTGAAAGGGGGAGAAAGAGGCGCTCTACTTTGTTGCTCACAACCTGCCATGGAATAAGGACTTAATAATAGGTCCGGTTTTCCAGTCTGCGAGAGACTTTAGAAGATTTCCATCAGTGGTTATAAGAACTACCGCAATGCCAATCATGAGCGTACCCGCCGCTCTATCCACCCACACGGTATGCCTTCCCAGCCTTCGAAACGCACTGACCAACGGGCGGGAAAAGACAAACGTGAACAGAAACATCGCAGAAAAGCCTGCACTGTAAATGAGCAAGAGCAAAAACTTTTGAAAGAGAGACTCTTGCAGACCAACAACCAACGTGAGCACCAAGAGCAGCGTCACCTGCCAGCCAAACGCCAACGTAAAGCCCGTCAAATACGAACGTGAATAACTTGGTTTTTCCGCGACTGGCGAGACTTTCGGTCGTCCAAAACCGGCATCCTGCAGCCACGGCAAGCGCAAGGCACCAAACCGCTGCAATCCTAGTAGCAGGAGCAAAATTCCTCCGACCACTCCCGCGTACCCAATCCACCCGGAAAACGCTTTGCCGAGAACCGCCGCAATCATGCCAAGACCAATGACCGTCGTCGAGAAGCCCGCCACAAACGCAACGCTGTGCTTTGTCATGCGCCATTTTACGGTCGATCCCGCCGAAACCTCGGCGGCCGTGCCGCTCAAATAGCCTATGAAGGCTGGCAGCACGCTCAGCAGTCAAGGAGCGCAAAAAGAAATGGCCCCCGCCAGCGCGGAAAAGGCGAGAATGACAATCCGCAACTTCTAAACCTCCCGCACGATGGCCGCATAGGTTTGTCGCAATGCCTGAGCTGCCTCGGCACACGCCCGCAGCTTGTCTACCGCGCGAGAGACATCATTCATCGGACGCTGCGCAAATGTCCCAAAGCCGCAATCGGGATTGAGAAAAACCTGCGAAGGCTGGACATAAGAGAGCGCCATGCGAACTTTTGCCACGATGTCTTCGGGTGATTCCACCCAATCTGTCCGGGGATTGACTACCCCAAGTCCTATTTCCATGTGTTCAAAAGACGCTAAGGCAGTCATATCCCCCGCTCGCGGCGTTGCGTATTCGAGAACCAGTTGATCGACAGGAAGTCGAGACAAGTAGGGCGCTAGCGGTTGGTACGGCCCACGCAACAAGACATCTTCGTGTGTGCTCCAGTTGCCGCGACATACGTGAACACCAAGCCGCGTTCCGCGCTGAGTCATCCCGCGTGTCACTTGAGAAATAAGGTCGACCGCAAACTCCAGCTCTTGCTCTGCGTCCGCCTTAGCCGTGAGGGCCCCACACATAAACGTGCGATGCGCATTTTTTTGCGTAAACACCAACTCCGTCAAGACTGGTTCGTCCAGTTGAACAAAATCGACTCCGGCCTGAATCAACTCTTCCAATTCTTCACGAAGAACGCGCACCACGTCCGTAGCCATCTCTTCCTTGGTAGGGTAGGTGCTTTGCGATAGTCCTTCTACCCACATCGATCTCGTTAGCAAATAGGGTCCCGGCAACGCCACTTTGATAGCCTTTTCTGTATGTTTTTGCAGAAACAGATAGTCGTCCAACGCCAACGGGCGAGCACGGCGAATTTTCCCGACCGCGGCCGGATTGGAGAGCGAATAGGCGGGCACATCGAGGGTCCCTAAGATTTCTTCAAAGCCCGCCTTGTCTTCCACGTAGTCGAGCAATTCGGCGACGGTCAACATCTGAACGTTCTCTAGTCGCTCCGCCACAAAAGAAATAAAATTGTCTCTCCTCTGCTCTCCATCTGTCACGATGTCAACGCCCGCTTGCTCCTGCAGCCGTACGCAGTCCAATATCGCCTGTCCAGTGACTCGGTCAAACTCTTCTTGCGTCATGCGAGAAGAGCGCTTTTCCCGCAAGGCTCGCAACACTTCCCGGGACCTCGGCCAACTTCCGACGACAGTGACAGGAAATTGCGGTATATGAACCCCCAAAATAGTACTCCTTTCCTCAGACGCCAGATGCGGTCATGGCCCGCTACACACGACATGGTCATCTATGCTAGTGGTTACAATGTGACTTCCAAACGAATGATGATCTCGGCCGCTTTCCGTAACGTCTGATACATCGGAGAGCGGCGAAGTACATCAGCCCAAACATGGCGCACGGCCGCCTCTTCCTCGAGGGTGGCCACATACAGGGTGCCTTCAATCAGCTCCACCGACGGATCTCCTTCATCCTCCAGGCTTAAATGGTAGAGAATATTGCGTAGTTTCGCCTGCAAAGACAGCTCAATCTCATCGAAAACAAGTTGAGTACGGGAAGCAGCGGATTGTAAACCAACCACTAAATCCGAACCGAGCGCAGTCAGCAAAAAATCGACCGCTGCAGGGGCATCCACATGCGCCGCAAAATCGGCAGGACGCCCTGCCAGAAAACTGTGATTGCGCGCATAGACTTTCGCCATGAGCCCCTCTTGTCGACGGATTCGAACGGCAAATCGATAGCCCCGAGCAGCCTCCAAATCCTCTTTGACAGTATTCCCATCGTCCGCATGCTTGCGAATAAAGTAGGTATCATACTGAGCACCGCGAGCTCGGTCAAGAAAGTCGTGGCCGACCATCCTACACCACGCGGGTAAGTCTTCCGCAACCGACAACTCTCGACTTCGAACTTCGAGTACACCTCGCTTGGGCACATCATCCATCGCCTTTTTGATGATGAGCAGCAGTCCCGAGCCGCAGTCGAGGTCACCACCATCGCAAACTACGTCTGGTTGATAATGAGCACTCATCGCTTCAATACGTGATACAGGCGGCACCCTGCGAGAGGAATTCTACCAATTTCGCTCCGCCGACAATCGTGGCACCAGAAATTAAGTCATCCTCAGTCAATCCACGCTTTTTAAAACAAGGACTACAAACCCAAACCGTTCCGCCTGCTTCGCGGAAGTTGTTTAACAACTCTTGCAAAGGCGCGAAACCACTTTCGTGAATGTCTTCCGCATAGCCCTTCTTTGCCAAATACACACCTTCTGTACTGAGGAAAATCACAGTCTCTTGTCCTGACGCGACCGCAGCATTCGCGACCACAAAACCTACCGTCGCCTTGTCCGCGTCGTCTTTCGCATGCGTTATGCTGATTGCTAATTTCGCCATCCTACATTCCCCTTTTCCTCGTCAGAAAGTCACAATGCGTTGTCCGCGCGGCGGATGAGGTAATGCCGAACTTCACCCTCGTCAAACCAATCTTCCAAGATTTGCCCACGCAAATGACACCAAGCGGGGACATCTTCGCGAGCACCGAGATCGTACGATAAGAGTTCGATTGTGCTGCCCGGCGGCATGCGACGCATCGTCAGAAAGAGTTTCATCACCAACTCGCCGCAACCGGTCGGCCCGGCGTCATAGCGATGCTCAGCTGCCCACATTCATGCTCCCCCTATCTCGGACGAACCTTGCTCCACGAAGGAAGCTCTCCACATGCTATCGGTTATATATATCATTCCATATTTTCATGAGTTGGTCAAAGAGAAAGTCTGGGTCATCTCAGTGTCCCTAAACCTTCTCCTGGTGCGGTTCACCTCACGCTTCACACCCAACGGGCAACCACACATCTAAAAGATGGTCTGCTCAGACTCTTTGTCTTTAAGAATTTCCACAGCCTCTCGAAATCGCAGTGCGTGGATAATCTCGCGCTCTCGGAGAAACTTCAAGCTGTCTTGGATGTCGACATCATCCGTAGAATCAATCATCCACTGATAGCTCGCTCTCGCCTTTTCTTCGGCAGCAATGTCTTCATAGAGGTCGGCAATTGGATCGCCCTTAGCTGAGATGTAGGTCACCGTGAACGGAGTGCCTCCCGAATTTGTGTAGAATAAGGCGTTGCCGTGCGCAACATAGTGCGGCCCGAGGCCCGCTTCCCACATCTGCTCTGGCGTCGCGTCTTTCGTCAGTTTATAAATCATCGTGGCTATCATCTCAAGGTGCGCAAATTCCTCAGTTCCAATATCCGTTAAAAGTCCAATCACTTTGTCGGGAATCGTATACCGCTGATTCAAGTAGCGAAGTGCAGCCGCTAGCTCGCCATCCGCACCTCCATATTGCTCCATGAGAACTTTCGCCAAGCGCAGGTCGCACTTGCCAACTTTCACTGGATATTGTAGTTTTTTTTCGTAAATCCACACGAATCGCCCACCCCCAAGGCATTCTTTCGAACATGCATATGCACGCGAGGATTGTCCGTATTCGCCGTTTCCACTTCGCCGACACGGTAGTTTTCCGCAACGTCTATTGCTTCGAAAAACGGTCCTGAGAAAGTGCTATTTTCGCCACATTCCGTGCTACAATAAAGCGCGCTTGTTGATCCCGCTAGCCGGGACCACCCACTTTACTCATAATGGAGATGGACTCTCATTCGTCTGCCGTGGCATCGACAACTCTCTTTTTTCTCCTATCCACGAGAATCCTATGCATTCATCGGCGCTAGCCTCGTCAACTCTACTGGAAGTGCGTTGATGTGGCCACTCACCACCATTTATGTACACAACGTGCTGCATCGCTCCTACGGCCAAGCTGGTTTGGCTCTCTTCTTTCAATCCCTAGCCAGTATCCTTGGACAGTTCGTGGGAGGAGCACTTTACGAACGGTTAGGAGCCAAGCGTCTTATTATCGGATCCCTCGTGCTCACGGGCATCTCGCAGTTCAGTCTCATCTTTGCAAAGACTTGGATTCTCTACATTCTGGCGATGACGGTCAACGGATTTCTCATCGCGGTGACGATGCCCGCCGTCAATGCTTTTATCGGATTTCGGTGGCCGGAACATCGACACTCCCTGTTCAATGCCATTTACGTCAGCAATAACATCGGAGTGGCTCTCGGAACCACATTGGCTGGTATCTTAGCCGCTATCTCTTTCAATTTAACGTTTCTCTTCAACAGCCTGTCTACGCTCGGCTTTGCCGCATTCTTTTATCTCTTCTTAAGCAGTCCTGTAATGAAGCAATTTAAGATTTGCTAGATTAAAAAACCTCCTGGTATCGTGGTAGGTGACGAAACCA
>NZ_JAMCCX010000049.1 GCF_024706985.1 Alicyclobacillus sp. SP_1 | reverse complement strand
TGGACGCGAAATGGTCAAATGCGAAATGGTGCGATTGAATGAGGAAATGAGAGAAAAACGTACTTTTCCTGAGAGAGAGAGATTCTTTTGGACAAAAAAGTCGAGAAGACGGTCGACCGCTCGTTCGTATTGTTTTTCGTGATGTTTGTTCCGTACTCGGTAGGTGTTTTTGTCAATATACTTTACCCTCATGTGTACTTGGAAGTGATGTTAAATGCAGTGACCGTCGTTTTGGCTTGTTTATTTTTTGTCTACAAGGCGGATAAGAAAGAAAAGAATGTTTGACACACTCGCAAAAACCGGCCCTTCCGACTTACCGGAAGGGCCGATTTTGCTTTTTTTGAAAACAAAAAAGATTCTTTCTTGAAAGCGAGAAAATTTCGATATAGTAAGGATGATGAAGGACAAAAAAAGAAGGGTGTTGACTTTAAATGAAAACTTCTTTAGTAGATCGCTTAAAAGCTTCTGAAAACGAAATTTTTGGACTCATATACATTGAACGCAAAGGTGCCATTGACTATAGCGTATCTCTTGAAAATTTCGGAGATCGTTTCGCTTTTGTTAAAGATATTAAAATTTCAGGGAATCACAGTGAAAAATACCAAACTTTAATTAAAAAGCGTATTCTCGAAGAGGTCGAAAAAGAGTACGGTTATGTGGGAGACACCATCGAAACCAATGCTGTGTACACCGAATACTCGGATCGAATTTGGTTTTCTCCTGATATCACCGTCATCAAAACTTGCCCTAAAGACACTTGGAAGAAGGTTGCGACAACGCTAGAAGGTGTCGACTTTTTTGTTTCCGGCGATCTCGTCTTTACGTCAAATTCCGTAGAACATTCAAAAAGCGGAATTTACGTCAAAGACGAAGATGGTGTCTATCACACAGCAAGATTTTTAACCGCCTCGGAGTTGGATTCGAGACAAGTACTTTTGTACTCTCTCTCTCCCGAGATGCAACGTACCGCAACGTGACAGGTCACGTCGGGTTGTTCGGGGATTTTCTCTGCCCTACTCAAGAGATTTCTCGACATTTTTCGTTTCTAACGCCGGAAGTTTACTCTTCGACGCCTAACCTTTCTTTGCAGTACGTCGAAACGCGATCCGGTAATCTTTATCTCGTTCACCATTCCCTCGAAGACATCCTGTGGGTGTCAGACTACGAAAACCCGGACATGTCTCAATGGGGCGTCCGAACGCGACCCATTTCTCTCACTAAAGAAGTGTCGTCCGTTTATCCGACGACACGGACTTCAATAATGTCTCCATTCGGGATCGTTCTTTCCAAAGAGAACGCGATTCCAACGTCTCCAAGATTTCTTCTTCGATCTGAAGAAAAGGGGATGTCTACAATTGTTTCGAGGGTTTTAGATAAAAATTTTGCTCGAAGAAATTTTAAATCGAAAGTGACTTATCAAAGCAGTTGCTTTTCTGTGACGAAAAAAACGCTTCTTTTAAAAGAGCGTTTTGCAACATCGGCCTTAAAAGACTCGTTGCTTTCCGATCTGACCGCATTCGTGTGCGACTTTTTTTGTTTGTACGAGTCTTCGGTCTACGAAATGCTCGGGTATTCCCTATTAAAACTTTTAAAGTCTCTACAAAAAGAGTCGAAGTTTTTTGGAATCTTGAAGTCGATCAAAGATGAAACGAGGTATGAGAACGACAAAGAAGCTTTGGTTTCCAAATTGAGCAAATCACAGATGGTGTCTTTCAAATAGTCGTGATCCAAGTTATCAAAGAAACCAGTAAAATCACCGATAATCACGTGACACTCGGGATTGGCCTTTATAAAATCGATAGCCCGCTTCGCAAAATGTATGTTGTTCTTGTGCAAGTTGTCACGATACGCGATCGCAACATCATCAAGGCCGTCAATGTTCACTCGGCGATTATAGTATTGGTTCAGTTTCAACGCATAATACTGATAGATATACCGATCGAGATGTGCCGAGTAGCAGATCTCGCGTTTTTTATCTTTTTTTCCACCAATAGCCTTATTGTATTTATGAAACGAGAGTGTGTAGTGGATGAAAGGATAGAATCCATGACGAGCCACAGCTCTTGGGTTGCTGACGTATTTCCATACTCTGTCGAGCGATACCCTTGAATCAAAGTGTGCATAGTTTCTACCGAACTTGTTTCTAACCTTCCACTCCTGAAGACTCACGAACTCTCCCCCTACAAAAGCGTAATACCCGTCAACATGGGGGGTAGCATCCCTAAGCTGACAGGTATAACTCAACGTGAATTCATTCTGTTGTGGGTCTGAATCCAACTACCCAAGTCTCGCCCTAATAGTTGACTATGTTATGATAGTCAAGGAGAGGAGTTCAATAATCATGGTCTCGTTGTGGATTATTCTGCTCATGTTTACTGGACACACATCAACTGAAACGATATCCTGTTCAGTGATTTCGCTGGATCAGTCAACAACAATCTCCGACCCTTATATCTAAAACATAATGCGACTCTATTATAGCTTTAAAAAACAAAAAGTTCAATCAAATAGACTGGACCATCTCAAAACATCTTGGTCTACAATTGGTGCTGGTTCTGTCGCGTGGGGTGAAATCACAATTATGGATTATTTTTGATTTCATTTCTAGTAGAATACGATTTCACACCCATACTTTGGTACTTGCTTACTCATCAAACTCGAAAGACTGCACCTTCAGCGTCCGGCAGTTCTCCGAAATCGTCCGAACCACTTGCTGTGACAAGCCTTCCGGAGACTTGACGTTCAGTTCGAGCGACACTTCCACATGTGCGCCGTCTACTGATGTAAGATGGCTGATGACTTCCTCCACGAGCCTTTGAACATCTCGCCCAATCCGAGTGGTATCAAGCTGAGCCGACATATAGAAATGCTTATTTTTCGGTGCTTCGGGCTGTTCGTGGGCGGTGGAAAAGCCGCCACCATTATCAATAAACGGGTAAGGCGTACTGCTTGAGCCACCCGCGCTGGCCGTTCCAGTACCATCACCGCTAATTTGCCCTGGTGCTCCCTGTCTACGCTCTGCTTCCTCGGCCATTTGCTTCTGCGCAGCGCTGATTTTCACCAAACATCCCGAACGCTCCACAATGCCGACGTACTGGTTGAACTTCAAATCGATGTAACGTTTGCCATCGAAGCCAGACGCGAATGCGAAATACTCCGTGGAATTCAAGCCTGTGCGGATTGTTTCTTCCAATACGATTTCGCTTGCCAAGCGCGGAAGATAGCAGTAGGTGCACAGATATTCCCAAAGCTTCTTGACTGAGATGTTTTCCGAATCACGCCATAACACATTGTCCAGTTCCATAAGAAGCAACGCAGGCGCCCACTGCGTGATGATAGCCTCGTTCTGAAGCATCTTCTTAGCGGCTTTCAGGACAATGCTCTCGTTTCCGCCACTGATCCGGATGGTATCCCAGACTATGGTCTTCATATCCACGTTCTTGTCGATGTACGGAACGAGAAGCCAGCAATACGCCTCCTTGATCCGTGCATCCACCGTCTCGTTGCTTCGGCGGAGGTTGTTTTCAGTTTCACGGTTCTGCGCCGCGTCAAGGTTCAAATCCTCGCTATCCGCTTTTACCGACTTCCACGCTAGATACCTCCTGACTTCATGCTTTAACGGAACCATCAAGTCTTGGTCTGGTGCGATGAACGCGAGCATATTGCGATAAATGCGAGGAGTGTTCCCACGATTGTTCAAAATGTCCGTAACCGCACCCATCGCACTGTTGAGTTCATTGGTGGCTTTGTACTCGTCTTCAGGGCGTAGAACGATTAGTCTGGCAGACTGATCATCTGGGACGTCGAGTGAGGATGCAGGGCAAACGTGTAAGCCCGCGAATGGCTGCTCTTTCCGCAGCCCACGCAAACGGCTCTCAATCTCGTATTCCACATCGGAAGCCGCGATTTGTGTTGCGCGGTCCTCTACTGTCTTTCGTAGGGTCGGGCGCGTATCGTACCAGAAGCGATCACCGGACGGACTCGTGTACAAATAAGCAAGCGAAGTCTGTAGCGTATTCAGCGCGTCGTTGAAGTTGGCAATGATTTCACCAGGCTGAATTACACCGAGACGAATACGTGAGGCTTCGATGCCGCGCACGTTTTGGTCACGCACGGTCGGCGCACTGCCAAGCATAACGGTTCGAGCCACACGGCGAGCCGCAAGTTTGCTCCCATAGCGAGGGGTAGACTGATCTTTCTGGTACGGTATGGAGTTCTTTCCATCCACCTCACGGTCGACAAGGGAATTCCACCCCTCAGACAGATGACGCGTCAACTCATCGCGCACGTTTGGAACATCTAGCGGAATAGAGCCAGGCATAATCATTAGGCTTGCGTCGTTGCCCATCCAAAGCTCGTGGATAACCGCCGCCATAAGGCGCAGAACTCCTCGAGTCCGCTGAAAACGCTCTAATGTCGCCCAGTCCTCATACAGTCGGTCGAACACCTCGGGATGAATTGGGTAGCAGGAACCCATCCGCTCTTTGTATTCAAGCTCCTTCGACTCGAGAGGGAAATCGCTCTGGTTCTCGGCATACATCTGACTGAACATGGAGATGACTGCGTCACGTGCATCGAGGTTCTTGCAATCAAGAAATAACCTGCGGCGCACAACCTCAAAGCCCTCATTTGCGGCAACGGGCTTCCAAATGGCCTCCATACGCCCAAAGGTATGCTCTATGGTTTCTAGAGCGATTTTGCCTGCTTCTCCGCCGATCTCGATGTCTGATTCGGGAATTGACGCTACAACAAGACTGTTCTTACTTGCCCTCGCCGCCTCGGTAACTTCCTGGATGAACGAAATAAAGTTATCGAAGGTCCCGGCAGGAAGCCCGCTTGCTCCGTATATCTTCTTCGCGTAAGCGACCAGCTCGTCCATCAGCACAAGACACGGAGCGGCAGCGTCAAAGAGATTCTTCAAGGCCTCAGAACCAGGAGAAACACCTTTCTTGTCGGCTTCTTTTACAAAGTCATACAGACTCGGATTACCCGCCGATTCCGCAAGTTGCGCAGCCATCTCCCCCCACAGCGTGTTTATTGTGATGCCCGGCATATTGTTCGGTCGCTTACTTTTGGTAGGGTCGAGAGCAGTACCTACTAGCACCGCGACATTTGTTTTCGGTAACGTCGATATGCCCGCGCGTTGCAATACCGGCTTGATATTCGGTATCTTCTCCACTGATACGCGCCCACGCAGCATATGGTAGAGCGCAAGCATACTGTGTGTCTTGCCGCCGCCGAAAGCGGTTTTCAACTGCACAACTGGCTCGCCGTCTTTACCACAGACGCGGCGAAGAGACTGTTCGAGCAGGCCGGTCATGCCCTCCGTTACGTAGGTACGTGCGAAAAATTCCACGGGATCACGGTACTCATACGCACCCTCGCCTCTTGCAACCTGCGCTAAGTCCGCAGCGAATTCCGCATTCTTATATCGCCCCTGCGCCACGTCTGGGTGCGGTTCGATTACGTCGCGCCAACTGGAAAGACCGCTTATGGGCGTTCTGCTGAGAATACCTACGTTCTTCGGCTTCGCTCCAACAGGCGTAACAGAGACTTCGGTCACCGTAGTGGAACCATTCGCGGAACCGTAGCGCAAGGTGCGCAGCAAGCCACGTATTTCCTCCGCACTTTCGGAGTCCATTTGCTCGGCTAGCCTTGACATCGTATCGAGAGCGCGCCAAGTATCGTCGTCAGAAAAATCTACGCCACCGATATGTGCCAGCTTGTTCCTTACGCCGACTAATTCCTTCGCCCAGGTGCGGTGATCGATGGATAGCTTCTTGCGGAACACTTTCTGCCAGTGCAAATCAAAGAGGAGTAGGCAACGCTGAATATCGAGTGAATCAACCAACGTAGCCCAGTCGCCCGAATTCGGCAAGTTGCGCCTCTGCTCCTCGTAGAGCGTTTCCAAGACAGCGACGTCCCACCATTCCTTCCCAAACTCGTTTCCAAGCTCACGGGCTATGTAGGGCGCAAATGCACCGAGCAGAATTCGGAAGCCTTGAGTGACCTGCGCATGATTGCTTTCCAAAACGTTCCCTCCTGTTACTTGTCCGTTGAGTCAAACAGTGTCGTTTGTTTGCCACACTGCGCCTGCAACTCCGCAGCCTTGGACTGCACGTCCGACCACGCTATGACAAGGGAGTTGTAGGCGTAGGCTTCCCCCGCCCAGCCTTTGCGCTCCGCTATGGTAAATAGCCGATAAGCGAGATTCTTTGCCTGTTCGGTGTTCGAGCCCAACATATCCGCGACAATCTTCGCCGTAGCGACCACACCACCGGTTTCCATTGCGCGGGTCAACTGCTGCGTAAGCAGCCAAACAATCTGTTCATTGCTGTCAGCCTTTTCGGGGATTTCCTCTCGCGTAAGCAGGCGTACCACACCCTTTTGCGCGTAGAGCACGCCGCGCTCCGCAAGTTTCTCCACGGAAGTATTCTTCGCCCGCGCAAGAACGTCAGCTTCGCCAAACTTTATATCGTTAAATGCGTACTGGCTGAACAAGTCCACGCAGAAACGGCTGTCACGGTCAAGTTCGCCGTCCTGTTCAGTGAAGTAAAGGTCGAGTTCCTGGTTGATAATTTGTAAAGCCAGCCGAACGCTCATTGGTGTTCCGTCTGCCTCCAAGACTTTCGAGAAGCGGGAATACACACCCATGCCCGGACCGATCGCTGACTGGGCCAAGTCCACTGGGGCGATGTTCGACGCTTGCAGTTTAACAAGTGCGGGTTTCAGTTCTCGCTTGAGCGCGTTAATGAAATCGCGTCGAGTGCACACCTGCGCGTTAGTCGGACGTTTACGACAGACTAGCACGATAGAGGAGGCGAGGGCGTTGGTGCCACTTCTGGCTAAAGCCCGACCCTCCATTTCTGTTCGAATTGGCCAAGTTCCAGTAATAGTAAATCCTGCATTGATAATTGCGGAAAGCATCGTTTCCCAACCGGTAGATGCTGTCTGCTTGCCATCCTCGCTTTCCTCTGACTCACTTTGTTTAAAAGCATAGTATATTGTTACGGGCACATCCTCTCGTGCGTAAGCATATACTTGCTGAAAGGTGCGCAACATCCCATCCTCAAAAAAGGCCTTAGCTTTTTCTGCACTTCCATCAAAATAAGGTGGACCCCTTTGTCAAGACACGGTTTTTGAGAGTATCGTTAAGTCACCATCTGTCAGTCAAGGAACCGTGGAATACCGCAGCGTAGCAAGGATATGCCGCGAAAGTCCTTGACTGACCGCTACGCTCCCCATCATGAGGTATGGGAAGTAGACGACTGTAAGGGAGTTGCAGTAATGTGATTAAAATTACTGGGTGAAGTGCAGGTGTAATTTTCAATGTGATGAGGTATAATGACCACGGAGGTGGTCACTTTGAAAATGGTGAGTGTCAAAGAATTTCGAGATCACGCGACTCAACACCTAAGAACGTCTGAACCGATTATTGTCATGCGTGGGGCCACGCCTGCTGGCGTTTTCTTGCCTTGGGATGAATCCATGTTACCGCCTGAGATCGTGAAAAAAGCCATGTACGATAGGTTGGTTCACCAACTACAGGAGCAAATGGGACAATTGGATGTATCCGAGGAGGAGGTACTGGCGGATTTTGAAGCCTATCGAAAAGATCGTCATTGATGCAAACGCGCTTCTGTCCATTGTTATTGGTTGCAAGGCAGCGCGTCGGATTGTGTCCCATCCGAATGCTCCAGAACTGTACGTAACACTACAGGCGTATGCCGAAGTGGAAGAATACATCCCTGTTCTGGCCAAGCGAAAAGGATTGAACGAGGAATTATTGTGGTCAATCTGGCGAGTGCTTCCGGTGGAGGCATTGGCTCAACCTATAAATGGTCAAGCCTGGGAGACGGCGTGGGCGTGCTTACATGAGCGTGATTCGGATGATGTGCCCACGCTTGCTCTTGCTTTAGAGCAGGATTGGCCCATTTGGAGCCAAGACAAAGACTTTGAAGAAGCAAAGAATCTTTGCAAAGTGTATCCTACAGCGGAATTATTGAGAATACTGGATGAACTTTAGAAATGAATAATCTGAATCGCAACGGTTGGAATCTATCAAGCCTATGAAATATTTGCGGAAAATATCGGTAGAGTGGTATGATTCGAGCAACTACATAGGACGGATGGAGTCGCCCTAAAACGGCAAAAGCCCGAAACGGTGCTGGAAACACCAATCGGGCCAATCACTCCACCTCAGGCATCCCCCCTGAGGTTTCCGCTATTTGCGCTACTAGCGACATTTTACTGGAGCTATGGCGATATATCAAGCGGAAACACACGGTAACAGACCGATTCTTTGGGACAAGCCTGGGGATCGGTCTTTTTTGTGTCGAAGGGGGTGGAACTGTGTCAGAGAGTACAAGCCTACCAGTGCTTGCAGAGGAACAAGCGTTAGAACACATCTTGCGCCATCACGCCGGGGCCGACGGATGGATCGCACTTTCTAAGCGCGAGGGAGACCGATATCGGCAGTATCATTACCGCGTTGATCAGTTGGCGGAAGTGGTGCCGGAATGGCTCGGAACGGACGTGTATTTCAGTCAGAACACGTTTTATCGACCCGCGCGCAAAATTGAACACATTCGGCAGCTGCGGTCGCTGTATGTGGACGTGGATTGCTATCTGCTGAATAAGGTGGACCCCTTTGTCAAGACACGATTTTTGACTTCATCGTTAACCTAGCCATCTTTCAGTCAAGGAACCGTGGAATACCGCAGCGAAGCGAGGATATGCCGCGAAAGTCCTTGACAGTTCGACTGCCCTGCCATCCTTGTGCTCCAGGAGGAAGACGACTGTAGGGAGTCTTACTCCTTGGCAACCGGTACTGGAGCGGACGGCCGTCACATGGCGTCCATCAGAGACGCGGTCGCGTCGGCAGCACGGTACACGGCATTATGTCCCCAATGATACACACACTCATCTTTTTGCTCGCACAAATTTCAATCTTGGCTATAAAATGATATCAAATGGTGATACTATTCATATATGAATACGCGCCAAGAGCAGACCTTACAGAACGTTTTTGAGGACCCAGTACGTTCGAATATCCTTTGGACGGACATCGAATCATTATTAATGGCTTGTGGAGCCGAGATTTCCGAGGGTAAAGGGTCTCGTATCCGCATTGCTCTAAACGGGGTCAGAGCCGTGTTTCACCGGCCTCACCCACAAAAGGAAACGGATAAGGGGGCTGTAAAGTCCATGCGCCGATTTTTAACGGAAGCGGGAGTGATGCCTAATGATGAATTATAAAGGCTATCTGGCGCGCGTGGAATTTGACGACGAAGCGAATCTTTTTCATGGAGAAGTCATCAACACACGGGATGTCATTACATTCCAAGGCGCATCGGTGGATGAACTTCGACGTGCGTTGGAGGAATCTGTAGAGGATTACCTTGCTTTTTGTGCGGAACGGGGTGAAGAGCCGGAACAGCCGTATTCAGGAAAGTTTATGGTTCGACTTAGTCCAGACCAACACCGACTTGCAGTATTGGCAGCGAAAAAGTCAGGAAAGAGTTTAAATGCTTGGGTTGCTGAACAGATCGGCCGTGAGGCCCAAAATGAACTTGGTTTGGACGGAAATACCTCTTCAGCGTTTTAATCGGAAGTTCACTATACGAAAACAGCCAGAATCGTAGTCCCTGCAAGGGTTTTTAGCTCTTTTGGAACAAGAC
>NZ_JAMCCX010000048.1 GCF_024706985.1 Alicyclobacillus sp. SP_1 | reverse complement strand
GCGCCAACGTCAGTTTTGCATAAATAGCAGACACTGAGTAGTTGCACTCAATTTACACCACTTGACGGGACACTACCCATGTCTTCAGCCATGTCCTGGGCTTCATCAATGACCACAACCCACTGCCGCTCTGACAAATCTCCCTGACTTTGAACGCGTTCATTCCATAGCTTCCGAGCTTTGCTGAGTCCAAAGGGCATGGCTTCTCCAAGGTGAGAAAGCAGTTCCCCGTAGAAGTCTTTGGGTTTTAGACCCAGAACACAAATGTAGATGGGTAGAAAGCGCATGTCATCGAGTCCCGTCAACAAACGGCGGATAAGGGTTGTCTTGCCGCTACCGACTTCACCCGTCAGGAGCCCGAGTCCCTTGTGCTCCAAAATGTAATGGAGTCTTGCAAATGCTTCTTTGTGACCGGATGAGTCAAATAGTGCTTCGCCTTTGGCATCTCTGCGGAAAGGGACCGTTTGCCAGTTCCACTGTTCAGTTGGTGTCATCGTGTTTCACCGTCCCTTGAGAAACGTAAACCTTCCGCATGGGTTCTCTGTCTTTGCTTCAGCGCTTCGAATAAAGAGATACCGGGCTCAACTTTCTGCTCCCGTTGGGTCGCTTCCTTCTCGACCCGGTGGTCGTAACGCCGAGTCAGGTCCATGGGGGTAGCATCTGCGTATCGCACGTCGGCGCACCACACCTGTATCACAGAAAGGTCGTACGGGTCGTAACGAAGTTGAACCTGCCGTCCTGCCAGTTCATCCTCAACTTGAAATCGGTTGCCCTGGAGAGAGACACAACCGGCTTTGTCTACCTTGCGCTCTTCCTGCCAATAGAAGATTTCGTTGAGTTCTTCTTCAGACACACGTTTCGGTTTACGCTCGCTCTGTGCAGCTCGGTCTTTGGGCGAAACGCGGGTACTCCCGTGCTTGCGGACATGGTAGTAGCCCTCTATCCACGTGTGAAATGCTTCGTTCAAATCCTCAAGGGTTTCAATAAGACCAGACTCAATCGCTTCATACGCCTCCGGAATAAAGCTCGTGTCAAGAAACCGGAAGATCCGCTCAATTTTCCCGCGTCCAGCAGGACGGTAGGGACGACTGTGAGAAAGACGAATTCCAAGACGTCCACAAATGCGTTTCAAGTGGTGGGAGGAGAAAACGGCTCCGTTGTCGACATAGAGCTGCTCGGGGATGCCATAACGAAGAATAGCCTTCTTCAGACTATCCTCCATACGCGGCATCTTCTCGTCCCAATAGAACTGCCCATGTACCATGAGTCTGCTGTAATCGTCCAAGATGCCAAAGAGAATCGCCTGTTTCTTCTTGTTTGGCTTCTCTGGGTCAGGCAGATACAACGCGTGTTTAAAATCTGCCTGCCATAACACATGAACATCTTCCACTTCGAATCTCCGGAAGGTCCCTTTATTCTGCGGTGTAATGAGCAGTTTTTTTCGACTGAGTCCCGCTTGGCGCAGATGGCGGGCGAGGGTACTCGCTGCAACGGTCCCTGGTTGTGCGACACCTTCCGCCTCAACGAGAAGAATAATCTGCTCGACACTTCGTTCGGGACGCTCCCTGCGAAGCTGCGCTGCTCTTCCCAGGACATTTTCGGACAAACGCGTATTTCCTTTGTCATTTCGGACTTTGGGCATTAAGGCATCGTACCCGCCCCTGCGGTACAGTGCCAGATACCGTTCCAGCGTCCGAACACTGACACGTGTCTGGGTGTTGCTCCCTGGGATGACATACTCCATCGCGCTTGTCTCACGCAAATAGGCCCCAATCTCTCCCGGGCTCTGCGGCGTCTGTCGACTGACCACAGGAGCAATGAGGCTGTACCGAAACGCAGCAACCTGTTCTCTCAACCCTGGCGTCATTTCCATCTTCCTCCTCGAAATTTGGCTACAATCCCATTTTTGCGAGGAGAAGAGAAAGGTGCCATAGACATATATTGTGGGGTTGTTTAGGGACCTAAGCATTGTTCTGGTTGACGTAGCCGGTAGAGTCCATGCAGTAACCGAACGCTCACACCCATTGGCAGGAGCTCATCCCAGATTTGTTTCCATAAGGCAAGCTTTCCTAACGGACGACGGTTTCCACGAGGCAATATGAGGCTCGGATTCACAGCCAGCACATATTCCCAAAACCTCGACTCATGAGCGGCGAGATCCCACGTCTTGCGCCACCTCCACACGGTGCGGGGTGCAACCGGTCCCGCCGGATTAGGGAGCTCTGCCGCTGCTGTTTCTAGTGAATTCCCCGATTCACAGGACAACAAAACCTGCTCATGAACGTCCCAGGCAAAACGTTGGTATCGACCCACAAACGTCGGCAGCACACTGTTGGATTGGAAGCGGACGGCCACGGTGACTCCTTGAGGTTGTAGAAGTGGACGACGCACTGTGCCAAAATGTAGTTCGAATCAGTGAGGATCTGCAAAAAGAACTTCGCTGAACAGAGTTTGTGAAAAGGGGCGACGGAGATGGATTTGCAGTATCCTATTGGACGGGTGGACGTGCCAGAGATAGTGGACATGACGCACATTCATCGGTGGATCGAAGACATGCAACGAACGCCTTCGCATCTGCGCGAAGCCGTGCAAGGATTGTCGCAGTCGCAGTTGGATACGCCGTATCGGCCTGGCGGTTGGACTGTGCGTCAAGTCATACATCACCTGCCGGACAGTCACGCGCAGGCGTATCTAAACTTTCGCTTGGGCCTCGCACAAAGCAGACCAGAGGCGCGATCGGCGCCGATCAATGCGTGGGCGTCTATGCCAGACTCACTCGCAGGAGAGATCGAACCGTCTCTGGCGCTGTTCAACGGGTTGCAGGCGCGTTGGGTACTTCTCCTGAAGACCCTGTCTCGTTCGGATTTTGACCGGACGATTCACTTTCCTAATCAAGGTGACCGTAGTTTGGCGACGCTGCTGGCCATCTATGCCTGGCACGGAAAGCATCATGTCAAGCACATCACAGCGCTACGTGATCGTATGGGGTGGTAGCTCCCAAGTCCGGCAACCAACGAGCTTGTCTGAACTGCATCGATTTTGCGTCATGAGTGTCCACGGTTTGCCGTGTCATCGAGCGCCTGTTCAAGCTCCGCTTATCTCCAGCGCAAAGGCAAACTAGGGTGTGGCGAACTGCACAGTGCAGAAGGGGCGGACTTTAGGGTAACTGGTGATCTGTTTTGGGGATTGATGGACACCGTATAAGCCGAGTGCCACCGCGTAGCTAGGTGGATTCCCCACGTGTGTGGAATCCACCGCCACTCCAGTCTCATGGGTGAATCGATTCGCCTGTCAAGCTGGAGGACTTACCTTGACAGCCTTACCTCGCTGCCACATAGGGGAATTCTGGATGGAGGTGTTCCGGGCAGACAACTATCCGAGCACTGGTGAAAATGAGTTTGCACAAAATGCTTGACAGACCCCGTGCAATTGAGCCGGTGGAAGAAAGTCGCCCTAGAGAATATGTCCAGTCTGTTCGTAGATGAACGAAAAGCGGCCAAAGAACACAAGGCACAGGAACAAAAAATCGAACGACTTTACGCCAAGGTCGGTCAACTCACAAAGATCGTGGCTTCAGCGATTCATGCTGAACTGTGGCCACATCCTCAAATCCGTGAATGTTTGCTCTCGTACTTGTTTCATCGTAGACATCACTGAAGATGCTTTTTCACCTTTTCAACATTTTGATGGGAAAGTCCAGATGCTTTGCACTTTGAGTCAACGTCAACCCCATAGAAAAGAAGACTTTTCACCATATTCACCTTTACCTCAAGCCTTCCTTCTTGTTTTCCCTCCAGTCTAGCCTTCTGCTCGCGAATTTGCGCCTCTCGGATGACTGATGCTTCATCCAAAAGTGCCTTGCGGTGAGATTCGCTTTTTGCCCAAATGTGGACGTCATCACTCATGTCGTCCCATTCCTCGAACGTTTTCTTCATCACCGGGTCTTGCATCGCTATCTACTCCAATTCACGACGAATTTCTTCGATTATGTTTGCCTCCAGCAGGAAGCCAACGAACCAAAATATCTTCATGGAGATTGACACTCTCTCTTCGTATAGATGAAACGACATAGGTCGGACGATAGCATTAAATTGGCGTTCACCGAAACTCCGATTGTTCCTCTTCTTACCTTAAAAACTCACGCAGCTCTTCTTGCGATTTGATAGGATTCCGATAATCGAGTCCAACCATATCATGTAACGGAGCAAAGTCCTTGTCATTGTTACCAACCAGCGATGCCTTGTGCAGGAGGGCTGTAGCTGCGATGATGGCGTCTGGCAGTTTTAGGTTCTTCCCAGTACAAGTTTTCCATAACCTGCGAATTTCTGCTGCTTTCCGGGCAACCCCTTCAGTGACATCGACGACACGATGGACTGAGGAAATATAACTCTCCATGTCGGTGCGGATTGTCTCGTCGTGATCCACTGCCGTTGTGGAAAGAAGCTCACTGATTTGTACGACGGAGAGGAGGATTATCGCACCCTTATTCAATTCGGTATGAATTGCGTCGACTGCATCCGGGTACTTCTGATAGTGATAGAGATAGATATTGGTATCAAACAGTACATTACTCAAAGCGGGAATCCTCCCGATCATCCTCACCGTCGCGATTCGCGTGTGCCAGCATATCGTCGAATACGGAGCTGGGGATTCGTCCACCCCGTCCGGCTAAATTCTGAAATGTATCGTAGCGCTGTTTTTCTGTCCGTGGGTTACGAAAGCGAAGAATCAATTCATCCTCATCTTCGATGACGTCAATCAGAGATGCTTGATCACGGTGTTGACTGATCCGCGCGCGGACATTCTCCAATAAAGCATCAATTTCACTTGTTGAAAATTCCTTGCGTGCCTCCACACCGTTCAACTCCATTCGTTTCCAATATCTCTAACTGGCCCGAAATTCTGTGTGTTCGATTCATCTGAATACATTTTATCACACTGTATGGGATTGAACTTTACTGTGAGTTGGCCATCAGCGAAACTTCACTCGAATATCAATCTCAACTCCATCGCGCGTATACTCGATCCGCTCGATAATCTGTTTCGTCAATCGGTTTCTCTCCATCGGACTGATGTCGATGGTCTCTCACGCAACTTTCATCGCTTCAAGCCGCTGTAGCCGTTCCGCATGAGTCAATGGCGAACTCCCCTCCAAGCTTTCCTTCAACTGTTCGACTTCATTTTCCTTTTTGACGGTCAGGCCCTTCAAGCGTTCCAGTCGCGTTTTGTACTCCGGCTTCGTCACGTCTCCGATTACGAACAAATCCTTTAACCGACTCACACCGTCCTTGAGCTTTTCAAGTTCACCTTACTTCACGTCCAAGAGATGTTGCGGCGAGATGTCGGGTTCATCGACACTGACAGGCATTTTGAGGAGTTCCTTTTCATGCGTCCGTAGACTTTCCATCACGGCCATTTCGACATGTTCGAGTTCGATGCCGCGATTGCCACAGGCATGGCCGAAGGCGTCGGTCTTCCGGCATTTCACGAGTGTGCGTCCGTTTTCTTTGGGCTGGAATTGTAGTGAGTACTCACACTTTCCGCAATAGAGCAGGCCAGATAGCACATAGGTGCCGCGCCGCGAATGCTTCGGTTGAATTCTTCGGCTTTCGAGCAGCGTGATGATTTCGGCATGCTCCTCCAGTGTCTTGACTGCTGAGTGCGCATTCTCGACGACGATCCAGTTTTCACCGGAAATCACTTTGAACGGCGCAGCTTTACGCTTCTTGTGCAGCCCGCCGCTTGTTTTGCCATAGACCATTCGGTCTAGGTTGCACTTCGTTAAGAATCAGGCGATATCATACGCTCTCCGACCACATCTTTCCCTTTGGCGATGGAATGCCGCGACGGTTGAGTTCAAAGCAGACACCGCTACACGTCGACCCGCCCAGTATCCGATGCTTCATGAAGTTGTAGACATTCAGTTTTTCATGGTCGATATCCAAGCTATGGGCTTCTGAGTTGTACACGTAGGGGAATGGGGCAGGACCGTTTGTCCAGTGACCGAGTCAAGCACCGATCTTCTTGCCGCGCTGGAATCGTTTCTTAATCATCCGATACTCATACCAGGCGAACACGCCTTCAATGTCGGTCATCAGTTCCTGATCTTCATCGCTGAGGTCATATATGCGTTACAGGGTGACGACGAGCGTGTTCGATTGCTGAAGGGTTTTCTCGACCCGTGCGCGATCCTCTTTATCGCCACAACTGAGACGGTCATAGTCCATGACGACAACGGCGTCATAAAAATCGTTCTCGATGTCTTTCACCAGTCGCTTGAATTCGGGGCAGAAGTGGATGCTGTCAGACCTGCCAATCTCGCGATAGATCACGTAGCGCCAATTGTTTTTACGGACGAGATCGGTCAGGGCCGTTTCGTGCTTGAGCAGAACATCTTCTTCACCGCCGGTATCATCGCGGCTTTTGCGTAGATAAGTGGCGACTTCGTAGATTTTCTTTGGTTCCATTGCTTGTCACCTCGATTGTCAGATTATCGATCCCGTTTGGGATGTCCAGCTTCACTCTGCATGGTGAGTGCAGTCAACGGCAGCAGATGGAGAAGGCAAGGTTCGCGAATGGTTGAAACCGACTGTGTTGGAACGGGCGGTTGAAAAGCAGCGCAAACTCGCCCTACCTCCAAAGCTCGTTTCGTTTTTTTATATTCTGCTGATGCTCTATGACGACGAACGGGTGGTCGAGTTATGGTTTGAACGGATGTCCCAGAGCCTGGATCCGGAGTTGGCCCTCTTTGAAGAGATATATAGGGAACTCACGCAGGGATACATAAACGTTCAATTCCGAATGTCCAACGAGGGCATGGAAGTACAAGAACTGCAGCGGTTACAGCAACGCGTAAAGGAGTTGCAGGCGGAGAATAATTATTAGTTGAGTTTTCTCATGCAACCGTCTCACCCTGCGATGCCATCCGAAGGATGTCGGGAGACCTTTGCGCCCCCACTGATCGGCAAGCGGATTCTGGTCATCGGAGACGAAGGGCATGCTCCAGGCTATCGAGCGATTCTAGACCGCTTCGGGGTGACCATGGACTTTCTACCTGGATTCGACAAAGACCGTCAACTGGCCTCGAAACTCTCGAGGGCGGACGGGATGGTGTTCATTACGGCGTACGCGAGTCACCTAAAGTTCTATGCGCTCAAAGCGGAGAAAGCGAAGGACACCTGTTCGCTGGTGCACTAGGCGAGGTTGGAGGAATGTGCGAAGGGCGTCGCAGAACTGTGCGAAAGGCTGTCTGCATCGGTATAGGGGCGTTGGATGGGGAAGCCGTGGCGTATGTGCGTTCCACAGGGTGTGTTGGGTCTAGGGTGGTCCGCCACGGCACATCCAGTGTACCACACGGCACTCAGACGTCATCCTCCACCGGAATGCCTCGCTTCTGCAGTTCTGCGAGAAGAAACGGATACAACGCTTCGGCATCACTTCGGGGAAAGCGCCCGTCCTCGTTGGTCAAAGTGTACTGCAAGATGCACAGCAGGTCTTCGAGCGCAGCGTCGGAAAAGGTGCGCAGAATCGTTAGAATCGTATCGGTGCTCGGCAACGGACTCACGGGCAACCTGCCTTTCGGTTCGACATCGAGGCCATTGTAGCGAACAGGAATAAACAAGCAATAACCCCAATAACTATGACACAATTTGACATCGTACGACCGTAGACAAGGGGAGAATCCGAGGGGTTGGCATCGCTCATTCGGATAAGGCTTTGGCATCGAAGGCAAAACAAGGGCACGGGAAGGTTTGAACGGACCTTCGCTTGGCAAGGCTAAGAAAGCACCGAGACAAGACCCCACCTTGTGCGGCCCGACCTGACTCTTAGTCCAGGTCGGGCCTTTTTTTCTTGAGCGGTAGGGAGATTTATAGAAAAGGCGTTCTAAGACGGTAGCGAATATCCATGGTGTTGGTTTCGTGGGAACCGCTCAGTTCTCTCTTCGAGGAAGGCGTAGTTGTGCTAGACTGAGGATAAGCATCGAAGAACTTGGGACATCTTCTGCCCGCACGTGTTGCGGGAAGGAGGTCGGGCCGATGAGTGGTCAATCATCCAGGACCAGATGGGCCCCGAACCGAGCTTCTTGCTTGTAAGCTTAAGATCATCGAGCAACTGGAAATCCTCCTTGGCCTACAACAACCAAGGGGGATATTTCGCCCCAGACGACTAACTTCCCTGCAAAAATTTACTTAAAACCTCAGGTTACAGCGCGAAAGATGCGGTTTTATCTCAGGAAACATGCCGGCAGTCTTGCGAAGACAGAGAGCACCTCGGTGTTCTTTGTCCTGTGGATTGATTTTCATGTAGAAAATGGACAAAATCACGATGCAAAGGGTTTCTCCATCTGAACTCGCAAAGCCCGCCTTTCATAGAGAAGTTCTCCTCAACCGCCGCGTTTACTTCATGCCGATCCGCATCCGATAACACAACCAAGCCCGCCTCGTTTGTTCTGCAAACGCTGCGTGAACGGTCTGTTCAAAGGCCGGAAGCGCCGCCACCATGTCGGGAAGTTGGTGCTTGAGCACCGTTTGAACGCTTCCTTGACTGAGGCCAATCCCGATGAATTCTTGCGCGGTCAACTGGCGCTCAACATGAAAAACCACTTCCTTCGTGAACGTAAACAACCCACTTTGCACTATTTGTTGCAAATGTTCGTGTTTCGGCCACTTGTGCACCTGCTGCTCTGCGGGAATATTCTTTTGAATCGACCCCTCTGCAGCTTCAATGAGCGTGTCATACGCTTGTTCTGCCATCACGCTACAACTCGGCGGCCAGTCACAGTCGTATGCGGCAAAAAAGCCGCCCGGTTTGAGTATGCGGTGAATTTCGGCAAGGGTGGGCTGAGGATTCATCCAGTGAAACGACTGCGAACAGGTGACAACATCGACCACTCCATCCTCCAGAGGAATCGCCGTCGACAGTCCGTTTACAAACTTCATCTGCTTCAACCCACGGCGCGAATTTTCCTCCATCGCTTGGTGCCGCATGTCGTCGTTCGGCTCCACACCAACTACACGGCCAGCCACAGCCCCCCAGAGAAAGGAAGATAGGCCCGTGCCACAACCGAGATCGACCACAACATCCGGGCGACGACCCAGATACGCAATGAGAATGTCGATCACGCTCTCCGGAACTTCCGGACGATAACTGTGGTAGAGCTGTGCATAGCCGGAAAATCTGTGAATGTTGTTTCCCACGATGTCTGCCAACTGCCAACCCCTCCTCATGTGCTGCATGCCGCACCCTGCAATTGCGACCTCTTTCCCACAATTGTACAATAGTTTGAGGAGATGACGCATCTTTCGCGCTGTAACTCAACTTTCGTAGAAAGAAAATGGGGTTAATCCATTGAATCTATTGGCCGGATGGGCCGTACAATACCACTCTTGAACAAATAAAAACACCATTCTGCGTGTTATACTTGGAAGTGTCTAAGCCCCAAATAACCGCAGAAAAGGCGTTTTGTACATGATAACGCAGAGTGACGCCGTAAATCCATTACCACCCGAGATTCGCCCTGCATTCGAGGAGTTGAAGGTGCTCAAGCACCTACGCAAGGCCGGCATTACGAAAAGGTTTGGGTTTACAAGTTAATGAATTATGCAGTTGTTCTCAATAATTGGGGCCTGCTGAATAAACTAAAAACTCTGTTGCAGCAAGGAATTCGCGTGCAATTTGTCGAATGAAAGTGTATGGATTTTGAGCGGATTGAGTAAAAAACCGTGCACTTGGGGGAAGGA
>NZ_JAMCCX010000047.1 GCF_024706985.1 Alicyclobacillus sp. SP_1 | reverse complement strand
TCCTCAAATACCGAGGCAAGATTTTCAAGAGCAGTCTTTTTCCATTTATGGAGCATGGTAAAATGAATGCCGTACTCCGATGAAATCTGAGCAATGGTCTTCTCTTCTTTGAGAAGCTCCAGAACGACTTGTGCTTTGAATGCTGCCGTGTAGTGTTTTCTCATAGCCATAGTGTAGCTTAACCGGTCCCTTCTTAGTTGTCTTAATTCCTGGGACCACTATACTCCAATTGGACTCGTCGGACTGTTAATTACGTCCGGTGTTGCTACGGTTGCAGTCGGATGTGCAACCTTCTTAGCACCACGCATAAGGAACTATAAAGACAGGACTGAAGATGAGCCGTCACAAACATTTTAAAGGATATGATTATCGAACATAAGGGCGCGAAAATCCCATAAGACAAAGAATACATCTTTGCATAAAAATGCAAGGTTTGTTGAACTGCAATGACCTCACACATATCCTGTAACGAGAAACAAGACCTGATCCTGCCGCTCCCCTAGTCCACTGGTCAGGAGGAAAACTGGATTGACTTTCGCAGGGATTTCCTCTACATTGTGCGTGTAAGATGAAGAGTGTATTTGAATGTTTCACTCTTGATGAAAGGTGGTATCTCGTAACATCATGCGCAACTCATCCGCACGATAACACCATTTGAATATCGGTGCTTTGTGTGCAGACGCCGTTTAACGACGGCGGACGAAGCGGTATGACCAGCTTCGGGTTGAGCTACCCATGATGAGACGAACAGTTGCCACTCTTTCAGGAGACTAGACCATGTTCCGTGAACGGTGAACCTTAACAACGGTTGCACCGCACGCTGGGTTTTTCGTGTAGTTTCTATTTCTCTCTGAAGAGCATACGTTTGTTCTGCCGTGGGCGCGTCTGCACCACGGTTTTTTGCGTTGCAACAGGGGGGATAGCATATGTCGATTTTGTCAATCAAGCAGGGTTCAAAATCTTTCGGAGAACGGATTGTTCTGGAATCCGTCAGCTTTTCCCTGGCGTACGGTGATCGCGTCGGACTCGTGGGCGCAAATGGCTCTGGTAAGTCCACTTTGCTGAAAATCTTAGCTGGAGAAATGGAGCTTAGTCTTGGCACGGTTCTACTTGCTCCATCCATCACACTGGGGTATCTGCCGCAAGCATTCGAACCAAAGGGGAATTTAACCATTACGGCGCTATTGGAGGATGCAACAAAAGAGATTCAGGAAATGCATGTAACCATTGACCGTCAAACGGATCTCATGACAAAGCTGTCCGATGATCCGCATGCATTGGAGCGTGTTCTCAGCGAATACGGTGATCTCCAAGCTCGTTTTGAGCACCGTGGAGGGTATGATTTGCCCCACCGTGTCGATGCGGTCCTCCAAGGGCTAAGGTTGGCTTCAATTGATCGGGAGCGGACCGTCAGTTCTCTGTCGGGTGGTGAGCAAGTGCGCTTAGGCTTGGCTGCTGTGCTCATTCAGTCACCTGACTTGCTCCTGTTGGATGAACCAACCAATCATCTGGACAGGGAAGCGTTGGAGTGGCTTGAACAGTACCTGGCCGCTTTTTCAGGAGCGCTCATGGTGGTGTCCCATGACCGCCTATTCCTAAACCTCACGGTGAATCAAATCATTGAAATCGATGAATACTCCCATCGCGCGAAACGTTACAGCGGAAATTATGACATGTATCAACGTCAAAAGGCGCTGGAGCGCACCCAGTGGGAAGAACGCTACGCGACGCAGCAGGCGCAAATCCAGGAATTGAAACAACGCATTCAAACGGCACACCAGCACGTTGGTCACAACCGGCCACCAAAGGACAATAACAAAATGGCTTACAAGGGCCACCGCGCTAAAGTGGAGCGGACGGTTGGGCGCAACATCCAATCAGCCGAAGTTGAACTCGTGCGAATTCAGGCAAATGCTGTGCCACGCCCCCCAAAACCACTTTGCTTTGATGCGAACTTCGAATGGGTGGCTTCGCATCATGCGGTTGCCGTTACTTGTTCAGAGGTTTCGTACGTACTGCCGAACGGTCGACACCTTTTCGAAGAAGTCCGTTTCACCCTTGGGCGTTCCGAGCGGATGCTCATCGTGGGACCCAATGGGGCAGGGAAGACGACACTGCTCAATGTTGTCGCGGGCGTTCGGCCACCGTCGACCGGAATGGTACTTCGACCAGCGGGAACGAGGATTGGGTATGTACCACAGGACCTGATTTGGCCGGACCCAGTTCGAACCGTACTGGAAGAGTTTCGGAGCGAGCATGTTGCGAAGGGTCAACGACGATCTTTAGAGCAAAGCCGCCATCAATCCGCTTCGTCCGTGAATGGCGACGAGGAAAGTACTCAAGAGCGTTCACGAGTTTATGAGGAGTGTCGCGAGGCGGCGATTGCGCAACTTCTATCTTATGAATTGTTTCGTTATGAGGAGTTTGACCTGCCGTGTGCAGCGCTTAGTCCTGGTCAGCATCGAAAGCTGAGGATTGCGAAACTGTTGGTGTCCGGTGCCAACTTGCTGGTGTTGGATGAACCCACGAACCATCTCAGTTTTGCAGTTCTTGAGGAGTTTGAACGCGCTCTCACCGTGTTTCCGGGAGCTATTGTAGCTGTGTCGCATGATCGACGGTTCATAGAGAGGTTTCAGGGAGAGGTATGGACACTCAATTCAGGGCGGCTCACTCAAACTTGAGATGAGTAGCCGATGACCTTGCCGTTACTTTACACATTAACCATCGTCATCAGTTTACAAGGATAAAGCCTCAACGACGGAGACATGAAGGGGAACATCCGATTGACAAGAGACACGCTCTTAATTTTCCGGAATCGTAATTTCACCAAGCTCTTTTTGGCCGCTCTCCTGTCCAAGTTTGGGACCGTCATCGGCATGACCGCATTCTTGTTCTACTTGCTCCGCCAATTCGCGACGCAGCCGCAATATGCGTCGTTAAGCCAGATGGTCATGACTTTGCCAACGTTGGCGTTGCTTATACTGGTGGGTGTGGTGGCCGACCGCTTCGACAGACAGCGTATCATGGTCTGGTCGGACTGGATTCGGACGGCGCTTACACTTTTCTTACTTGTCGCTGCCATAGAACAATCGGTGACGTGGATGTTCATCGCGCTGTTCATTCGCTCTGCTGTGGGCAATTTTTTCGATCCGGCGGAGTCTGGTCTCATGCAAGGTATTCTCTCGCCCGATGAGTATACGCTGTCGGCAGGTCTGCAGCAGACACAGATGAGTCTGTTTATGTTGTTCGGCACGGCGCTTGGCGCATTTTTCTACGGCACACTGGGGATTGAGGGGGCAATTGCCGTGGATGCCGCTAGCTACGCCGCGTCTGCGGTGCTGGTTTCCACCTGTCGAATCACGGACAGCGCTCGTTTGCCAAGCGGCGCGGCTGCTCGCATGCGACTTGGATGGACTTCAATTGCACGCGATTTCGCGGACGGGCTACGATACGTTGTCCAACACAAATTGCTGCTGAACGTCATCCTGGGGTTTTTCATTTTGGGCATCGTGAACGGGGGATTTATGGTCATCCCGCTCTACATGCTACGGTATCGCTTGTCCCCGCACCATTACGAAGCGATGTATGCACTGAACGGTGTCCTCTCCGGAAGCGCGCTTTTGGTTGCCAGTATGATGGTGCCTTGGGTGACCAAGCGGATGGCGTTGCACTGGATGTTTATACTTGGATTTTTTGTGGGTGGCGCGTTGATTGTCGCAGAGGCGTTTTCTCCGAACGTAGGGGTGTTTCTCGGGATTGACGTCCTGTTTTCCCTCTCCGTTCCATTTGTCAATGTCCCCTTTGGCGGTTGGCTGCCACAACTGGTGGCACCGGACAAAATGGGGCGAGTGGATGCTTTGATTGCACCCGTGGTGAGTGTGTCCTCAGCGGCGACGCTCGGGGTCATTGCGTTCGTTTTCCCCCGGTTTGTCACCGTTGCCGATTTGTTTTACCTCGTCGGAGGGTCTATTCTGTTGGTGAGTATTTACTATGCGGCGGTGTTGCCACCTTTAGTGCGTCGGCAACCGCATTCGGTCGATCCGACTGCACAGACACCGCTTGAGATGTAGCGGTCATTTCGGTCATGAACGGTTGGTCGCGTCAACCCGATTTACATTCTGCAAATTGTGGCCAGAAGTGCAATTGGAACCGGTTGTCATTGATGTGTACCCATGCCTCCATTCGGATCCGCAAAAAACGATATGCGGATCCGATTCCCGCGCGAACAATCTGTGACCACGATTACCGAAATTTTACCCGGACATCAATGCCATCTTCGCTGCGCGTATAGTCAATGCGTTCAATCAGCAGTTTCGCGAGTCGATTTCTCTCCTTGACCTCGACGTGTGCTTCCCAAGCCGATTTGAACGCGTCGAACCTTTGCACAAGCAGTGCGCGCGTCAGTTCGGCGCATTCATCAAGGTTATCGCGTAGCTGATATATTTCGTTCTCCTTCTTCACAATCAGGGTCCTCAAACGCTCCAGTCGTGTGGTGTAGTCTTGTTTGGAGAGGTCGCCCATCACGAACAGGTCCTGCAACCGGTTCACCCCTTCTCTCAGGCGTTCGAGTTCAGCCTCCTTCATTTGTAACAGACGTTCCGATACTAGAACGGGTTCCTCGGCATCCGCTGGCATCTGGAGGAGTTCCGTTTCATATTGCCGCATACTTTCGAACACGGCGGTTTCTACAGGCTCGAGTTCGATGCCCGGATTGCCGCAGATGATTCCGTCGTTGCCTGGTTTTTGGCACTTCTTGACGAGGGTTCTGCCGTTTTCTTTCGGCTGAAATTTTAGCGAGGAACCGCACCGGCCACAATGGAGGAGACCGGAGAGAAAGTAGGTTCCATGCCTTGAATGTTTGGGCTGAACGCGACGCCCTTCCAAGAGGTTGATGATCTGCAGATGTTCTGCCAGAGTCTTCACGGCAGGGTGTGCGTTTTCGACGATGATCCAATTTTCTCTGGGGATCACTTTGAAGGGCGCAGCCTGCCGCTTTTTATGCAGTCCACCGTTGGTTTTGCCGTACACCACGCGGCCCAAGTGAACTTCGTTGATGATGAGCCGATACAGTACACTGTCGGACCAGCGTGCTCCTTTTGGAGAGGGGGCAGTGCGGCGGTTGAGATCTGCGCAGACCGCGCTGCAGGTTTCACCGTTTAAAATTTGATCTTTGATAAAACGATAGGTTTGGAGCTTTGCAGGGTCAACCTGCAGGCTGTGGACGTCCGCGTTGTATACGTAGGGAAATGGGGCCGGACCGTTGGTCCAGTGGCCTAGGCGAGCGCCGATCTTCTTGCCGCGCTGGAACCGCTTTTTGATCATCCGGTACTCATACCTGGCGAACACGCCTTCGATGTCCGTCATAAGTTCCTGGTCCTCGCCGTCCGAATCGTCCCGGCTCTTGCGCAGATAGATGGCCACTTCGTAGATTTTCTTGGGCTCCATGACTGTATCACCTCGATATGTGGCGTGATTTCCCTACCGCATGTTCAGCTTTGCTCTGGACGACGAATGAGTCAACGGCAACGAATGGAGAGACCGCGGGAGTTAAGGCTACTGATGAAAGGATGGGTATGGCCTTGAATCAGCCCCGAAAGAATACTCGGGGCGTCTGGTTCACCGGATCCAACTGGGATCGATGAGTCGCATCAAGAGTGGATACAAAGCACTCCGGAAGCTTTCCAGGGCGGCAGGTGAGAGCTCGTTACTGGTGACGCTTATGGTGAGTTTCCCGTGCTGAAGCACGATTGTCTTGGCTGGACGGGGTTTAACTAGGGAGGCTGGCAAGTTGACAGGCTCGACGAACGACGCGTCTGTTGGTGAGGGCATGGGGATACCTCCTGCATGTGATGTGACGGGGTAAGGGTGGACGTCGACCGAAGCGCGGGAGCAGTGATGAAATAGTGGCAAATTCAGCGTACAAGTTTTATGGTCGGCATGGGTGCCATCATCGTGACCCGAGCGTGCCAATAAGCTAGGCACACGTTAACGCACTGCCGACATGCGCGCACCGACGCTGGGTGGTAGAATTATCCGTGGAACATTCGGTTTGGTGTTTCTACGGAGTGTATCTCCATGCACTCGGGCAAGCTGTGCCCATGAGAATGAATCCCAGGGAGGAGTAAGTCCATGTCTACCGACGCTGCGAGCCACAAACACACCAACCGCCTCATCCACGAAAAATCCCCGTACCTCCTCCAACACGCGCACAACCCGGTCGACTGGTTCCCATGGGGTCAGGAGGCGTTTCAAAAAGCAGCCCGCGAAAGCAAGGCGGTATTCCTCTCCATCGGCTATTCGTAGCCCTGCGGGGCTACGAATAGCACGATACGCTGAAAGTGGATTACTTTACCGACCTGTCACTGATAACAGGTCCATAAAGTAATCCAGCCGAGATATTGGAGAGAAAATGATCCATTTATTTACATTCTTCTACTTTGATTCACTCCTGTTCAACTCACCAACGCTCTCACCTGTACATATTGCAAAACACTGGATTTTCACAGTCAGACTACAACGGTATAATGGGATTCAACGAAGACGTGTTTGTTAGTGCTGAACGGTGCTTTGCGTGTGCTCTTAGGAACAAGCAGCCGGGAGTTATCAAGAAAATCGAATAGATTTGTTTGGTTGGATGAGAAGGAGGGAACAAACATGCAGTGGCCAGAAGTTCGAGAACTGTATCCAAACCAGTGGGTATTGCTAGAGGAACTGAAATCTCATTATAACGGGAGTAACGTCTGTGTTGATGAAGTGGCTCTTATACGAGCTATCCTAGATGCAAAGGAAGCTACAGAGGAATTGTTTGCCGCAAAGGATCGGCGGTTCGTTTATCATACATCCAAAGAAGCTATCGTTATTCGGGAGATTCAAAAACCCATGATACGGCGGAGGGCCACAGGTGCAAATTGAAATAGGTGCTGACGGAGTCATTTTGTGCTCTCTGAAACTCCACCATAACGGTAAAGAAAAAGAAGTTTATAATCTCGTACTGGATACAGGTGCGGCTGAGACCATTATTTACAGACATGCTGTCAGAGAATTGGGTATCTATCTTGAGGAAAATGACGAATTTGTCTTCATGAGGGGTATTGGTGGCCGGGAACCAGCCTTCAGAAAGAGTGTTCAAGCGGTTGAGTTTCTGGGCTTTTCTGCTTCGGATTTCTTGATTGACTTTGGAGACGCAATGGAAGGGGAAGATGAAGAATTTGACGAAGAAACTGTCAACGGTCTATTGGGACTGGATGTTCTCAAGGCTGGTGGGTTTATCATCGATTTGAAAGCCATGGAGGTATATCAGAAGGAGAGCTAAACAAGCGAGTCTTGTCCAATGAGGAACGGCGCGTAGGGGATGGTTTCAGCCATTGCCACGCCTGTGGTCTCTACGGCTGAATGCGAGAGACTGTAGACGAGTAAAAGAAAGGCGATGCCGGATATGCTGGTGCCGGCTTTGGACAGAATCCGGTTGACTAGGTATAGATCGAAATTACGATTTCGTAAAACGTTTCCGTACATGAACAGCACCTCCTTATGGCTAGGGTAGCGCCATGACCCGCCGTGGTCTAAGCACATGTTGCGGGTATGCGTGCAATATCTGAGTAGACAGCTATAGGGCATGAGGATATCGCCTGTCAGAGACGCGCGCAGGGTGGCTACCATGATGTCCACGCCGGGAGCGCCAAGCGATCCGTGGGAGACTGGCCGCCATTTGAACGATGATCCTTACAACAACCCTCATGATGCAGGACGAGTTATGAGAACGGTATTCCGTGCCGGAATCGGATCTCATGATAGTAAGATTTGTGCTTTTTGTCGATGACCCGTATCCTTTTGGTCGCTTCAATCGTTATTCTAGTGTCACTAGGAAGGAGGCTGTCACACGTTGTCAGAGAACCATGCAACCACACAGGCCTTGACATTATCGCAGCCACTGGACCGTGATGGACTGCTGATGCTGCGTTCTCAATTGGTGCGGTACTGCGAGTACTTAAGCGGCTCAACGCATGATGCACAGGACTTGGTGCAGGCAACGTTACTCAAGGCGCTGCCAGCGCTACAAGGGGAACAGGTGCATCCAAACCTGCCTGCGCTGCTGCGAAAAGTGGCAAAGAATACGTGGCTCGATCAGGTCCGCAGGCTGAGCAATCATCGTCACTCCGACCTGGATGAATGGGTGGGCGTCATTGCGGTGGATTCCCTAGATCATTCGTCGATGGAAGAGGCGCTACAGGTTCTGGTGCAAACGCTGACAGCGCAACAGCGGGCAGTCGTTCTCCTGTGCGATGTTTTTGCATACACCGATCGAGAAGCTGCGCAGTTACTGGGGTTTAGCCCTGGCGCGGTGAAGGCCGCATTGCATCGGGCACGGTCACGACTGCATCAGGCGAGGGACGGGACAGAGGTTCTAGACGCACTGGATGAATCTCAAAAAGAGATACTGGACGCTTATGTGTCCGTGTTTCAATCTGCGGACATCAGGATGCTGGTTCAACTGTGCCGGGACGGAAGCCTCGACCCAGTTCAGGCCACAAGCAAGGTCTTTACATGGGCGCAGCGGCAGATGGGAACCAACAAGGCGACTGATTATACCCTGACATCCCTGTCGGGCGCCGCGTGACAGAGTGGACAGGGGGGATAGACATGCGGATTTTGATACTGGGTGGCACGGCGTTCCTAGGGCGACACTTGGTCGATGCCGCTCTGACAAACGGTCATGAGGTCACATTGTTCAACAGAGGGCAGACTCATCCGGATTTGTACCCGGAGGTCGAAACACTGCGTGGTGATCGGGATGGGCGTCTCGAGGCACTGTGCGGGCGAAGCTTTGATGCGGTGCTGGACACGAGCGGCTACGTGCCGCGCGTGGTACGCCAGTCGGTGGCCTTGTTGAGAGACGCCGTGATGCACTATACGTTCGTTTCGAGCATTTCCGTGTATGCAGACTTTACTCAAGTCGAAATGGATGAGGACGCACGGCTTGGCACCCTGGAAGACGAAACGATCGAAAACATAGCGGAGCACTACGGAGCGCTCAAAGCGCTCTGTGAGCAGGAAGTCCGATCGACGTTCGGGGAGCGCGCGCTTATTATTCGACCGGGACTGATCGTCGGCCCGCACGACCCCACAGATCGATTTACCTACTGGGTGCGGCGCTTTGGACAGGGTGGGAACGTCCTCGTGCCCGGACGGCGCGACGCCCGCGTTCAGTTCATCGATGGCAGAGATCTCGCCGAATGGATGATTCGGATGGTCGAGAAGAAGACGAGCGGCGTATTCCATGCGACCGGTCCCACAAATGCACGGACTATGGGGGAGTTTATCGACAACCTACAAGAGGAAATCCCCTCATCTGGACAGGCGACATGGGTGAGCGAAGCGTTTCTTGAGTCGCAAGGTGTAGCGGAGTGGACGGACTTGCCGCTTTGGCTTTCCGATCAGACGGGTTGGCCCGGGTTCATGTCGGTCGATGTAGGACGGGCGGTGGCACAAGGGCTGACGTACCGACCCGTTCGAGAAACGATACGCGATACGCGTAGATGGGATCAAACACGACCGCTGGATAGCGACCTGAAGGCTGGCTTGAGCCACGAGCGAGAACGGGACTTGTTACGTGCGTGGAAGGTGTGGAATGACAAGTGACGACGGGAACGATTCGCACGGTCGCTGCTATCTATGACATACACGGCAACTTGCCCGCCCTGAATGCAGTGCTCACGGAGGTCGAGACGGTGCAACCCGATCTGGTTGTGGTTGGAGGGGACATCGTCTCCGGCCCCATGCCGCGAGCGACCTTGGACCGACTCTTGGCCTTTGACCTTCAGATTCGCTTTATTCGCGGCAATGGCGACCGGGAAGTGGTGACAGTCTTTGACGGCAAGTCTTTGCCAGAAAGCATGTCGGAGGATGGACGTCAGATAACCCAGTGGGTGGCGGAACAGCTAACACGCGTGCAGCGAGACTTTTTGGCCCAGCTGCCAGTGTGCATAACGCTACCGGTTGAAGGGGGGGATGTCCTGTTTTGCCATGCCACGCCACATAGCGATGAGGCCATCTTTATGCCACTGTCCACGTCAGAGCGGATGACTGGTCTGTTTGCGGGTGTAGGAGAGCCGTTTGTCATCTGTGGACATACACACATGCAATTTGAACGCCAGATAAACAAACTCCAAATTCTGAGTGTGGGGAGCGTGGGCATGCCTTATGCAGACCAACCGGGCGCGTATTGGCTGCTGATCGGGCCGGATGGGTTTGCGTTTCGACGCACGATGTACGATTTGGAAAGCGCCGCAAGAGACATGGAACCTGGATTCCCGGTTACTCATAACGAGGAAGGCGGGTCAACCCCCAGGCTGATATAGATTTGCTTTTGCTTCTCAAG
>NZ_JAMCCX010000046.1 GCF_024706985.1 Alicyclobacillus sp. SP_1 | reverse complement strand
AGCCACCGTGAGAGCCTGCGAGAGTGCAAAGGTATAGACTTTTAGAACCCCCTGGCTTTAGCCATGGGGAGGTTCAGCGACACTACTCTCGAAGACCTGCTCTGCATCGTGCAGTGCACCTTGACGAACGAGGACGGACGCTTTCCCCGAAGCGATGCCGAAGTCCTGTACCCGTTTCTTCTCGCGGAATGGGAGAAGCGAGGCATCCCGGTGGAGGACAACGTCTAAGCGTGATATGGTACACTGAACGTGCCGTGGCGGATCACCTTGAACCCAACACACTCTGTGGAGCGCACAACGCCACGGCTTCCCCATCCAACGCCTCTATACGAACGTGGACCATCTTTCTCACGCACCCGGTGAAGCTTGGTTCGCGCCTTCACTCAACTCGTCCAAAGAGAGGATCGGACGATAGCGAACCTGTGCTTCATCCCAATCGAGTTCCATCGCCATCCCCGGACAGCGACATCGGATCGGACATCGGTACACCATCCGCACCCCCCCTCTCCACGAACGCATAGACGCGCCGGATGCGTGGGCGTGCTTGGGGTTGCTGGGCTCGCCAGGCTCTGCGACGCTCCCTCGCCTCGGCCAACTCCACCTCTTCCCGCATCGTTCGCATCACCGCCTGTACGAGTTCATACACGCGTAACCGATCTAGGTATTCGGTACGACGCTCTCGTTCACTCGTTTCCATCTGTGCCCCCCTCTCTCACCACCGACGGTGTGCGTTGCTCTCCGTACGCCCGGAACGAGGCGAGTTTCGCTTGAAGCCACGCCTGCACCTGCGGTTTCTGGAACGCTGCTTGCCAGGCCGCGAGATCCAGACGCTCCAGCATATCCTTCACATGCCGTTTTGCGAAGCGTTCGCCGAGGGCATCCGCCGCGTCCCCTCGCGTCCACGTGTCGTCGCTCGCTATCCGGTACTTCGCTAACGCCTCGCGCTGCTTAGGCGTCATCGGCAGCTTGCGCCACTCGGCCTCCTTCTCGACGTAGCGCGTATCGAGCAGGTCGAGGATCGATTCGGCGACCCCTTCTGCGTAGTCGAGCGGCATCGCTCGGTCGTGAATCGGCATGTATTTTTTATTTTTCAGTTCGAGCACAGGCCAGAACGCATCGCCGTCTCGCACTAAATACGCCCATCGGTGCTCCAGGTACTCGATGGCAAAGACTTCGTGACCCTTCATCTCGATGCGCATCCAACGATAGCGACTGCGGTTGGCAAACAGGTGAATCGACTCGACGACTTTCTCCATCGCGACCGTCTTCTCCTGCTCGGCTTGCAGGGCATCCATCACCCACGCCGTCACTGACGTGTCTTCCGGCATCTCGGCTTGCTCCAACCCCGACACGGTTGACAGCGTGTCCGTTTGTTTCGTCTGCGTCTTCATCAGCCGCGTGAACGTCTGCAACGACTTGTCCTCACTGGCGTCGGTCAGGTCTAGGACGAGGGCATCCTTTTTCTGCGGATGAAGTCGCAAGGCTCGTCCGACCATTTGCGTATACAGCGCTTGGGAGCGCGTCGGTCGTGCGATGACCACACAGTCCACATCCGGTTGGTCGTAGCCTTCAGTGAGAATTTGGCAGTTCACAACCGTTTGCAGCCGATTCTCGGCAAAGTCGCGCAACACACTCGCTCGTTCGGTTTCCGACATCGTCCCATCCACGGCGGCCGCCGCAACGCCCGCTTGTCGGAACCGTTCGGCCAGCGTTCTCGCATGCGCGATGTCAACGGCGAAGACCAAGCTTTTGCGCCCGCCTGCGTGCTCTTGGACCGCTTCCACGACCGCATTGATGGCCGCTTGGTCGTTCAGCGCACCTGCGAGGTCTTTCGCGTTGTAGTCGCCTGCGGTCGTTCGTATCGCACTTAGGTTCAAACCCGGAATCTTCACTTTTTTACCACGAACGTCGGACAAGTATCCGCTCAGGATCATCTGCAAAATCGTCTGTTCGTACGTGACCCGTTCGAAGATGTCCCCCAGCGCATGCTTGTCCACTCGGGTCGGTGTCGCCGTGACGCCCAGCAGCGTGGGACCGTCTTCGGCAAATACGCCAAGCCGTTCCAGAACTCCCACAGCGCCTTCTGCCCGGCTGTGATGACACTCGTCGTAAATAATGAGTCCCGGCGGTCGAATCGCCCGACCGAGGACGAGCGTTTGCGTGGACGCGACCAGAACGTTGCCCAGTTGCTCGTTGCGGCTCCCTTGCACGCGGCCTACGACCGCTTCCGGCCAGACCATGGCGAGCTTTTGCTCCGCTTGGTCGAGGAGTTCACTGCGGTGTGCGAGGATGAGGATGGGGCGCGTCTGGTCCGACGTCCCCCACCAACGCTTCGCAATCGCCCCAAACAAAATTGTCTTGCCCGATCCCGTTGGAAGTACCATCAACTGTCGTCGACACGCCTCAGCAAAGAACGCGTCGACCGCCTCCGCTTGATACGGTCTCAGCGTCAAAGCATGCCCCATCGTCCCATCTCTCCCCATCGCCTTTGCCACCTCGTGAAGCAGCAGCCACCGTGAACGACGGCGACCTCACGGCCCAAACAACGGTCTCTCCATCTCGACTTCGCGTACTTTCACCCTCGCCTCGACCGAGACCGGGCGAAGACTGTCCCACTCTAAAATGGGTAAGCCGAGCCACTTCGCCACAGCCACTTCCACGTTCGCCCCACGCGAGGACTTCCAGCCCGGCAACACCACGACGCCTTGCGTGCCGTTTAGCATCTTTCGTAGCGCATGACGCATGAGATGCTCCCACGACGCCTCGCGATTCGGCACGTCTTCGGCAGGGCTCACGACGTCATAACCTTGGTCGCGCAAGCTGCGGGCGGCTTCTGCAAACGCTGGATAGTTGTCGTCCGGGTACCCCGTCATCGGTCCGGACAGGTACAGGCGCAGCTTGGTAGGCGGTACAGTCTGACGAGGCTTTCGCTCCGACATTGAGAGCGCCACGTACCCTTCGGCCACACCGAGACCCGTATGCACGTGCGTCACGTAACGCTGCACGCTGCGTCCTGTCTTGAGACCTGTGTCCTTGTCGACCTCGTTCAAGTCGAGGATGTCCCCAGCTTGATAGTCTCGGTCGTGCTGTCGTAGTTCCACCGTCTTGTGTCCCGACAACACCGGGGCAAAAAACTCCGGCCAAATCTTGAGCCCATGCATCGTCACGATCTCCCATCTCCTTCAAGCGATAGCCATCGACGCAGGTCGCGTACCGTGTCTCGGACGCCGACCACGGCCCGCAGGCTGGCGGCGATGAGAAGGTCGCCAAGCCCTGCATACCACAGCTGGATGGGGCGTATCGCGACGGGATCTCCACGAACCCAGTCGAGCCCTGCGGGGCCAAGCAGAACCACCACCGTCCACAGACCTACGGTGACGACAAGCGGCGTTGAATGCGTCATACCACTTTCCTCCCTATCGTGAATAAAATCCTGGTCGCGTCCCCTTCCCCTTATCCTCGGCTCGCACCGCTTTCGCGGCATCCGCCAACATCGCCCCCATCGTTTCTCGGCAAGGCTCACAGTAACGACCGAGCGCGGGCTGACCGCAACGTTCGCAGGCTATCGTCAGATGGGGGTGGTTGCGGACCAGCAGATACCCTTCGCGAATCCATGCCTCAATGACTTCGGTCGACACGTCCAGATGCGCGGCCAGTTGAAACACGGTGCACGCAGGCTCCTGCTTCAAATACGCGCGTGCTTTCTCAAAGAGCGCGTTTTCCTCGCGTTGACAGGTCGGGCATAGGGTTCGGCGCACAGGCGCATACAACGTCCCGCAACGCGGACAGACTTCGATGCTCATAGTTCGCCTCCTATCGTGTCTTTTCCATTGTGCCACGTCTGCCTTTGTGGGGGTGGACACGTTTGGGACATTTTTCGTGGCTCTTAAGGCGTACGAGTCACGCGTTCGATGTGCTATGGTGAACCACAAACACGAGAACACAGAGAAGGGTGTATCACGCTATGAACATCACGGTCCTTGGCGGTGCCGAGATTGGCGCCACGTGCCTTTGGTTTCGAACCGCTTCCACCGAGTGGCTGGTCGATGCGGGCACCCGCATGGACGAACGCGACCCGCTCCCCGCCTTGTCCCTCTTAGAAGAAGGACACGCCAACATCCAGGCCATCTTTATCACGCACGCCCATCAAGATCACATCGGGGCCTTGCCCCTCATCTCCAGCCTGTATCCGAACGCGCCCGTGTATATGACGCAACCGACGCTTGACATCGCTCGGGTCATGCTCGCCGATGCGCTTCACCTCAGCCAACTCGAAGGCCATGCCCGCATCTTTACCGAGGCTCAGCTTGAGAGCCTGTGGGATCGCGTGCGCGTCATGGGCCAAGACAAGGCGTTTCGCTTCGAGAACGTGCGCGTCTCGACGTATTCGGCAGGACACATTCTCGGCGCGGTGGCGCTGGGCTTCGAGACCGAGGACGAAGGCAGCGTCCTCTTCACCGGCGATTATTCCGTCGCGCCCGGACGCCTCATCTCCGGACTTCGCCTCCCCCACGGCACCCACTACGACGCCGTCCTGACCGAATCGACCTACGGTTCACGCCTGCACAGCCCTCGTGCTCAGCAGGAGAGCGACCTCGTCGACCAAATCTCTGCCGTCATCGGCCAAGGCGGCTTTGTCCTCATCCCCGCCTTCGCCGTGGGACGCGCTCAGGAAGTGCTCATCATCCTCCAGGACGCCCTGCGCTATCGCAAAGACCTTCGCCCGTTCCCGCTCGTCGTCGACGGCTTGGTCCGGCGCATCTGCCCCATCTACGAGTCGTATCCACACCTCCTGCACGGCTCGGCCAAACGGACCCTGCACACGAAAGGCCGCTTGTTTGCCCCGGAAGACATCACCTTCATCCGGTCCCCGGAGCAACGCAACCTCGTCCTTCAGGGGAAACCGGCTTGCATCGTCACGTCGTCTGGCATGCTCTCCGGAGGCCCGGCGCTCTTCTACGCCGGAGCGCTCCTGGACCAAACCAACAACGCCGTCTTCTTGACCGGGTATCAGGACGAGGAATCCCCTGGACGGTTGCTGCTTCGCCTCGCCGAGCAGGACCCGAGTGAGCGGCGCTGGATCTTGCCGGACCGAGTGGTCCCCGTACGCGCCAAAGTGGGCCTCTACGCGCTCTCCGCCCACGCCGACCGCCGAGAACTGGCCCACGTCGTCGCGGAGGTTCGACCCCGGCACGTCTGGCTGGTCCACGGCGATGCCGAGGCGAAGGCAGGTCTTGCGCGTGAAATTCACGCCCACTTGCCCGCTTGCCCTGTAGAGAACGCCCTCGTCGGTCGCACCTACGAGGTCCAAGGAACCTCTGTCGGTCGCCTGGAACTCCCGGACGGTGACATCCCGATTCGGGCCGCGTCCTGGAAGCGGCAAGTCCTCGCCTTTCGAGCACCGGGCGGACCGCTCCAGCTCGGGTACTGTACTCGACAATCCGGGGGGACGTGCACGGTACACATGCCCGACGGCTCCGAGCAGCGCATCCCCGTCGCCTTCGTTCAAGACGCCCTCGGCCGCATCCCTCCCGGCGAGACGCCAAGCGCGTATCTGGAGGGTCTCGTGGCGGCCGCTCAAGCGTGTTTGGACTCCGGACGCTACTTTGGCGTGCGCGCGGCCGAACGCCTCGCGTACCTTCTCGCCGAAGAACAGGGTGCGCTCTCTCCGATCGACCCCTACGGCAAGGACGCCGTGGCCGAGCAGCTCGCCCCCTACGGCTTTCGCAAAATCGAGTCGGACCCGAACGCTCAGACGTTTCGCGTCTTCGTCTCCTTCCCTTGGGCGATTCCGGCGTCCGTGCGTGACGCCATCGAAGGCACCCGTGTCCACGGCTGGACCTATCGCATCGAAGACCAGGTCTATCCTCCGGCGCTTCAGAAGCTCGTGGAGGCCCACTTGCCGGGCGTGTCGATGCAACCGCCCAAACTGTTCCCGCTGGAGAAGCGGCTGGTGATCCCGATCCTCGAAGCGAACGGAGGACTCGACGAAGACGCCATCGCCCGTGCGCTCACGAAGGTTGTAGGCGGCACCGTCCAAGTCGTCCGCGCGGGCCAAGCCAAGACGAACGGGCGCTTGGAACAAAACGAAGCGATCCACCTCGTTCAAGAGCGCGTTCCGAACCGTTTCGGCCTGCACAAAGTCGGGCTCGATCTCGCACGCAGCACGCTCAAACTGTCCGTGTTCTTCCCGGATGCCCTACCGTATCCCGAGACCAGAGAGCTTGCGGCAAGCCTTGAACAAGAGACCGGCTGGAAGGTCGAATGGACCGACAAAGTCCACTTGGAAAAACTGACGCAGGTGGCCACCCAGGCGATTCAAGCCGTGGGAGGTACGCTGCTTGGCCCTCCGAGCCTCCACACCCCCAAGAAGCTGCTGGTACAGCGGATTTCCCGACCGCTTCCGGAGGACGCGAAAGAAGCGGCCCGGCACCGCTTTCAAGAGATGACCGGGTGGCAGTTGCAATGCGAGGAAGGCTCGTCTGCGAAAGCCTCACCGATGCCTTCTTCTGCTCCAGTCCAAGGCGGACGCATGGAACTCAATCGAGCGCTGCTAACGGTGGAACGGCGCTTTGCAGACGAGGGCGTCCCCATCTACAAAAAGTCGGTTCGGGGCGACCGCATCGAAGTGACGTTTCTGACACCGGAGTTTGGGCAAACACAGCAAGACGTCTTGGCGGCGCTTGAAGACGGCACGGGCTGGCCGATGGCTGTCTCCGACAGAGTCCAGCAACAAGCCTTGATTCGCCTGGCCGAAGACCTCGTACCGGGTCTCCCCAAGACGCCAAGCGTCTATTTGATGGAGCGAACCGTGGGGGTGCGGGGAGCGGTCTCGCAAGAAGCCAAGGAGGCGTTTTATGCGGCGTCCCGGTGGACGCTTCGAGCGGAGTGATGTGAACGGAGAAAAGGCCGCTCCAAGGGCCTTAGCGGTTCTGGAGCGGCGACATATGCAAAAGACCGTTTATGTTTGGACGGAATGGATGACGTGGATATGCGGAGGAATGGAACTCCCGAGTGACGGTAATACGACGAATCCACTGACTGTCATGCCTACGCAAAGCATCATCCATGGGATGAACTTCTTCATCTCACACGTTCCCTCCTCTCTCCCCGAACTTATCCCACAACGCCACGATCCGATAAGCCCATGGGTCCTTTTCACCTTGTAGGGAGAGACGCACTCTCGATACATAGATACGCGCATCTTCCGTATGACCATTTTGCCATAAATATTCCGCTATTAGAAGATCCATACTTCGACGCATCGGGATGGGGATATCTGCTTCTGTTAATTGATGGACTGCGGCCATGCCCAGGTTCGGATCCTCTAGTTGCATCGCGATTCGCAACCCTTCTTCCCACAACGTACAGATCTCCTCCGGATCCTCTCCAACCGATGCTTGACAGGCATCAAACAGCATCTTGGAGGTCATGACGTCGCCTTGAAGACGAGCATAGACCATCCAATTATGCAAAACTCGACGCGACAAGTCCGGATTTTGTTCCTCTTGATTGAGCCGTTCGATGCGGTGCAAACTATCCGCTACGCCAACATCCACGCCTTGATTCAACAGGGCACTGGACCATCCCAACAGCGCCCAACGCAACAAGTCCCCGTACCCATAGGTCTCTGATGTCTGAACCGCTTCCCTATATACGGATACGCTTTCGCTCCAGTCCCCCAAAAGCATCATCACGCTACCTAAATTGATCCGATTTTTCACCCATGACTTACTGGAACGGTCTAAGGAAGCACCCTGAATGTGTAAATACGTGATCGCTTGATGATAAAGTCCCAACGAGCGTGCACAGTGGGCGAGGTTCGACAACACATCAAAGAGCGTATCCTGCGATATGGGAATCGCACGATTGGCCAGCATGGGCAGAAGCGCGTCGATGGCTTCTTGCCAACGACCCAATCGCGTCAACACCATCCCTCGTCGGATTTGAGCCGTAAACTGATGAGAAGGAAGGCCGTGACACCTAGCAAAGGCTTCGACCGCCTGCCAACAGGGCAAAGCAAATTCCCACGCCTGTCGAGTTTCTTCCCGATCCGCTTCTTGAATCAGTGTCGTGAGTAATTTGTGATGGTCTTCCTTTGGGTGGTCATCAAAAAACACCGATGGAGAAACCTGCAAAACATCGGAAATGCGTTGGATGTTTTCATAACTGGGCAGACTTCGCCCAGACTCGTATTGACCTATCAGATTCGCGGAGATGCCGATGGACCGAAAGGCATTTTGCGTCCATCCTTTGGACATGCGAATCTCCCGCAAAACTTCACCAAATCTTGACATGTGATCACCACATTCTTTCTAGTCTACACCACAACCCATGATCCAGTGTAAATAACTTGCCCTAGTGAGACTAGGCAATCTTTTGCTTGATTCACGAAAAATTAAGGATACTCTAGAATTAGGAAATCGATTCGTAGGAATTTGATTTTCTATCACAGAAACGAGGAGGAGTTACGTTGAAAAAGAAGCGGTTTCTTTATGTGGGAGTGGGGGTACTAAGCTCGGCCACTCTGTTCTGCATCTCGACTCCACAAGTATTTGCGGCAACGTCCAATCCCGGCACTATTACAACAACACACTCAGGTGTCACGCTGACTTATTTTAAAGGGACACCAGCCACTGTCAATAAATCCTCGACTATCAGCCCAGAAGGTATCGTTGGCCCCGCTGGATACGAATTCCTAAACTATTCTACGCAAGCTTCTAATGCATTCGTACAACAAGCTTTTTCGAGAGTAAATCATAACACCACTTCAACACCAGCAATTTATATATGGACAGGTTCAGTTGAAGTCAGCGCTTCAGCATCGGCCTCTGCATCGTTGGGGGGAGGTTGGGGTCCCATCAACGCCTCTCTAGGATTGAACGCCGACACCAGTGTCTCTCATGACTACTCCTATGAGGCGAAAATGACAATCCCTGCTCATGGATATGGGTGGTATGAATTTGGGTATGCCCACTCTCAATGGTATGGAGATTATGCCTACGTCAATGAATATGGGCAAATCACGAGTAATGAGTGGCTCACAGTGAACAGTCCTCGATATAATGAGATGGCAGAAGAGACCAGCATGACCCCACCCACCAATCCATAACATCCGTTGTCCATCTGGGGCGCATTGCGCCCCATTCAACTTAATTTTTGGAGGTGCTCATTGTGAATCAAAAATGGATCAGGGTATTTCTTATTTTGGTCACAACGACATTATTTATAAGCGGGTGCGATCCGCAAAGAAAATCACCTACAATCCAAGTTTCCCATACAACAGTCTCTTCAAAGTATCCTGTAACTGTCTTAATGAGCACGAATTCTAATATCCCAATCGCTAAAGACAAAAATCCGATCAGTGCCGCTGTGGCCGCTATGTCTTGGAAACTCTCCAACGGCGAAACCGTTCAAGTTTCCTCACCTTCCGATATCGTAGCCGCTAACGTATTGGGGGATATCTCTGTAGTCACCTTAAAAGTACCAGACGTACATCCCATTCCGTTATTTTATTTTCTATACATGGTGAGACAGAAAAATCTTTGGACGTTAAAAGGGATTCTTGGAAGTTCTATCAAACCAGTTTTGGAAAACACCGATCTGTCGCCGTACTCGAACTTGATTCATGGATGGATGACGATAAAGGGACTTGGGAGATTTGAAGAATTTTATTCCAACAGAACCGTCATCACTTTAGCCAACCTCCCTACAACGGATACGGATTTGCCCTCTGGTGAAAAGGTATCTCTGGCGGAGAGTGAACTACCGACCGATCATGTTCACATAGTAAAGCCCAAACAACACATTGTGATCATCGAGAAGAAAACAGACAAGAACTTAACTCAACCCGTAACCCTATTTTCTCAAGGGAACGAACGCGGCTTGTATTATCGATTGGGCTCCCGCTGGATATGTGTGGAGGGCAACGTGTCAGAGTCCAATTTGCTACGCATCTCGAAAGCCCTTCAATCGCATGTCTTCAATGTTTTGGGAAGTGGGTATTACATCGCCCAGTCGCTCGACGCTCATACAAAGTCCGTGCAAAACCATACAGAGAAGTCTCAACAACAGAAGGGGAAGTGACCGTCCAATCACGACGGAAGTTACATGCTCAACGAAGTCTTGGAAGCCTTTGTCGAACTCGAGATCGACGAGACCCTCGGCAAAGACGCTACCTTGGCGTTCGTGCGGCGCGTGGTGAAAATCGGCGAAGAACATGACGGGAACGTGGGCGAAATCTTAGAAGGACTCGAACGGTTCGGGCTCTGCTATCTTTGCCTGAAGGCATCCGACGTCCTACGCCAAGGACTCTGCCCGCCGTGCGCTGCGGAAACGTTTGGGCACTGAACTCCTCCCAGAGGTCGCCTGGTCTTTTTGTGCCAGGCGGTTCTTGCACGACGCTTCGCTGGATGGACTCCTTCTCTACTCGTACGACAGCGGATTGGGTAGTGTCCCGTCAAGTGGTGTAAATTGAGTGCAACTACTCAGTGTCTGCTATTTATGCAAAACTGACGTTAGCG
>NZ_JAMCCX010000045.1 GCF_024706985.1 Alicyclobacillus sp. SP_1 | reverse complement strand
GATCGGAGACTATAATTCCAAAATATTCATTGGAAACCTAACGAGACTCCATCAAGCAAAAACCGTCGAAATCCGGGTTCAATAGAAGTCATTCATTTCTCTCCTTTTTTAAACCACAATTACTTGACCATAACTGCTTCTATTCTGCAAGAAGGACGGTTCCGGACTCAATGCATTTTCACGCAATTATTGGTTCTGGTGCAAAAACCAGTTGAGTGCTACAGTCATTGTATCAATCGTTGAGATGAGGTCGGCATTTATGAACGCATTCAAATGGAAGCACTTCGAAGGTTACATGTTCCTGATGGCTGTTCGGTGGTATTTGCGATAGAGCTTGAGTTATCGTGACACCGTTGAATTGCTTGAGGAGAGAGGCGTTTATGTTGCTCATACCACCATCATGCGCTGGGTACATCCATATGGTCCTGAGTTAGACAAGCGCGTGCGCCGTTTCCTGAAGCCAACGACGGATTCATACCGAGTCGATGAAACCTACATCAAAGTCAAAGGGCCATGGAAGTATCTTTATCGGGCGGTGGATTCACAAGGCCAAACGATGGACTTCATGCTATCTGAAAGTCGCGATATTTCTGCTGCAAAGCGGGTCTTTAAAAAGGCGTTGGCTTCTGCGCACAATCCATCACCGCGCGTGATTACCGTTGAGAAAAACCCTGCGTATCCACCAGCACTCCAGCAATGAAAGGATGAAGCGGAGATTCAACAGGACACCATCATCCGGCAGATAAAATGCCTGAACAACCTCGTTGAACAAGACCATCGATCTATCCAAAGGATTACGAAACCCATGCTTGGGTTCAAGTCATTCGTGACTGCCGAAAAGACACTTGCTGGGATAGAGGCTATGCATATGCTACAAAAGAAGCAGGTTGAAATGCAGCGCATGCCTGCTTGTTCCAATGTGTCGTTCATAGATGACCTGTTTGGAACATCCGTCTAATCAATGGATCGCAAACGGGCCAGTCTACGCTGCTCGCAATCTTTGCACCAGAACCCATGAAGTTCCTCCCGAATACCTAAAGGTAAGTCTCTAGCGCAAAGTTCCACCGCTGTATTGCAGGGTATACACTTTGTCGCTGCCGCTCCTAATGTACTCACATCCATGGAACTCTTCGAATCCGCCGTGAACTATGTTGTGATAGGTGTATTTGCCATCGATGTACTCCGATGGACCACGAAAAATGTGCTCCTTTGACACCTGTCGAAGAGCCTCCCGAAGAAATGCATATATGTTGCGTATATCATCCGGCACCACACGGGATTGATCCACGCCTCCGGAATAGCACATCGACCAATGTGGCTGCTCATTCAGGTATACGGTTTCTAGGCCAACAAAGAATGCGGTTCCGAAATATACGTCCCGATAGAGTAATGAACCATCCCGGAATTCAAGTTGGCGAGAGCCTCGGAGGAGGGGGGTGACGCTAGCGTCGTCTCCCTGGAAAGCATAGGTACTCTTTTTGGCGGCGACCAGAAAATCACGAATAGAATCATGCATACATAACTCGCTCCTACAGGCAGGCATGTGATGACTATGGACGGCTGATAAGAGTCTGCAATCTGGTGAGATCTTGTGTAACATTTAGTATATCAAACTCGCAGAAGTTATTTCGGATACAGGAGGAGACGGTTGTTTGAATTCGTATGATGAAGTGTATGCTGACGACGGTTATTACTGGGGACGGATCCAAAATCACTCTGCCGTAGTGTAATTGAAATCATCAGCCTTCGTGGTACGAGCGGGATGAATGTGATTGACCTTGGGTGCGGAGACGGTAAAGACGCCATCCACTTTGCAAAGCACAGCATGTTGCCGTCAGAAGTGGATATTTCCCGTCCAGGATTAGACAAGGCGGAGCGATGGGCGGCCAGGGCTGCGTCAAAGTTCATTAGAGCAGAAACGGAGTAAGAGCTAGCGAATTTCGCTGGCTTTCTTTCGTAACATCGTGTACTTTATAAGAAACGATGTGCGAGGAACGAACAATGGAGTCCACCGTCGACCTGCGACAATTGAAAGTTCGCCCTATTTATCCTCATGAAAATGACCATTGGAATCAACTGATGACCGCCCACTACTACCTCGGGCATCACCGGGTCAACCCCTCGTTTTTGGACAAAACACTTGAGTGAAGTTTAATCGTATAATTTGGGTAAAACCATCGCCTGCACTTATGGTGAACACCGTCAAACGATAACAGGCTCCTTAGGTTGCAGTCCATTTTTTACCTGTCGTATCCCGCATCGTCTTCTGCATGGGAATGAGTGTCCATCAAAATGCCCGCAACGAAATCAGCAAACTGCCGCAATTCGTGACCACAGGTCTCGGCAAACTCCGCTTCCCATCGGTACAGCACTTCATGATGGTCGGTCGGCAAGAACGCCTAGAGTCGGTCAGCCAAGTCTTGCTGCGTGTGCAGGACCTGTTCCCTATCCCGAGCGTATTGGTCGTAGAAGTCGTCGATCAGTTTTTCGGCCAATAGTTTCTTCGCAATTTGACACAATGGCAATCCACTCCCGGAAACGTTTGTCCGACTGTACCTCTCGTTCCCACCCGCCATCAAGTCAAATTCTGTTATCAGTAGGTGCATTGCCCACTCAAGTTTGCGTTGCCGCCCCATGTTCGCATCGAATAGAGGAAATCTGCCTACCGTCGCCAGCGCCGCGGATCGCCGCACACGGGCCAACATGGGCGCGATGTGGCGGGACGTGTGCTGCATATACGGGGTGCAGGGATTCCAGTCGCGCAGGACTTGTAGCCGCCCGCGCGGCGTCGAACTCCGGTCGATGACTAGATTCTGGCCATGTGCTCCCGTCGCAACAGTCCGTAAAGCCAATCTCCTCCCAATTGATCCACAGAGGGTTCCGCACAGGGTTGGGCACAGCCTTTCGCATAGTCTTACGCATCGCGAATGAATCGAGTGAGGCGCGACATCCCGCGCGGGGCGCGCCGTGACAGCCGTCCGCCTTCGGGACATATGTCCACATCCGCCGCCCCCGGAACGAAGGAAGTCTGTGTTGGCCCCTCGTCATATCACGAGAGGCTGCTAGCCCTCTACCGATACACCATGTTGACCACCGATCCGCTCTGTACACCATCGCGCGATCGTCCAGATGCGATGTACCCGTCGCTGAACCAACCGAGAGCAGGATTGGGCACCACCGATGCAGCTTGCCTTTCCCCGCCCCCATGTCAACGGATGGATGATGCAGTGACGACCTGGATCTGCCTTCGCCACACGTTCCCGCGTGCGAGTTACATGGCGGGAAGCGGTCCCACTATCGGCCACGGCTCTAGTCGCCGCACACAGGCTAACATGGGCGCGCCGTGGCGCAAGCGTGATCGGTTCACACCACGTCAAGGGCTTTCACCACAACGTCGCATAGTCGACCCGGCAGCCGCCGCCCCCCCGTTCATACCCTGCCGTTGACTTCATCTGCAACCCAGAGCCAAGCTGAATATCCGGAACGATAACCTGACAAACGAGGTGACACGGCATGGAGCAAAGGAAAATCTATGAAGTGGCCGTCTATCTGCGCAAAAGCTGGGACGACACTGGCGGCGAAGAAGATGTCCTTCTCAAACACGAAACCGCGCTCACCGATCTCGTTCGCAAGAACAACTGGCGCTATGTGATTTACCGGGAGATTGGCAGTTCCGACAGCATCGATTTCCGTCCCGAGTTCAGGCGGCTGCTGAAAGACATCGAGAATGATTTCTATGACGCGGTCGTGGTCATGGACTATGATCGGCTCAGTCGCGGAGACAAGGAAGACCGCGCACGGGTCGAGAAAATCCTCCAGCAATCGAACACCCTCGTTGTCACGCCTCAACGCGTCTACGATTTGAACGATGAGGATCAGGAACTGATCACCGACATTGAAGGCGTCTTCGCTCGCTACGAATATCAGATGATTAAGAAGCGGTTCCAGCGCGGCAAGAAAATCGGGGCAAGACTCGGTCACTGGACGAACGGCCCTGCCCTCTTCCCGTACGTGTGTCACTCAGAGGCCCACAGTCTGGACGTAGATCCCGAGAAACTGGATGTCTACAACTTCATGAAGCACCGGATTTTGAGCGGTGCCACGTGTAGCGGCGTCTGCTGGGACCTCAACCGCCAGGGCATCCCGTCACCGAAAGGAAAACTGTGGTCTGAAAGTGTGCTGTACCGACTCATCCTGAACGAAGTGCATCTCGGTCGCGTCGTCTACGGCAAAACGAGCGGCGGACTGCACAAGAAACGCAAAACAGCGCCGTTCAAAGTGATCGCGCGGGAAAACTGGATTGTCGTCGAAAATGCCCACCCTGCCGTCAAGACCCCGGAGGAACATGCAGAAATCGTCACCCTGCTGGAAAGTCGTCGGATTCAGCCCAAGCACGCACGTCGCGGCACATACCTGCTCTCTGGCTTGCTCTATTGTGCTAAATGCGGCTACTCCCTGCAGTTCCAACCGAAACCGAACGGTCGCACACTCGTGAAGAAGTGCCAGAAGACAGATGCCTTCGGGAATTGTTGTGACAATCGCGGAGTCGAACTCGAACACGTGGAAAAGGCGGTCATGGAGAGTTTACGCGAACACGAGGCGTAATTCCTGAAAACGCCGGTCGAAGTCAACGAATCGGACTTCCCAACGGAGCATCTGCTTCACACTAATGAGCGGGAACTCGAATCGCTGCGCGACGGGGTGAATCGGCTCAAGGACCTGTTCGTCATGGGCGATGTGACAAAGGCGGAATACAAAACGCGGCTGGAACGCCTGAAGGATCTGATTGTGAGAAAGGAGAACGAGTACGAGCAACTGAAGGAGAGTTTGGACGGGTGCTCACCCCTCACCCACGCTGAACGACTGCAGTTGATACACGAAATCAAAACCTCGTGGACCACCACCATCGACGTGAAAGAGCGGAACCGACTTATGAAGCTGATAGTTGAACGGATCGAATATACGCGAAACGGGGATGAAATTGATAGTCAGGTGAAATTTAAATAAGCATCGAATCCGCTACGACATAAGCGGTTGCACGCTGTTGTCCACTTTATCACTTATCATTGTCCACGCTTCCAGTAAACATCCTGGGCTTTATGCTTGATACCGTCAATATGGACTGAAAGGCACTGCTCGTCCACGCGAAATATCAACATGACTTGATAGAGCCCGTGCCGTACCCAATATCCTTCCAGAGGACCACTTCTGATCTGTTTGGCCGTCAGGGTCGGAGAATGCGAGAGTCGATGAAAAGAGTCATCCAAAATCCGCTCTTTCACATTCGTTGGATATGCGAGTATCCCCGCCAATTCATCAATACCCGTCTTGGACCAAGTGACTTGGTACGATTTATCCACGTTCGGCACCCTGAATTCTTTCCCGCAGGTACTTCAGCCCGTCCTCCTGCCCGAAAACGCGTCCATTCTCCCGGTCTTGTTGGCTCATTCGAATTTGTCGTAAGATATCTGGATCCCCGGCGATTGCGACGATGTCATCATCATCTGGGCTCTTTTCCACCACCAAGCTAACTTGGAATTCGTCTTCAATCAGTTGAACGAGATCTGTCCACTCCACATGAGTTTTTCCTTTCAATTTATCGTAGAGTTCGTCCACAGTCATGTGCTTCATCAGCAAACACCACCCTTTGACTTGAGTATACCTCAAGAGAATTGAAACAAGAGCACATTAAAGTGTTGGAATTTATTACTATATAACCAACGCGTACATTGTGAACAGCCCATGATCAGCAAAGCGATTCCCAGGAGACGCAGGTGATCGCATCGAATCCAAAGGTTGTTGTTCCCTAACCGTCGGCCAAAAGCCGCTTAAATTCGTTCAACATTGGATCCGTAATTTCCCTGAAAAGAGAAAACGAAATATTGTTCATTGCAGGATTTGAAGCTTTCACCACCTCAACAAGAATTTTTAAATATTCAAACACACTGCCATCCTCAACTAAGCGCGCCATTTCAAATTCCTCCTTGGCATTTTCCCATTTTTCATATATTCCATCTTTTTCGCCCGGATTCGTATATAGCAATTTAAACCTCACTTTTATCCACCTGGAATGGAGATTGTCGATATCAGAAGCAGTCATAAACTTTTGAACTTCCGCTTCAATTTCCGGATGTTGATTTTTGAATTCAGAAAATAAGTCAACAAGTTCGCCCGCGGTCAGATTGTTATTCACACGTTCCATCAGAGGTGAGAATACATCATTATATTTAACGGTCATAAATGTTATAAATTCCCGCAACGAGAAAGCCTTATTTTTGTGATCGTGGCTATATACATCCGCATTCCCACCGACTGAAATGGCCTGTAATTGATCCACTTTCCCGAGTTCTTCTACTGCAAAGGAGGTCATAATAAAGGCCTTACTGTATAACCGATTCTTAGCAAGAAGCTCCCCAGCTGAGATGAACTCCATTGCGTTCTCCACGGCCAAAGGAATTAACTCGTATGCGTCTTGAGGAGAAAGCGTTTGTTTCTTCATTATAGTGAATACCCCCGTTGAACAGAGAAACAGCCAACCGATTTTGCTGATTTCCTGAATCCATATGCTTTGTATCTCTATTTTCCTACGCTGGATTCGTTTATGGATCCGCTACCAGTGACATGTTGACCAAGTACTCCACTTTCAGCGTATAGTGCTATTCGTAGCCCCGCAGGGCTACGAATAGCCGATGGAGAGAAATACCGCCTTGCTTTCGCGGGCTGCTTTTTGGAATGCTTCCGGACCCCAGGGGTACCAGTCGACCGGGTTGTGGGCGTGTTGGAGCAGATAGGGCGACTTTTCATGGATGAGGCAGTTGGAGTGTTTGTGTTGACCGTTGTCTGTGCTCATAACGGAAATTCATCCTTTCTGGATGGTTTTTCCGTTAGTATACACCCAGACGGCGGAAAGTATTAATACGGGCACCCGCATGTCGCGCGTGCTATGATTTACAGACCGGGATGTTTTCAGACGCATTTCCGCATATTCATTCATTTTTCAGGGGCGGTCGATCTTGCGTTTTCGCGCCCTTAAACTGAATAACGGATAATCCTCACAAGTGGTCGGTGTCAGCAAAATGAATCACACTGAACTCACCTGCGAAGTACTCAATTTGCGTTACTGAGCATTCTGGTACAAGTTGCGTATGAACGTCTTCAAATTTGGGGTGCCACTGCCTCAACTCGTCCAGCGGAATCACGCTCATAAGGAAGTCGGTAATTAACCCGCCGTGCGTCACCGCAATAACGTCGTCACTTGGATTCACACTGCTGACATCCCGGACGAAGATCTCCAAGCGTTCCCCAGCCTGTTGAGCTGAGTCACCGACAGGAGGCACATATTGCCGATCTTGAGAGCATTGATCCCACATCCCAACGAACTCTTCAAAAGTCTGCCCAGGTAGATCTCCCCAATTTGCTCTCTCTCTTAGCCTCATGTCCACGACCACCGGAAGTCCCAGCCTTGAACCAATAAAGCTTGCCGTTTCTGTTGCCCGTCTCAACGGGCTGGCATACACGTGCTTTATGGGCTTGCTCGCAAAAAAGGTAGCGGTCAGCCCAGCTTGTACAATCCCCTCTTTTGACAATGGAACATCGCCGATTGTTCTTTCTTTTATGCCATGTCGAACGAAATAGATCGTAGCCATTTTCACTCCCACCTCTTGCGGTTCTTTCGCCCGATCCCGCGACTCCGACACTTCCGGTCGCGCCCTATAACCATACACCTCCACAACTCTCGCCGGCTACTGCACCTTTGCCCCCGTCAAATCGTATGAAAACACTCAGCCAATGTGCAAGGACTTCCACACTTCAATCGCCTTGGTTAGAGCACCAGTATCCCAAAGTCTTCCTCTAGGCGTCTTTGTAAGTTTTATCATGTCAAACGCATCGTCTCTGTTCACCCATCGTACTTCTTCAGTTTCATGAGCAAAGTCTGTCACTTTACCGGTTGGTGTCATCAAAAAATACTTGGTTATGCAAGTGTCTGATTCAAACTCCCCCGGCACTCTCCCAACGATTTCACACTCGTACCCGGTTTCTTCTTTTACCTCTCGCAATGCGGTGTCTTCAGGAGTTTCGCCCCCAATAGTGCGATATCAAATCGAACGAGATAACAATTTGCACAAATCTTCCACCGAGTCCACTACGTATGTAGCTTTGGCTTGATTGAATTCTTCCCGTGTTCCATAACCATACAAAACACCTATTGAATCAATGTCATTGCCGTTGGCTCCAATGATGTCATGTTCACGATCTCCAATCATTACAAAACCAGTCGTAGCTAAGTCAGGGTACAGACTCATGGCACACTCAATTATCTCCGCCTTGGCTGATCTTGTACCGTCGAGGTTACTCCCCACAACATGATCGAAGTACTGCTCAATATCGAAGTGGTGAAGTATCTGCTTGGCAAACACTGTAGGTTTTGATGTGGCTACTACTAAATTCACGAACTCTCGCTTTAACATTTCAAGCAACCTTGGAATCCCGCTGTACAAAACGTTTTCGTACATTCCATCCGTCTTAAAATACTCCCTATAATGGTCTACAGCTCGTTGTATGTCCGAAGCGGAAAAGTGATATGCCTGCTGGAACATAAGTCTCAGTGGTGGACCAATGAAGCACGTTAATTTATCAAGGTCTGGTTCATGTATGCCGAGCTTCGATAGTGCGTATTGAACTGACTTTGTAATTCCGACCTTTGGGTCGGTTAGCGTCCCGTCCAAGTCAAACAAAATTGTCGAGTAAGGTGTCAATCTTCAAGCTCCCCATGTACTGTGGCTTATTGCGTTATCCTGCCCAAGAACGACATAACCCAAAAAATCCCTTGCTATATATTTATGCACGGACGGGAGTAAATCCTTCTTGGAGAGCAGCACCCGTTGTTATGAACTCAAGTTCCGCACCGTTCATTCCATCATTCCGACTACTTGCCTTTTGGCCCAAGCGTATCAGGGGATGTCGCTTGCTTTGCGTAACGCGGTTTATTAGGGGTTCACTTTCGTTCACCATGCATCTGTAACCTAACTCCGGACCGAATTCCCCTGTCGAACACGGCTACATTGTCCCGTGAGCTTCGCAAGGTGGCGTTATCTCCATCCCACGTCTGTTTATTGCAGAATAGAAGTGCAGAGTTTTGCAGCGTAAAAGTGCAGATGCTTGCAATTGCATAAAAAGGGCACTAGCCAACACCCAACTACTACTCTACCCTTGTATCTGTCGAAGGATAAAAAGGGAGATGTGAGAGGGATGTTGAAAGTGCCACAACAACAGTATATCCATTTTCTCAGACAAATGGATGGTTGTTCTATCCAAGAAATTGCTAAGCAGACGAAAGTGAACTGGAGAACAGCTAAAAAGTATGCCGACCGTGAAAACTGGAATAAAGGATTCGAGGTGCATGAGCGACGTTTTCTAATACTTGGCGAGTGTACGGAGATTATCGACACTTGGCTCACGGAAGATGGTAGCCTCCCTCGAAAGCAGCGACAGACGGGAACTCGCATCTGTTCTCGTTTAAAAGACGAGCATGGCTATACAGGGAGTTTACGCACGGTCCTCAGTTACGTTCAATACCGTAAAGAACAAATGAAACTGGAAAATGCACCAAGCTACGAGCGTTTAGAACACATTGGCGGTGAAGCACAGGCTGACTTCGGAACACACCAGGTCGTCCGTGATGGGCAATACCTAGAACGCAAAGTGCTCACCTTGTCCTTCCCGTACAGCAACGCTGCTTTTGTTTATCCGGTACCAAGTGAGAATACTGAATGCTTTCTAGAAGCCTTAAAGCATTGTTTCAAAGAAGCTGGTGGCGTGCCTCGTCGCATCTGGTTCGACAATCTATCTGCCGCCGTTGTGTCTGTTGGCAAAGAGGGACAGCGTACACTCACAGAGACATTTACAAAGTTTTGTTCGCACTACCGATTTGAACCGATCTTTTGCAATCCAGCCAGTGGAAATGAAAAAGGCAACGTCGAAAATAAAGTTGGATATGGGCGCAGGAATTGGTGTTTTTGTCAAGATCAAAGTGAGCCACTGCGGTCTGTTTGAAAGTGAGCCATCTTTAGCTGCTTAGCTCCCTTTTTAGGAAGTTTCTTGCTTGTTACCTTTGTGTCTTTGTCTCACCCCCGAGGGGGTGAAAATTGGGTGTATATGGTTTGAATGTAATTAAGGGGTTTGCGGAGCGCCTTTCAAATCGTACGTCTACGGCTTCGCCAACTGCTCAATAGGTTTGCGGCTGCAAGTAACAGTCGTGACTCCCCGGGATAGGATTTAACTGAATCTGCCCAGTCACGTAAGCGGTTCTCCACCTCCAAATAGTTTAATTGTTCTTCCGTAATTGGTCCTTCGTAGCGGGGTCCATCCGCCATCGCTTTATTAATGGCGGCCCAATCAACGGTTACGGTTGGAAAACGCTCAGTTACATACTCGCGGATGCCGGTGGGCACTCGGTAACCGCGTGAACGTAAAACTTTGCACACCCTGCATTGAGGCCTGCGTCATGGGAGAATTGGTGATAACGAGAGTTATCCCCGCTAGGAGTTCTAGCGGGGAACATTCG
>NZ_JAMCCX010000044.1 GCF_024706985.1 Alicyclobacillus sp. SP_1 | reverse complement strand
GCCAAGGCTTTTCGCTCTCACCAGAAACGGCGTCTTCAAGGTTCTGCTTGATGCGATTACCTAACTGCGTTGTAGTGATAGACGATTTCTCGCGGAAACTCGAGGGCGACACGCCCGCCGCGCTCCAAAATCTGTTCAAGCCCAATTTCACCGACATACTCCATACCCTCTTCGATCGTCGCAAACACGCGACCTTCGAAGAGATCTGCAACATGGACCGTATGACCGACCTTCCTAATCTGGTCGGCGAAGGAGTCCATACCCGTTGTCCGTCCCATCACGTGGTGAAACAACAGCACCTCCACCCTCTCGTCCCCTCTCTTTCCAACGACTGCTTCCACCGTGTCTCCTACAACTTGCCTTTTCCTATGGTTACTCGTTGTCCGGATAAACCAAGTCCGTATCGGGTGGCGCATACCCAAGTTTGCGCGCTAGCGTGACAATCTGCCCCTTGTGATGAAACTCGTGTGTAATCGTATGGGTCATTAGCCAGAGTGGCGTTAGACCGATCCGGCCCTCAGACTCGTTATAAATCAGCTCTGTAGGGCGGGCCCCGTATGCTTGCAGAAACTCATCCACGACCTCGTCGGATAGCGAAAACCAGCGGCGAAGCATCGCTACGTCGGCAGAGCGCGTCTCCTCTTCCGTGGGATATTCCGGCTTGGACCGAGTGTTTGCGAATCCAACCAGCCAGTGCATATAGCACCCCGCTACGTGCAGGTGAGTGCCAGCGATGGTACCGAACCCGAAGCCGGGCACCTCAACATGCAGCGCCTCAACTGGCACGCTCTCCAAGAAGGCAAACAAACGTTGTCGCGTTTTGCGAACTAAATCATAATGCACCACCAAAAACTCACTCATCTGTTCACGCCCCTCCCAAATTCTATCCTGTGAATTCCATAGCACTGGCTCCATAGCAAACCTGCTCACGGACAATCCAGTGTTCAGGACGACTGCTCCATAGCTGAGTAAATTAGGGTCCTTCTGCCGGGGGATTCAAAACATGATCGGCAAAATCATTCGCCATCGGTACACCGGATTGGCGTATCAGAGCGACCGCATGCTGATAATCGTACTCCGTCTCCCGTAGTTCTACATCAGGACCAAGCAAAGCCCAACAGGCTCCTCGTGCCGCACTTTGAAGCCCGACGCTCCCTGCATTGATAATTCGTTTCCCAAAAACAGTGCGGTCAAATTGAATGTGCGTATGGCCGCAAATAATTGTAAATTGTCTCACTGAGACGACCATCGGTTCAATTTCCGATTCTGGTGTATCTCTTCGAATGGCCTCTTCATCGCTTCGTGGGGAACCGTGAACAAATAAGACTTCACCAAGTCCATCAATATTCACCGTGACATTGTCTTTTAATCCGTTCAAAAATTCCAATTGCTCGTGCGTTAATTGATCGGAGCACCATTGATTTATCTTTGCGGTCCCCTCATCCAGACCTTGTTCGACTCCGTACCGCTCTCCGACCTCTCTGTCGGCGTTTCCTTTTATGAAATGAACATTTCCAACAAGGGACATCACTCGCTCCATAACTAATCTGGGCTGAGGTCCCCAAGCCAGATCCCCCCCGAATACAAACGTATCCACACCGCATCTTTCAGCGTCCAACAATACAGCATCTAATGCTGAGGCATTTCCATGGATATCATAAATTGCCGCTACTCTCTGTGCCACGGTCTGTACCCCTCTTGATCCTCTGTTATGTCACTTGAATATTCAGATTTCATCGCCACTGCGCACTTCGGCTCGATAATGTCGTACCCCGGAAAATTGCGCAATATATATTTATGGATGGGCCTAAGCAAATCCTTCTTCAGTATCAGCCCCCTCGTGTGACGTAGTCGGCCACCAGTTTTCTGACGGATCCGCCAAATCGACCTCGATATGGCTCGCCCGAACACCCATCTGCCGCAGCTCACGTTCGAGATCGTCCGGCCAATCGCACTCTGCTCCCCACGCCATAGACTCTTCGTAGCGGCCCCAGTGCGTGAAGAAAGTATCGGCTCCCTCGTTGGCAAGAGCCCGACAGAGGGCGGTCCCAATTCCCCGCTCCCTGCTCACGCCTGTGACAACTGCAATTCTATGATTCAACCGCTTCGCCATTGTTCCTCCTCCTCAAAATGATGCAATTTTTGTTGGCACACATGTTTCTTTGCCCATGGAAGTCGCCCCGTTGCGCCGAGCAACTGCTTCTCTGAACGAAAAAAACCATGGAGCAGGCGCTCCCACGGCGAAATCTCCTCTTAGTCCGAATGGATCATCGGAATGATAAAAGGCATTTCATCCATTTGAGACCCTTATGGCTTCTGAAGGCGCACCTTCATAAGTGATAAGGATTGTGCGCTGGCAGGATTCGCCCGTGCTACTTCTACCATCACCCTGGAGGACTCCACTCCGATCACAGGTTCTGCACCGAGATCGACCCATGCCCTTGAATAAATCCCCCCGCCGTAGCCGATGTCGGCCACCCTCAGCCCCTTTGGCTTGACACGTTGTTGCATCGTGCGCTGCCAAGTCTCATCCGCGTGACGAGATGCCTATAAGTTCCGATTTTTTTCGTCGTGGAAGTTGATGGGCATGGTGCTCACACCCTCCACTCAAGAAACTCAAGTCGATTGCCGAATGGATCGTCCACATAGAAGCGTTCTGCACCGGGCAGCAATTCATCCTCTGTCACCGAGATGCCATGACTGAGTATGCGTGCCTTCAAAGCCGTCAAGTTCTGCACGTGAATGGCAGGATGCGCCTTCTTCGCGGGGATGAAGTTCTTGTCGATTCCAATGTGTATTTGATGACCGCCGCAACGAAACCATACACCACCGTTTTGTTTTAGCGTCTCCGGTTTTTCGATTTCCTCCATGCAAAGAACGTCAACAAAAAAGTGGCGAGCTTCATCCTCGCATGCGGCTGGAGCTGCAAGTTGAACGTGATCGACCCCGTAAAATGAATATTCCATGACATGACCCCCTTACCTGTTTCCTATCATCCACTATAGGGTGCCAGTGCCATCTTCGAAATAGGATATCACGTTTCCAGATAGACGCATCAGATGTCCAAATCCTACTATGAGCGTTCCTTGATTTACGAATGGTTTGGGGCTAGCCACTGGTTGAACGTCATGTTTTCCACATATCGGATATCCTTCGTTGCTAGACCGAGTCCCCATTCAGAGCCTCAGCGTTCTTCCGACCTCCCTAGTGCCTCAAGATATCGGTCTGCCGACCGCAGCACGCCAGCCTTCGCATCGGATTCAATCACTGTGTTCGCTTGCGTCCCGTACAGTCTGTCAAAGAAAAGCGGTTGCAACCTGTTCCGGACACTCTTTATGATCGTCGCCGACAACGGAATCCGATTCGGAAAGCTATACATAAACGACACAAAGCGGCGGTCAGCCGAGACCGAGACAGTGTCACCCGTGAGCAGAGCCCCTTTGCCGTTCGCACCGGCCTTCCAGAGCAGCACACTCGATCCCGCAAAGTGCCCACCAACATGAACCAATGTCACCTCGGGGTTCAACTCGACCTGTGATCCCTTCCAAAACTGAATCCGGTCGCTCGGCTGCATCACCCACTGTCTGTCATGGTCGTGCAGATAGATAGGCGCCTCAAATCGCTCTGCCCATTCCACCATGGAAGAATAGAAATGTGGGTGTGAGATGGCTATGGCGTGAATGCCACCCATTCCCTGAATCAGTTGGACCGTCACATCGTCTAGGTACGAGATGCAGTCCCACAGGATGTTCCCGTACGGCGTTCGAAGGAGTTTCGCATGCTGGCCAATTGCAAATTCAGGAACCGTTTCGACTCCCAACAGGTTGGGTTCGTGTTCATAAAAGGCGTTTCTGTATCCACCCACCTTCAACTTTTCGAGCGTTGTCCACGTTTGTCCGCCTAATCCGATGTATTGCCGTTCATCCTCGCAAATGAGGCAATGTGCAGGTGGCGTCTCGCTCTCTGCGTATTGTGTGCCGCAAGTCGTACAGATCCACTTGTTCACGTTGAGACCTCCTTTCGACCATAAAAAGAATTCAGACGTGGACTGGTTATGCAAACTCCGCCTCCATCTGCCGGAGAGCATTCGTCACCAGCCCTTCATCACAGACCAACAGTCCATGCAACACACCGTGAAATGGCGCTAGCTTGCGATAAAACCTCTGCCGTGCGCAAAACAATTCATCCACAGGTCCGTCATAAAATGGCGTCAACTCCGGCCACACGTCATATGCGGGGTCGCCCATTCCACAATCGCCAAAATCAATTACACCGATCTCACCCGCCTCTGTGTTGACCAGAATGTGTTCAGCAGCGAGATCGCCATGAAGCAGAACAGGTTCGAATTGAAAGTTCTGTGGACTGGCAAAGAAGTCTTCGATGACGTCTATCACGACGGGACGGACGGGACAACGCAGCAAGGGGATTACATCCTGTCGAATGCGATCCATGAACTTCTGCAACCCTTCTCTCCAATTCCGTGGTCCATCGTCGCTGTTGTCCCCAGTCCATCGAAACCAAGGCACATCCGCTTGTTTGAGGACACCCTTTGGGATGGTATGCAACTCACTAAGAAAATTGCCAATCTCACTTAATACACGATTTCCCATCGATCCCGATGGGATTTCTGACAGTGGGGTGCCCAGTAGCTTCCGGTAACCCACGACTGATACCGAAAAATCTCTACGCGCTGCTCCTATCCACTCGGGCAGCGGAATCCGCGCCTTCACGTACGGCCGAATTGCCTCCAGCACTCGGATTTCTTTGCACATCTGACGTGCTACTGCAGGGCGCTTTGGGATTCGAAAAACGAACGCGTGATTCACTTCTATCGCGATACTGTCCCAGCCTTCTCCGAGTAGTGAGATCCTGTCCAGGGGCAATTCCGGGAAGTACGCACCGAGCAGCGCCTCGTACTGGCCGATATCGGTCTGGTCCCGATTCACTTCCACACCTTCATCCGTTCGCCCAGCGTCCCTGAGTGAAACTCAAGCTGCGTACCATCGGGATCGAGAAAATTGACGGTCCAACCTCCGCCACGCTCCACTGGGCCACGGATCATTGGAACATTTGCCGCTTTCAGAGCATCAACGGTCGCGTGCAATTCATCTTGCGGAATGTAAAACGCCACGTGATCGACGCCAAATTGCGGCCGAGCCATTGGGAGCATGGGCCGCTCCTGTAGGCAAATCCAGGCTTCCCCCCATTCGAGGTAGGCATCCTGCCGCGCGCGATGTACAAGCTTCATCCCGAGCGTTCCAACGTAAAACGCAAGTGACCGTTCAAGGTCAGAGACGTTGATCGTGACGTGGCTGAAACCCATGCTTGCGAAGTTGAGCGCTGACTGCAGTTGGGGCTGGCCCTGTGGAGCGAGAAGGAGCACCATATGGACTTCGTCCCAAGACCGATTGGCCGTTTTCATGGCGTTCGGTTCAATCCCATACACCTGAAAGCCCACAGACTGATAGAGCGCCATCGCGGCGTCGTTATCCTTCACAACAGAGAGACGAAGTTGCTCCACGCCATCTAGTTGCCGTGTCCGCTGAATCAAGTCAGCAAGCAGCTTTCGCCCTATCCCTTGCCGCTGAACGTGTGGCGATACAAACATGGCGAACACGTTCGCGATGTGGCGCGCCTTCGTTGCTCGCTCTCGAACCAGTGTCACCGTGCCCACCAGTTGATTTGATGCATCGCCTACGAAAGCACCCAACGTAAAGCGATGGTCATCCGGTGTAAGTCGTTCGGTCACGAGTTCGAGAGGACGAGAGAAATAATCGTCATAGGTTGTGAGGAACGCTTCGGGATGGGTGGACAACGCTTGAAGCCGAAGATCTCGATAAGCTGATGCATCTACTGCATGAAGGACACGAACATCCACGCTATCACCCCCTCCTTCCGACTAAAGTTGACTCAGTAGGGACGGTAAATTGTGCATATTGCGAGCCAGCCAGTCCATCTCGTGCGCAAATCGCTGAGGGGGTACCGTATGCTGGTCCATGTTCGGCGTGATCCACCAAGTGCTTTCCATATACCATACCATGCGAAGATCTCGTAGAATCCTCCCTGTGGGAAACTCAGGTTGCGTCCGATATCCGTCAAGGAAGCCCTGCGTGGTATCCACGTTGAATGTTTCGCCATCCAAATTGCCAGATAGGATAGCCCTCGCGATATCCAATTCGAGATAGTCGGCATTGAGTCGATCAAAGTCTAAAATCGCCGACAACCCGTCGCCAGAGAAAAGCATGTTATCTGCCCAAAGATCGCGGTGCGCAAATCCGATTTCGGCATTCCTAAATTCACGGATGTCGATAACCTGCAACGCGTTTAATTGGTGCTGCGCGAATGCATACAGCTCATGTTTGTCATTCTGCTCCATGGCCTTCAAGACGTTTTCGAAGTGTCGAATCCGCTCAGGTACTTCCGGGACCATAAATGTCGCTTGGGTTGGAACACCGCCGAGCGTGAGAAGGAGTCGATGCATCAGTCCGGTGGCCATACCGAGCGAATACATCTGACCATAGGTGGCCTGGCCAGGAATGAGTCTCTCTCCTTCACTAAAGGTCATGACCATGAATCGCTGCCCTGAGGGTGTCGAATGAAGCTGTTCTCCCTGATGCATCAGAATTTGTGGACAAGGTAGCCCCTGCGTATGTAGCTCAGACTGCCATCGAAGCGCTCGAACTAAAGCCGATTCATCATACAACCGATATCTGTCCGGATGATAACTCTTGAGCAGAAAGACGCCATGCGTGGTGTCCAACTTTCATTTTTTATTTAGCCATCCACGAACAATCGGTTGCGCATCAAGAACAGTGAACCCGAACATTTTCTGACAGATCTCGATGAGTGCATCACGTTCATCTTCATCAGGTCTCAATTTGATTCACCGACCTTCGCTATGTCCCCAGACTCGTTCCACAGTCGATTCCGATCCGTTCACCGTCACGAGGTACACGTCCGGATTCGTCAGCGCTGCCCATGCCTCGAACCCGAATCGTTCATCGAAGTGTCTCAGCAGCAGCGTCATCAAGTTGCCGTGCGTTACAACCACCGCGCTCCGTTGATTCAAAGCAAACAGTTCGCCGAGCGCGGCAACGGCTCGATTCGTCGCCTGACCACTCGATTCGCCACCATCAAAGGCCAATTCAAAGTCGGAGAACGTTTGCTGCAAACAATCCAGCCAGTTTTCCATGGGTTCGGAACTCAACACTCTCTCCGCGAGTCGCTCATCCACCTGCACGTGCAGATTCGCACGTTTTGCAAACGGCTCGATGCTCTGTATGGCTCGCACGAATGGGCTTGAGAGGATGGCGTCAATCTCCTGCTCGGCGAGAAAGTCCGAAAGTAAGTTTGCCTGCTCGCGGCCAGCGTTCGTCAACGGCGCGTCAGCCGCCTGCCCCGTCGCGGAACAGTGGCGTACAATGTATAGACGTTTCATGAGTGACACCAATCCTCCTTCAGAAGACCGTAGACAACGTGATCGACATAGTGGTCGTAAAGCCACTCCGCCTGACGACAAGTTCCTTCCTCCGTAAACCCGAGTCGTTCCGGAATGGCTCGGCTCTTGCGATTGTCAACCGCTGCCCGGATTTCCATGCGATTCAATCCGTATTCCTGAATTGCGATATGGACCATGGCTCGGCATGCGCTCGTCATGATGCCTTTCCCTTGGAATCCCTCGCCAAGCCAGTACCCAATTGAAGCCGACTTGTTGGCCCAGTTTATGTCATGAAACCCAACCATACCGGCAAACTCTTCTTTGTACAAGATACCAGCTTGAAAGCCGTTGTTGGCGGCAAATTGCTGAAGCGTGGATTGAATGAATGCCTTCGAATCATCCGGGGTTCGCGTGGCATCCACCCAAGGTAGCCATTCCCGCAGATAAGAGCGAGACGCATCTGTTAAAGCAAAGATTTTTTCTGCATCGCGCAATTCTAGCAATTTGAGTTGAATTTCTTCACTGACTTTATGGCAGAACATGATTCTGTCTCCTCTCCATGGCCTGAAATGCGCCATTGACCAACACGGGGACGACATCGGTCTCATTGAGACGACTGGCCATGACAACATCTTCTTGATATCCTCGCGCTATCAGTTCCCGACCAGAAGCGCAATCCACCAACGTGGAGAGCAGATTCTCCTGAACGGATCGAAAAACCGAAACCGCAGATCTCGCCTCCGGAGACAATGCACAGGGATTGGCATCACTCAAAATCGCGCCCGCGCCCAGTACATCTTCTAATGCAGGACGAAGATTGCCGTTCGGCCAGCGTTCTCCAGCCGCAATGACCGCTACGCTTTTCCCGGATTCCATTACCATTTGAGCCACAGCCCGAAAACGTTTCACCGGGCCGCCATGACGCATGGACCTTTTTCGAGTGCATGTCCGGCGTCCATTGCTCAATCACAGGGCAGATTTCGTGATGGCACGTGTTGGACAGAGCGCGAACTTGGCTTAGCGTCTGGTAATCCTCAAATGGCTGCACCGAGCGATATCCCATGCCAAGGCATTTATCCTTGTGCCATATCATGAAATAAAAGGAGAGCATCTGCAAGCGTGTTTGGACGAAGATTGCTATCAATTAGACAACTCTCTATTGGGGTCCTCTGAATTCGCGCAACCCACGTGCTATTAAGAACTTTGAGGATGCAAGGATGAAGGGGCGACCATGCAACTGGTAGATTACAACCATGGACTCCGGTATACTTGCCCTATCAACCGTTTGGGAGGTCCAAACCCGATGAGTCGTCTGGGCTTAGACGCACAATTGAAGATGTATGCACAATCCTTGACTGGAAAATCCACCTGGGATTGGCCTGTATCGATTGAAGATTGGCGCGCACAAGCGCGAGCCACGCTGGCGGACGGTCCGTGGGGTTACTTGGAGGGTGGAGCTGGCGCCGAACAAACGATGAAAAACAACCGGACTGCCTTCGACCAGTGGCGCATCCGTCCGCGGATGTTGCGAAATGTGGCGGATCGCGATTTGCAGGTCGAACTATTTGGCAAAACTTTTGCAACCCCTTACTTTCTGGCACCAATCGGTGTGCAGTCCATTCTCCACTCAGACGCAGAATCCGCTTCTGCTAAAGCAGCCGCAGCTATGCATATTCCGTTTATCACGAGCACCGTCTCCTCGGTCGACTTAGAGACTCTGGCTCGCGATGCAAACGGCGTAGAACGGTGGTTTCAGTTGTATCCTGGTCGCGATCCAGCCATCGTCCGTAGCTTTCTACGCCGTGCTGAAGCGGCCGGATACACTGCGATTGTTGTGACGGTCGACACTACCATGCTTGGTTGGCGGGAGACCGATTTACGAAACCTCTATCTACCATTCCTGTTTGCCGAAGGGGTTGCGAATTTCTTTACAGACAGCGCTTTCCGCGCTCGCCTGAAAGAAACGCCTGAGCAGAACCGACCGGCAGCGGTGCAAGAATTCTTATCCGTGTACGTCAACCCCGCCTTTACGTGGGATGACCTGGCTGACATACGACAGCAGACCCAATTGCCTCTATTGGTCAAAGGACTCACGCATGTAGACGATGTCCAGCAGGCCATCGCGCTTGGAGCGGATGGGGTGATCTTGTCCAACCACGGCGGCCGTCAAGTGGATGGCGCCATCTCATCTTTGGACGCACTCATCGAGGTTCGGCAACATATCGGCCCTGACTTCCCTCTCCTTTTGGATAGCGGGATCCGCCACGCTGCCGATGCCTTAAAGGCCATCGCTCTGGGTGCCAACGCCGTCTTAATCGGGCGCCCTTATGGCTATGCTCTCGCCGTTGGAGGACAAGCGGGTGTCCAGGAACTGCTCAGCCAGTGGGTGGCGGAACTGGACTTGCAACTCGCGTTATCCGGGTTTTCGGCGATTCGTGACTTGGACACCACCTACGTCACGCGCTTGCCCTGAATGCTTTAACGATGGATGGTGCTGGGCCGTCGTGAACGAGAACATGGTGCTCCTTTTGTGCTGCACTATGTCGCAGAGAACCGACGGCTTCCGCATATGCGTTCCGCCTATGCCCCGGGGACGGTGCAGGACACTATGCCAACAGGACAGATGTTTCTTTTCGTAAACACGATATCAAATGTCTCATGAATGCATTCGGGTATCTTGTAGACATCTAAGCAGAAAGAGTTCACATTCAGACCGAGTTCCTCGTTCAAATGTCGGGCAACAGCAATTGCCTCATCTGAAAAATCAACACCTGTAACGTTTGCCCCCAATTGTGCCAACGACAGAGGGTCCAAGCCAAAGTGGCGCTTTGTACGGAGCTACAATTCCCCACTAAATATATCAAATAGGAAATGCGGCTCCATTACACCTTAGAATCTATATACCCCGCTTATCGAATTTTCGCATCCGATAGACTCAGAATTCACTCTCGCATCATTGTTAAGTCCGTCTACTTTAATCAACCACTTCACAACGTTTTTAGGAAGATACTTCAGTCACGGTATTGCAGACTAAGCCACTTGCCCCTTTGGCGAACGACTACCATGTAGGGATATCGCCATAATGAAAAAGTCGGCGTAAAAATCCCCAATAGACTGGCCGCTCCACACAGACCTTGAACAGCCAGCACTTTGCTACTAGGGGTTATGGCCTCTCTCAGGAAAAGTACGTTTTTCTCTCATTTCCTCATTCAATCGCACCATTTCGCATTTGACCATTTCGCGTC
>NZ_JAMCCX010000043.1 GCF_024706985.1 Alicyclobacillus sp. SP_1 | reverse complement strand
AGGCAGACGGACAATGCTCATCAATCTTCCTTTTTGTCCCAAATTGAATTCGGATCGCTTAAGTTGACAGCATTGGCATCGCTCCGGGGGCCATCCGCCAGAGCAGGTGATAGAGACTGGAGGCTTTGCCATCCGAGAGCGTGCCGGTGAGTCCAAGCACTTTTTTCGCTGCTCCGACGATGGCCCCCATGGCTTCTCCCTGCCCGCTGGCGTTCTTAAACTGATGCAGTTCGTCGACGATGACCAGGTCATACCAGCCTTGCAGATACCGCGCGATGAAGTTCGCCGGAGAGAGTCGTCTCGTTCGCAGCCCGGGCACCTTTTCGCGTTCCGGCACAAGCGAACGCATCAGGTTCTGACCGCACTCCGAACAGTGGTATTCGGTCACCGACTTCAAAAACTGCGGACGCTTCGTCGACGCCGTCGAGCTCGGAAACACGATGCTCTGGTATTTAGGGGCAACGCATTCGACCCATCCGCTCGCCAGATCGGAAAATCCGAGCTTCGCTTCTCGCAACGCATCGAGATCCATCTCGCGACTGCGAAGCGTCTCGTGTTTCTCGACCTTGCGCTGAATGCCTCCGCAATCCGGACACACCCAGACGTCCGAGAGCACTCGGCCTTTCGTCGGAGCCGATTCGTACGAGGCTGGATTCGAGACGACTCGGTGCTTGTGATAGACCAAAGCGGGCGCAGACGGCATGCCGAGTTTCGCGGTATCGCGCGATATCAGATGAAACTCAAGCGGAGCCTTTTGCCCACGTCGCACCGACGTGTTGCGGTAGCGTACCAAGTCTCGCCAAGAGTCGAACACGCGCGTAGGCGCCTCCGGTAAGGTTCGCCCGATCTCATCCCGTACCCACTTCGGCACCGTGATGCCCGGCACCAACAGCAGCACGGCGAAGCCCCGAGAGCTTCGTTTCGAGAGGGCGTGTGCCACGGCGAGAGAAAGAATGCTTTTGCCTGTGCCCATATCGGAACTACAGAGGACGCCTTTTTGCCGCGACAATCCCGTCAAAATCGCTTGGGCGGTATGCGCTTGGGCTGGAAATGGCGTCCTGGCCATCGTCGCTATCGCTGGGTCGATCGGTTGGTCAAGGTCGTGGGAAGGCTTGGCCAGTTCTTCGACCGTGGTCGCCAAGTGCGGCGCATACGCTTGCAAGTAGTCGAGCACCCGGTACTCTCCGTTCTCATCCGCCTGCAGCGTATCGCGAAGGCTCGGGGCCTCGGTGATGCCTTCCGGCAGGACGAGGGCTCCGGTCGACAATAAGTGTGAGAGCAGCGAGAGTGCCTCGTCTTCCGTCATGCCCCGGAGGTCAAACGCCTTACAGTGTTGCCACGAGGCGACGCGTTCGTCCGTCCAGACCGACAATTCCGAAACAAACTCCCGTTCTCGGCAGGCTTCCCAGATCGTTGTCGCCCACTCGGCCACATACGGCAGGTGGAAGTCCGACGCGAATCGGCGCAAAAACAGATCTTCGATGGCTCCGCCCTGCGGTTGTAAGAGGATGCGTGGGGTCTCGTCGTCCAACACGTCGTCTACGGCGGCTTTAGGCAGCATCAACAGATGCGTCAGTTTCTTGCCAAGCGGCCGCGCGACGAATCGATGGTGCTGCTTTTTCGCCTGGAGGCGTACGAGCGGTTCGTAGTCCCTTGGAGAGGCCAACACGTCCGTGCGCTGGCCTTTGAGGATGCGTGCCGAGAGAGCCCTGGCACTTTGGTCTAAGTCCAAGAGGCCTGCCGCCACCAGTTCGTGGACGTTGCCTTCTGGAGCGTTCCTCCAAATCAAGAGGTGGGTCCTGGCTTCCATGAAGTTGTGCTCGTCTCGGTATCGGAGAATATGCATTCGGTTCGACCCGCACACAGCCACCCCCAGGCGATCAGCCCCGGCGGTGGTTTTGTGCCGGGGCGATTCGCCTCCTTTGGGTGATGGGTGGTCTATTGAAGATCGAGAATGCGTCCGTCCGCTTCGACGGTGCGCACGATCGTGACGTACTCTTCCGAATCCACGACGACTTCGTTCCCGCGCTCGTCCTCGGTGATGTCCCGGGAGACGCGCTTTCGGGTCATGCCGACGACCCAGTGCCGTGTCTCGCCGATGCCCATCGCGCCATCGAGGGCGCCTGCCGCAATCAGCGTAGCCATGTGGGTGCGTCGAAACGGCAGCAGCGGTCGCTTGAGTTCGGTCCTGTCTGAGGCGACCGTCAAGAGGTTTTCCGCGATGCAAAACACATCGCTGGTCGCGAGGTCCTGGAGCAGTTCCGCCTCATCGAGCAGGGCGCCGCGAAACAGGATCGGTTCGTCGATGTTGGGAGCCGCAGGGACGCGCCACCGCGTGTCGTCGCTACCAAGAATCGGGATGGGTAGCGACGCATCCTGATGCACGGCGACCATGTTGTTGGCTACCTGACGTTCTGTGGGCGTGAGGTCTCGGTTCGTCTGAAGCAGTTTCTCTCGGCGTCGTCCGAACACCACGACTTGGGAAAAGACGTCGTAGGCACCGTCCTCAAACCGATACAGTGAGAGATCCGTATATCGGTTGAGAAGCGCTTGCACGAGGTCTTTGCCAAGGACGTATCGCGGCACAACGAACACCAAAATGCCGTTTGGCACGACGCACTTGGACAGATCGCGAAGGAAAACCAGTTCGCTTCGCGACGCCAAGCCGCCTTGACCGTGGTGCTGGTCGTAGGGCGGATTGAGAAACAAGCACTGCATGCTGGCGGGTGTGACCCTCGCCGATTCGTAGCCACAGGCGACCACGTGATCGAGACACGCCTGTGCTTTTCCCGCGCGTGCTTTGTCCAACTCGATGCCGTACGATACGCTGCCTGGCGCAGCCGAGGCTTGGAGTTGTCCGAGAGCCAAGCCTTCACCCGCACAAGGGTCGAACAACCGTGCCGGACCCTCGAAGTCCAGATGGTGGAGCATACGCGCTACTTGCGATGCCGGTGTGGGGTAGAACCCAGCTTTTGCAATACCTTCAAAGCGCATCTGTATCCCTACCGACCTTGCTCTAGCGCGAACACGGCAAGGGCACCCCCCACCGTCTCGAAACCAAGCAAGACGGCGGGGTTCACCTACCCTTCGTTAAAAAATGTGAATGTGTTGGTTGAGAAGCGCTCCCAGTAAAAGGAGTATGACCGATCCTAAAATCCCCCAGAGAAACCCTGGTTTTTGCAGCATTTTGTGTTCGACCGAATCGATCCGCTTCTCTACGGCTTCAAAACGTCGGTCTACGGCTTCAAAACGTCGGTCCATGTCTTCTTTCAAATCGTCGATACGACGATTCACGGCATCAAAACGTTCGTTGATGCTTTTGTCCATAGCGTTAAAGCGCTCGTTGATGCTCTTTTCCATGGCGTTAAAGCGCTCGTTGATGCTGCTGTTCATCTGCTGAATCTGATTGCTGATGAGCAGCCAGGGCATCTCGGTAACGTTGCTGGGTGGGCGCTGGTTGGATTGCGCTTCGTCTTCCATCCTACTCACTTCTTTCGCCCGTTCTGACATAGCCTTACCCCCAGTGTAACACGTTCGGTGGCAGTGGATACGGCGGTTTCGTGGGGCTTTAACGAACGGCCAATAACGTCGCCATGACGCCGATGCCCGCGGTCAACAATCCTACGAGAACCGCAGTCCAGACGCTTGTTCGACCGGACAGTTTCATTTCAACGGACAAAAACTTTGCATCCACCTTCGATTCAAGAGAGTCAAACTTCGCATCCACCTTCGATTCAAGAGAGTCAAACTTCGCATCCACCTTTGACTCAAGAGAGTCAAACTTTGCATCCACCTTCGACTCAAGAGACTCTAACTTAGTTTCAAATTTCGTATCGAGGTGTCGCATCTCTTGGCGCAGTTCGTTCCCTTGACGGTCGATTTTTTGATCAAGACGGTCGATTTTTTGATCGAGTGCACGAATATCGGATTTGACTTCCCGGACTTCGGCCTTCACTTCTCGAATGTCCTGATCCATGCGGGTCAGTTCATAATTGAGCGCTTGCCATGAGACAATGCGTAGATTGTTTTGTTCGTTTTGGGGTTCATCGTCCATGAGAACACCGCCGTTCCGTGAGTTCATGTGTCTCCGATCATAGCACATGTGGCTAAGATCGAGTCACCCCCCATAGGTCTGTTTAACTTGCCTGAGACGGTGACATCGGTTGGAGCGATTGCAAAATACGGTTGGCCGCCTTTTGAATTCGTCCCCCACTTTGCTTCACTTGGTCGAAGGCGTCTTTCCCGGACCAAGTCGCGATGTATCCGAACGAGTAAGACGACGTATCCCATCCGAGGGCATCGGCCACCACAAAGGCTACCGATTCCGCTTCGAGCTCTTGGACCTCCGACGCCTCGACGCGATCTTCATCCGGTGTGGCGTGGAGGAGTCCATGCGCCCATTCGTGGATAAGGGTCTTCGCCTTGTGTCGCTCCTCCAGGCTTTCCAGCAAAGAAATCCGCTCTGTAGCCACGTGGAAACAGCCGTTGGCCCCGTTTAAGTCGGACATCTCGGTGATGGGATACGGACAGGCATCCCGTAACCTCGGCCAATCCGTGGCATCGCCTTCGAGGCGAGGGACGGAGACCTCCGGCAACGGTTTGCCTTCCGTTTGCGACACGTCAAAGACGTACACGGTGCGAAAACCCACGAGAGACCGTTCTGTGGTGGTTTCGGACGTTTTCGCAAGCAATGGCGCTAGAATCATCATCCCTTGCTCCCCCTTGCGAACGTGCCGACCCATCGTCTTCCACGTTTGAAATCCCGCGATGCGGGTGGCGTTGGGACATTGCAGCAGAATGAGCAACGTGTTCTGGAAGCTGTACGTATGGAACCGCGACTGACATTGCAAGTATTGTTTCCACGCGTCTTCCGAGAGCAACTGCTCCAATCCCTGTTCCAACCGTGACATCGCTTCTTGGACTTTGTCGTTCATATCGATTCGCTCCTATTCCGCCCCTTACCACGAGGGACGGTGACATGTCCCGCGTGGTCGGGCGTGAAGAAGCTATTTTTTCTGCAACGGTTCCAACGCTTCTGGCGTGAACCACAGCCGATCCTTCAGACACGTCGCCGAGCAGTAGAGGTGCCCGTTCTGATCGTTCCACGCGTGCCTTCGTGCCAAGTGCTTGCCACATTGTGCACAGCACACTACAGCCATCGGCCGCTTCATCAGCAACTCCCTCCTACGGAGGCGTTCTGAGTTCCCAACGGATCGCGGTGGCGTCGGACATGACGCACCCATACGCCCGACTCCCATTCGTTCGCCACGTACACCGTGACGATGCTGTTGTGGTGCGGGTCGACGACGACGTGGATCGGTTTATCCCCCCACTCGCCGCGCTTCATCACAACGTTCTGGTTGCGTTGCACCGTCACGCCGTGTTTGGCGACGTTGCTGACGACGTCCATCGGTAGGTGACGTTCCAGGATGCGGCGTACGGCATGTTCAGTGTAGGTTGGGTTAGGCATGGCTCTCATGCGATGCACACTCCTCTTCGAGTTGGCCGCGATGGACCGTGAGTTCCCAGGCCAACGTGCCTTTGAGATAGCTTTGTAACCTTTCCGAGAGCACCGTCTCGTCGTCTGCGAAAAACCCTTGTGGCACCCTCATCGCTCAAGCCCCTTTCGACAAAACGCTCGACGAGGGTTGCGCGACGGTGAGATCGCAGTCGGCGACGCGCGCGGCAACGACTTGGCCTGCGAACGTCTCTTCATACAAGCGCTCGACGCTTTCCGCGTTGTCGATGAACACCGGCAACACTTCCGGCACCGCGAGCGCCATGAGAAGTCTCGATATCTCCAGGTCGCACCTTACACGTTCGGACGTTGACAGCGTCCGATACGGCTTGTCTTTCCACGTCACGCCAAACGCCTCTTTGATTTCGCCGTCTTCCGAGACGTGAAAGAGTGTCAACTTCGCGTGCACGAGCGGCTCGTTCAGCTGCCGATGTTGCACTTGCACATACCGCCACTGGAACCGTTTGAGCACCGCGATGCGCGACGTGACGTGTTCGAGCTGTGCCGTGCATCGTGCTTGTTCGGTTCGGCTCGCTTCGTAGCTTTGCTTTGCATGATCCCAGCGCATCTTTTTCGCCTGATACTCAACCATCGCGGCTTTTTCTTGTTCCGCAAGGGCCGCGTATGAGGCGATGCTCGCTCGATGGGCCGCGAGCTTCTCTTGCCATGCTCGCGTGTAGTCGGGACTCGACATCTGTTCGAGTTGGATCTTTAAGCGCTCTCCCTCTTGTTGAATCTCGCGAAGCAGGACTTGGATTTTGCCGTTCTTCGCAAGACGTTTGTTGTTAGCGATCTCCTGTTGTTCTTTGGGAAGCGCTTGATGACACGTCGGACAGTGTGCCTCGATGTCCGGTACGATCCCCTGTTTCGTCTCTACGTAGCGCGCGCGGGCCTCTTTCAGGCGTGTCTTGCACTCCAGAAGGTCTTGCGGCACTTTCTCCAAGAGCATCTCCAGGCGCAGCATGTCTTTTTTCGTGGCCTCCACCATCGCCAGTTTCGCGGCATCGAGAGACGGTACGTAAGGCTCGGGCTCTGAGGCGGAGAGTTCGGCTTTCCAGGCGTTCAGGCTGCCTTCCAGACGCAACAACGTGGCCTCCAGTTCCTTTTGCTCGTGGCGCAGATCTCTGAGCAACACGTCGGCCGAGTCGACGCCCATACCGAAGTTCAGCGTCGACAGATAGTCCTGGTCGGCTTCGTCGAGGTACGGGAGCACCGTGGCCACGTCCACTGGACGGACGCGGGCCAGAATCGCCTTGGCGTCTCTCGGTTCCAAGCTGCTAAAGTATCCCGGGGCAAAGATGGAGAGGAACGTCGAGACGTCGCCAAACCATCCTTCGACCACACCGGGCTTCGCTTTGTGGCCGCAAACGAGCAGTTGGACCGCACCTTGCTCCGGTTTCACGCGCAGAAAGGTGAGGCTTTGTCCGCTCGACGTTTGCCAAGAGGTTTCTACGCGCATCGAGGAGGTTCCGTGGCGCAGCAGACGCGTATCGGCGTTCTTTTTGCCGGACGCATCCGTGCCAAAGAGACACCAGACGATGGCTTCGAACGTCGACGACTTCCCTTGGGCGTTGTGCGCCAGAAGGAGATTTTCTCCGTCATGAAATCGGAAACTTTCTTGTGCAAAGCAACGAAAATTTTCAACCTGCATCGCCACGAGCTTCATGGTCATCGACCCTCTCTGAGTGGTTTTTGGACAGACGTCCCATCCCACGCAGCCGTGCGGGATGAGAGAAACCCCGCACGGAGGGGTGCATGCCAAAGACCAGCACAAACCAAGGGGTTCACCCCGGTTAGTCCTGGTCTTCACGATTCGCCGAGTCTTCAGGCGTGAACGTTTCTTGGTTCTTGGTTTATCGAAGCGCTTCTTCTAAGGTCATCGAAGCATTCGGTTCCAGCTGTTCTGCATACGCATCGAGGGCCGCCATCAAAAAGAGGCTGCCCGTGAGCGTGTTGCAGTGCTCACAGTACCCAAAAGGGACGTCGCGAATCACGACGTTTCGCTCTGGAACCGGATAATCGGTTCCGCGCACGGGTAAGGTGTGTCCACACTCGGAACACGTCACCGTTTCCGGCAGATCGTATGTCGGTTCCTGGTAAGCCGCAATGGAACGTTCTAACAGCAAGGACTCGTTTCCATGGGCCCAAAGGGCCGCTTTTAAACGCAACATCGCTCGCACCCTCTCTTCACGAATGTCGGGTTCCCGAAGCATGGTTTCCAACCTCCTGCGGACGTGTCATGCTCCTATTATAAAGGGTCGGTATGCCAACACATCCGCTGCGTGAAGGTTTGATCCCACAACCCATCCGAATGGGACGGATCGTATACGGTTAGAACCGTGATCCAAGTCTCCCCTTGCTTTTGGCAGAGCACCAGATGGAGTGGCCGATACGTTTTGTGACCTGTTTTGGCATATCCGAGCCAAATCCACTTGTCCACCCAACCACCGGTCGTGTCCTGAAAGCGTCGATGCCAAATGCAACTGCCGTTTTTGAGCGCCTCTGTGGTTTGCAAAGACGAAATCTTGCGTGAGACTTCTCGCTCATCGAGATGCTTGGTCCAAAGGATGCTTACGTTGTGTTCCAGTTGTTGAAGGACCCTTTCGGTTTGCTGCTCGGAAGATACGGTGCCTTCCCGCCACGCCTGTCGGCGTTGTACGCAAGACGTGTCTGAACACACGGCACGTGCTCGAGATGAACTCAGCATCGGAATGCCCATCGACTCTCCCACGAAGAGAGGTTCCCCCTCTCGTCGTGGTGACCGAGAGGGCTGCCCCCTTTCGCGGTTTAAAGGTGTGCTACAACGTCCTTGGCGAGCCGCACCGCTTCTGGAACTCCAGCAAGCAGCACATACGTGCCGTCCGGATTCCGTCGGGTCCAGCACAGGACGCCTTTCTTCGTGTAAAACCGCTCCACTTTCTTCGCGGCTTTCGTATCTTTCGTCATCGCGATCACGCGTTTGGAAGCCATCGTGTCTCGTCTCCTTTGCCCTTAAAACGGGAGGTCGTCGTCGGAAAGCTCCAGGTCATCGGCAAACGGATCGTCCGCATACGCTGTTTGAGTCCGAGACGCACTGTCTTGGGTTGTAGAGCTCGTCGGTCGCGGTGCGGCCGAAGGGCTGCTGGTGCCGTTGCTTGCTTTGTCGAGAAAGCGTACCGACTCGGCCACGACTTCTGCCACGCGGACTGTTTGCCCCTCGCGGTTCTCGTACGACCGAAGTTGAAGCCTCCCATCTATGGCGGCCAAGCGACCTTTTTGCAAGTACTGCGCGACCGTCTCCGCTTGCTTTTGCCACACCACAATTGGGATAAAATCGGTCTCCCGTTCGCCCGCCTGGTTGGTCCGTGGTCGGTCCACCGCTAGGGTGAAGCTCGCGACCGCCGTGCCACTGTTCGTGTAGCGCAGTTCCGGGTCTTGGGTGAGGCGTCCAATGAGGATGATGCGATTCATCATGCGTTTTCGCTCCTTTGAAGGGGGTTTAACTGGCCGAAGACTGTGTTGCCGTCCACGGCTCCAGTTGGGTCATCTCGATAAATTCGGGACGAAGCGTACTGGGGACGCCTTGCACCGCCTCGATCCTGCTGCCGACTTCCAGTCGTTTCAGCAGAGACAGATGCTTCGCGTCGTGCGTGCAGTACGTCGTCGTCTGGCCGTTGGCGTCGAGGAGCTTCAAAAAGCCCCAACGAACACGGTCGTACGTCTTGATGGCGACATCGACCACGACAAGCGGCTCCTTGGGAGCCTTGGCCGCTTGGATGTCGGCATCCCGGACCAGGTTGTCTTCGATGTACAGATCGTCGGGCATCTCTTCCGAGACCTCGACGATCGGGGCATCCAGCTCCAGCGTCGGAAGGCGATGGATGAGCTCGCGGATCTTAATGTCCTCCAGTTTCAAATCGAGGACATAGACCGTCTTCGCTTTCCCATCGGGACTCACCGTCTGCGGCACGACCCGCAACTTGAGTGGGATCATCGCGATCCGACCGCGCGTGAGTTGACGCACCATCTGGACGCAGGCTGTGAGATTTTGCGAACCGAAATACGACGTCGTGTCGATCTCCCAAATACCAATGCCTGGGACATCGGGTAACAAGAACAACAGTCGTGTCAACGGTTTGCATTTCTTCTCCCGAAAGATGGGGCAGTCCTTGTACCAACACGGGACGTCCACATATCCGCCTTGATCATCGGCACGACGCGCTCTCTCGCCGTCCCCTTTACACCACAGTTCGCTGCGTCCCACCGCTCCGCGATACGCCGACAGATACTGCGGCATAAAGACTTCCGGATCGTCCGAAGGAAACGCGATGGTGATGTCTTTGGGGGTCTCTCCGTAGACCTCATGGAAGGCTTTCGCCGCTTCCTCCGAGGTGTTGACCCCGTCCGCTCGAACGACAAAATAGTCGGTCGCGACGGGGTAGCTCTTACCGCTCTGATGCTCCTGTTTGAGTCCGAGGTAGATTTTCCCCATTCTCGGTAGGCGCTTGGGCTCGCTGAACCCTTTGATCATGCTCATACCTCCATTCCGGGAGTCTTTGAGAAGCCTGTTCGAACAACCGCTGCAACCGCTCGGTCGTCTCTCTTTCGTCCTGTTCGTGTTCGCACCAGGCTTGCCATACGCAGTCGAGCGTGCGTTTTCGATAGGCCAGCCAGGCAGACATCGACCAAGACGTTGGTTTTTGGATGCGCATCGGCAAAAAACCGATGCTTTGAAGTTGTGCGTTGGTGAGGTGTTCTGCGGGATGCAGTGGGCGTGTCCGGTGACGAGGATACAGTGTTTGTTTGGCTTCCATATCGGATAGGCCGTGCAGTTTGGCGTAAAAGCTGATGACGCCACCCTTGCTGTCACACACCCAGCAGTGGAAGACGTCTTTGTGGAGATTCAATTCGAGGTTCCCTTTCCGATCACCACAAAATGGGCAGTGGTCGGCTTTGGCTTGACCTCTTCGATTGGGGCGACTCCAAAGCAACCCAGCGGATGCCGCTAGGTCGGATAAACGGACCAAGCCGCTCATACGCCCTTCCTCCTTTGTCGATGGGTTTCCTCCTTTGTTTCCGTGAAACGCAAAAAAGCCACCGAAACACGAATAAGCCTTTCCGACCCCGCGATTTTTTCGCAGTGGAAAAACTCGTTCTCCTGTTTCCGTGGTGTTCACGGTGAGCTTTCGCCCTATGATGTTGGGTG
>NZ_JAMCCX010000042.1 GCF_024706985.1 Alicyclobacillus sp. SP_1 | reverse complement strand
ATGTACGCGACAAAAAATAACAATATGGCGCCTACCCATCTCACGTTGCGAGCCAGACGGTTTTTCGATGCTCCGCCTTGCTCGAACAACACGCTTCCGCTTCCCATCGCATCTCCCCCCTATTTTTCGAGCGAAAGTTGTCACTTCTCAAATAAACGTTTCACGACTAGTCTATCATTTTTTCCACCGCAAATTACAACACCTCGTGTCCGGCAGTGAAACGCAGCATTGGCAGAGGTCGATGGTTTGTTCCGGTGCAAGGAGAAGAGGGTGTTCCACAGGGACAAAAAAATTATTTTCGTGGGGGCGACGTTCACATTTGAAATTCAATTCTGTTTCAACATTCCTGCACTACGCTCACAGCGAGTGGATAGAGTAGAGTCCAATCGAGGAGACGTGAGTGGATGTTGAATGGGAAGAGTCGAAAGTTGATTTTAGCTGGTGCTACGGGAGTCGCGGTTGCATTGTTGGGAACGACCGTGGTCTTGGCCGACACTACGAGTTTTCAGTCGCAGTATCAATCGAATGCTACCGAGGAGGCCTCTCTCCTACAGACCGCGCAAGCTTCCTCGGTCACCAGTTCGACCATTTCAACAGTATCTAGTTTGGTTGAGAATTTGAACTCGCAAATCAGCACGTTGTATTCTGCCGAGCAGACGCTGTCCAGTCAGACTCTTCCTACCGGGCTGATGCCCACGACATCGTCTGGTCAGTCCACGTGGGCGCAGTTGGAGCAACAGCGGCAGTCCATTCTCCATGAGTCTCAGAGGGCGTGGAACAATGTCAATCGATACTTCCATCGCAATCAAGGAGAATATGAACATTACCGTTCCATTTGGTCAAACTATGGTCAACAGTTGACTCGGGTCAACTCTGAGATCGCGAATGATACTGGGATGAACAGCGGCTATGGAAATGACTTTGGAGGATATGGTAGCGGCCAGTCTTTCAACAGCGCACTGAGTGACCTGCAAAATTCCATTCTCCGTCTGCAGCAAAGCGCCATTCAATATACACAGGAATGGATTCAACTTGAGCAGGCCGGGAGTAGTGGCGGATCGACCTCATCATCCACGGTTGTGGTCGGAACGAATGCAGTGACTCCAACGCTGACGGTAGTTGCCGATAGTAATGGTGGCTACGACATCGACGTATCCAATGCAACGCCGGGGGGCACCATCTTGTTGTACAACAGTAATGGGACTGAGATTTCTTCCGCAGTTGCGGATGACAGCGGCGATGCGACGTTTGTCGAAGTTCCCTCCGGAACGTACTACGGAGTCGATAGTGTGAATGGGCAAAACAGTGCCGCTTCCAGCACGGTTACGGTGAGCTGATTCAGGTCAAGATAATTTTCAACTATCCACTCCATCGGACAGCGGCCCTAGAAATGGGCCGCTGTGATGGCATTCCAGAGGGCGTTGTTTTCGAGGCCCATGCTCCAGATGGCGATGCCTCCCAGGTGATATTGAGACACCAAACTAAGTTTTTCCGAGATGCTTTGCTGATTTTCATAGTAGATGGTTGCGGTGCTTCCTGCACTTGTCTGGTAGGTAGCGTACGGGACACTCGCCGCCGCATCCCAAGACGGAGTGACGCCATGGGCAGAGAGCGTAGCCGTGACTTGAGGTAGGGTCAGCGCGATGGCGTTGCCTCCGCCGCTAGTCCACTCGTAGCCGTACGTCCCAATGCCGAGCAGTACTTTACTGGCAGGCATTTGTGAGACGGCGTACCGTACCACCTGCTGGTCCCACCAGAGCGGGGCAATCGGACCTGGAGGATTGTTGATATACGTATAATCGTAAGTCAGAAGAGACACGGAATTGGCAAACGCGGCAATCTGGGAATATTGATAGGCTCCATAGGCAGTTCCCGATGGATTATCTGTCTCCGCAGGCACGGTGACGTTGAGTTGCTTTCCGCTGGCTTTGAGGTCTTGCGACAAAACCTGAAGAAATTCGTCGAATGCGGTGCCGTCCGTTTCCGGGATTTGCTCGAAATCAACATTGATTCCTGCGTAATTTCCGGTGTCCGCTAGGTTGGTCAATGCGGACGCAGCGCTCGCTGAGAGCGCGGGGTTCTCGAGAATGTCGCTCACTTCGGTGGAACTGAAATTTCCGGAACTGTCCAAATTGGTGACTGTCGCGTAAGCAGAGACCTGATGCATGGCGGCGTTTGACACAACCCCGACGGGTGCGGTTCCAACAACGCCGCCTGCGGACGTCAGCGTATAATCGTCCACACCAATCTCCGTTAAGTTGGAGAGGTTGGCTTCTGCGTTTGCGGCCGAGGTCGGTCCAGTCACCCACCCAAACACGGTGAAAGCACTCGAGTTGGGACGAGTGTCGGAACTCGCGCTGAGGTTCCACGTCTGTCCGTTCCACGAGGATTGAATGCCTATCGTACGAAGGACCTGCATCATATACCAGATGGGAATGTAGCAGGTTGGACTTCCTGAGTCAGGGTCCGTAGCCACGAGACCTGTGACTCTTTGCAAGAGCTTTCCGTCGATCTCGATATGCACCTGCCCACTTTGATTCTCCGCGATGGCGCTGCTGTTTGCGATGGGAGTGGACGTGTTCAGATTCCAAATGCCGTTTGTCCAGGTACTTTCTACGCCGAGGCCTTTAAGAGCTTGCATGACGTACCAAATGGGCATGTATGTAGTGCCATGGTGCACAAAACCATAGGGTTTCTCCTCTGTAATGCTGTTCACGTCAATTTGGCGAATGCCCAGTTGGTGTTCTTGTATGAGCACCGGATTCGATGCGTTCGAATTCGATGCAGTTGGGGTAGCGACAAACGGGATGGCGATAGCAGAAAGGGGGACGAGCGACGTCGTCCCCCATTTTCTAAGTCGCTGGAGCAAAGATGGTCTTTTGTATTTTGGCAAGTGATTCGTTCCTTTCCATGAGCATTCTTGACCTCTCGAGATGGGGAGGTGTGCCATGATGGATTATCCCGACCTTCCGATTGGCAATGGAGTCAGGAAGCCTGCGACCGTCATCAGCAAAAAAGCGCTGATTCCTACGACGAACTCTACATAGCCCATGAATTCGACCTCCTACCGAGATGTTCGAGAGTCATGACGGACTTCCCATATCCTCTATCTTCTCGACAAGGTCGAGTATGGGTGAATTCTATGTAAATAACCTTGAAAAACCACCATGATAAATATGGATTATTTGTCTATTGGATGTGCGCTGACAGAAGTTCCTGACAGGTGTGGCGAAAAAGTGACGTATGTTTGTCTGGGTTCATCGAAAAAATGTTTCTTGTGTGAGAAATTCAAGAGATTTTCAAGGCAAGGGATACATATTCAAATCGCGGATTGGATTGGATACATACGGAGATTTCGTCCAAGGTCTGATTCGACAACATCCTAAAGGGGTCATGATGTGTGAAAGCAAAATGGTATGTGTGGGGCATCGTTCCCGTGGCGACGGTGTTTCTTGTTGCGGGTTGCGGTACGTCTTCTGGCTCCACGTCTTCTGGGTCTAGTGCGAGTAGTGCTCCGAGCAGTTCCGTCTCTACCGGATTGACCTCGACGAGCGGACAGTCCTCGACGGCCACACAGGGGGGCGGCGAAGGAAAGTTTTCCGGGAATCACGGCCCTTACGCAGGCGGAATGTTTGCCTCGCTCAGTACGGTGCTGAAAATTCCTTCGAAGACGATTTTTGCGGATTTGAAAAAAGGGGAGTCTCTCGCCCAAATAGCGGCCGCCGAACATGTTTCCAATGCGACGCTGACTGCATCTTTGGAAGCTGCCTATAAGTCACAGATGGATAAACTGGTCAGTAGTGGGAAAATCTCTGCGGCCAAGGCGAAGACGTTGATAGCTCATTACGACAGCCAAGTGGGAGCGATGATTGTTCGAAAAGGGATGTCAGCATTCGGACATCATGGTAATGGAAGCTACGGTGACCATGGTGCGGGTGCTTCTGCTGGAGCCAATGGGTCTGCGACGAGCACGGGCAACGCATCCGCATAAGACATCAGGAAACGAAGATTAGTTTGGAACAGACGAGTCTTGCGGCGAAGAAGTGGCCCAGGCTCTCTGTTCCTGCCATTCAGATGCCCCGGCGCAGTTTGGAGCGGTTCGCCGTGGACTTCCGTGGGGGATTTTTGAATTTTCTTCGTAATCTCCAGATGGCTTCGAATGCAACCCAGATGACAAACGAGCGGAAAAACAGCGCCACGCAGGCGAGGATAAGCAAAGCAACCGATACGGTCAGGACTATGCGAAACGGCCCGTCTGGTTCGACCTCAGTTCGGTTGGCCAGCATCAGTGCGAGCAGGAACGCCCAATAACATAGGGTGAAGTGCCAAACAAACAGAACCATCGCTGAGCTGGTACCATGGAGAGCCACCATGGCCAATGCGATGGTGGCGACGGCCAGGAGAACTGCGATGGCACGCCGATGAAACAAGGATTCGCAGAAGCTATCGATAAACGGCAGGGTTTGCCGCGAAACTCTGTCTCTCGCGGGGCGGGTACGCTCGGTGCGCTGAGTGTGCTCCTTGGCGCGGTAGTGGACACGTGATGATGGAGGATGCAGACGGGTTGCACCCGTCTTGGCAGAGCGGTTTGAGCGGTTGGCGGTGGTGTCTCGGGAGGTGTGAGCGGGCGCAGAGACATCGGTCGTCATCGGGCGCGAAGCGTCTTGTCTTATGCCAGTGCGGCCTCGCTGCTTCGTTCGATGGAGTCCACTGCGGCTGGTTTTCGTGCTGCGCATGCTCGTTCTCCCGCCCCCCGTATCGATTCTCATCTCTACACACTACGACAAAATTCGAGAAACTTCCTCTCCAGTTATAGCCCAATCCTCATCTGTGGGCAACTTTTCTGTGTAGAAACCGGGCGAATTGGGCGTTTCGGCGCTTTGTTTCAATTCAATTTCAATAGAGTGAGAATAGACTTCGTGAGGAGTAAAAGACGTGCGGATTCGAATGGGCATGCCAACGGTCATGCGGAGCGAATCTGAGACAAGGTTCTTGATGCCCAAATCACACATTAGGAGAGAATGCCAAGTGCCAGCAGATACAAATACTCCCGTCGGGTCTTCTGACTCGTTCCAATCCGGTTCCGAATTTGTTCCACCTCCAAAGGCGCCGAAAACACCCGGCGGTCCTCCGCCCATCAAGCCGCCCTCTAGGCGGCGAGGGTTGCGCAAGTGGATTTATGGTGGTGCTGCCGTAGTGGTGGTTCTCGGGGTTGGTATTCCTGTTGCGCTCGCGAAAGAGCGCGGCAGCAACAGCCTTGCCAACCTTCGGTTGTACACCGTGGGGTATGGCGATGTGAGCCAGAGCATCAGTACGTCTGGGTCTATCACAGCGCCAACGTCTCTCGACCTCAATTTTCAGGGGGCAAGTTCGGTGGTGACGTCTATCCCCGTCAAGGTTGGGCAGGTGGTGAAGAAAGGTCAGATACTCGCCACCCTGGACAACGCGACGGAGCAAATTGCGGTCGAGCAGGCAGAGTCCGGTGTCAAACAGGCCGAGGCCTCTTTGCAGTCTGCAGAAGCGCACCTTGCTTCTGATGAGCAGGGACCCACCAGTGTTCAGTTGGCCCTCGACAAGGAAGACGTGGTCAAAGCGCAGTCCTCCTTGGCGGCTGCACAGCAGCAATATCAAGAGCAGGAGAGCTTGTATTCGGACCGTACGAGTCAGGAGCAGGCCGTAGAGCAAGCCAAGAATGCGCTCGCACAGGCGAAACTTGCAGCGAGTGCGACCGACTCGACCGTCACTCTGGCACAGCAGAAGTTGTCGACGGACCAGGCGACGCTCGCGTCTGACCAGACCACCTTGCAACAGACAGAAGCCCAATACGGGAATGTCACCGAGGCACAAGTACAGGCAGCGTATGAGAAATATCAGAACGAGCTGAGCTTTGAGAACAGTTGGGCGAATGCCGGGTACACGGGACAAAATCCCTACACGGCGGCCACCAGTCAAGATGAGAGCGAATACCAGGAAGTGGACTCTGCCTATCAGGCGCTTCAGTCGGCACAGCAGGCTGTGACCAATGCACAGGACCAGGTTGCGAGTGACCAGTCTCAATTGGCGGCGGACCAAGCGTCGGAGACTCAGTCTCAGCAGCAAGCGCAACAGACGGTCACAGCGGATGAAGAAGCCCTTCAGATTGCTGAGGAAGAGTACAACAATCGCACCAGCGCAGAGCAAGCGCTGGAGTCGGCCAAAAGCAACGTGACGTCCGCAGAAGAAGCGCTCAAAACAGCCCAGTTGACGTTGGAAAACGACGAAGCGCCCGCTTCTGCTGCGACCATCGCCTCAGACGAAGCGAGCGTGGCCAGTGCGCAAGCGTCCGTGACGAATGCCGAGGCATCGCTTCAGACGGCGGAGTTGAACAACAGCGAGACGGTGTTGCGCGCGCCCATCAGCGGCGTGGTCACAGAAGTGAACGGAGTGGTTGGAGAAACCCCGAGCGAGGCGAGTGCTGGTAGTTCTTCGGGTACATCCTCGTCCGGTGCGTTCATTGTCATGGACGACATGAATTCGCACGATCTCGACGTGACGCTCGACGTTGCTGAGTCTCAAATTGGCTCGGTGCACGCGGGTGAATCGCTGACTCTGACCGTTCCGGCGTATCCGAACAAGACATTCACGGGAACCATCACGCAGGTTTATCCAACGCCACAAGTGGTCTCGAACGTCACGGAGTTCACGGTGGTGGGTACGGTGAGCAACATCTCTGGCCTGCTCAAACCAGGGATGACAGCGAGTGCGGATGTGCAGACGGACTCGGTGACCCACGTCCTGACCATTCCAGCCATCGCGCTGCAACAGGTAGGGTCGGTAGAGGGCGTCTACGTGGAAGGAAAGCCTTCGAAGACAGCCTTTGCAACAGGTGGCTTCAGCAAGAGCGGCTTTGGTGGAGCGTCCGGTGCGGCTGGCGGATCGGCCAAAGGCGGTTTTGGCGGCTTTGCCGGGGCGTCTGGTGCATCCCATGGTTTCACCAACAAGAACTTGCCAGCAGGCGTCTATTTTCAGCCAGTGCAGTTGGGGCTACAAGGGTCCTATCTCGTTCAGGTGACGAGCGGGTTGTCCGCAGGAGAGAAAATCTTGTTGACGCTACCGGGCAAAACGGCTTCTGCATTGGTCGCCAGTCAGAGTAGCGGTCATCCGTTCTTCGGTGGCGGATTTGGCGGTGGTCGCGGTTGATGAGCGCAGCGGAAGGGGTAATGCCGACCTCACGGGGTGCAGGAGTGGGTAGCAACGGGTCAGCTCACTCCCGTCCGGTACTGATTGACATTCGCAATCTTGTGCGCGAATACTCGATTGGCGGTCAAACGATTCGCGCGTTGGATGGCGTATCATTGCAAATTCACCACGGGGAATTTGTGGCCATCATGGGTCCGTCGGGAAGTGGCAAATCGACCGCGATGAACATGATTGGCTGTTTGGATACCCCGACTTCCGGCGACTACATTTTGGATGGATACAGCGTGGCGCAGATGTCGGAGGATGATTTGGCAGACTTGCGCAATCAAAAAATTGGATTCGTCTTTCAAAGTTTCAACCTCTTGCCGAAGACGAGTGCGCTCGAAAATGTGGAACTGCCCATGATGTACGCAGGCGTTCCGCGCCGCGAACGTCGCCGTCGAGCCGAAGAGGCACTGGTACGCGTTGGGCTTGGAGAGCGGATGCACAACCGACCGAACGAATTGTCGGGTGGACAACAGCAGCGCGTCTCCATCGCGCGAGCACTTGTTAACAACCCGGCACTCATTTTGGCCGATGAACCTACGGGTGCACTGGACAGTCGGACTACGGAAGACATCTTGCGGTTGTTCGAAGAGCTTCACGAGCAGGGGAACACCATTGTCATCGTGACCCATGAAATGGAAGTTGGAGAACACGCCAAGCGCATCGTCCACTTTCGCGACGGAAACGTGGAGCGTGAAGAGTGGACGGACGAGAAAGCAGGTGATGCACGGTGATGCTCGAAATTCTGCGCGTCTCGTGGCGCAGCATTCGCTCCAATAAAATGCGCTCCTTTCTGACCATGCTTGGCATCATCATCGGCGTGATGGCCGTCGTGTTGAGCTCTGCCATCGGTGTGAGTTCGCGGGACAGCGTCACCAGTCGCGTCGAGAGTCTCGGCTCGAACATTCTCACGATTGGTCCCGGATTTGCCCAAAGTGGCGGCATTAACCACGGGTTTGGCAGTGCCTCCACGCTGACGGTGGCCAATGCGACCGCTATTGAAAAGGACGATCCCGATGTTGCCCTGACGGCTCCTCTGGCTTCGGACAATGCTCAAGTGGTCTTTGGCGCGAACAATACGAGTGCGGCCATTGAGGGTACCAATCAGAACTATGCGACTATCAAAAACATCACCATGGCTCAAGGTGGGTTTTTGACCGCAGCCGACGTGACCCATTCGGCCAACGTGGCAGTGCTCGGCAGTCAAATCGAGCAGACGTTGTTCAGTGGCTATGCAGGGAGTCCGGTTGGCCAACAGATTGACATCCAGGGCATTCCCTTCACCGTCATCGGCGTAGCGGCCACGCAGGACTCGACGGGGTTTGAGAATCCAAACGACGGCATTGCCATCCCCGTGACCACGGAGCAGAATTTGCTCACCGGATCGACCACAGTAAGCCAAATTCTCGCCTCCGCAAAATCGTCCGCAGTGATGGACGATGCGCAGTTGGAAATTACTTCGACTCTTCGCGTCTTGCACCAATTGGCGCCGAGTGCCGCGAACGACTTTCAAATTACCAATCAGGCGACGATTCTCAGCGCGCTGAGCGGCATTTCTCAAACTCTGACGTACCTGCTCGATGGCATCTCGGCCATCTCGCTGCTCGTCGGCGGCATTGGCATCATGAACATCATGCTTGTCTCCGTCACCGAGCGCACGCGCGAGATTGGCATCCGCAAAGCCATTGGAGCCCGCAAAGGCATCATTTCCACCCAATTCCTGCTGGAGTCGCTGACGCTTAGCCTCGCGGGGGCACTGATTGGTCTCATTATTGGAGGCGGAGGGGCGATTGTCGTTGGACAGATCAGTAAGACGGGAAATTTGCTTTCGCCGACGGCAGTCATCCTTGCTGTGGTGTTCTCGGTCGCCATCGGCCTCATTTTTGGGGTTTATCCGGCCCGCAAAGCGGCCAACTTGAAGCCCATCGACGCGCTCCGATTTGAATAGTTCGAGACGGGCGGTGGAGAGAAGACTCGGTTCGCGGTACCATGGAGGAGAGTGGCTTGGTTCTCACGCCATAAACTTCAAAAGGAGTGAAACCCGTGGACATCCGATACGCGACGAGTCCGACCGAACTGGAGCGCATGAACACTGCCGAAATCAGGGGACGTTTTTTGATAGAGTCGCTCTTTCGGAGCGATGAGGTGGTGCTCGTGTACTCTCATCACGACCGACTCATTCTCGGCAGCGCCGTCCCGCACAGTCAGCCGTTGTTGCTCCATGAAGAACCGGAACTCCGGACGGAATTCTTTCTGGAGCGGCGAGAGCTGGGCGTGGTGAACATCGGGGCAGAGGGTGTAGTCCGGGTGGATGGCGAAACGTTTTCGCTCGGACCGAGAGATTGTTTATATGTTGGCATGGGCCATCGTGACGTGCAGTTTGAGCAGGGGGATGGCCGATATTATCTCGTATCTGCGCCTGCGCACCGCAGTTTTCCAACGCAGATGGTTCGACTCGGCGAGTCGTTTCATCAGCATATGGGCAGTCTCGACCACTCCAACGAGCGGACGTTGCACCGCTTCATCCACCAAGAGGGTCTTCAGAGTTGCCAATTGATGCTCGGGATGACCTTACTGGACCATGGGAACGTATGGAACACGATGCCCGCGCATCTGCACGACCGGCGCATGGAAGCATACTTGTATTTTGGCATGGATGAGGAGCAGCGTGTGTTTCACATAATGGGCCGCCCGGACGAGACGCGCCACTTAGTGGTGGCCAACGAGCAGGCGGTCATTTCGCCCAGTTGGTCTATCCATGCCGGGGCAGGTACGAGCAACTATGGTTTCATTTGGGCGATGGCCGGAGAAAATTACTCCTTTACGGATATGGATCCGGTCTCAATGGCAGACTTGCGTTAACCGTTGTGACCGGACATTCGCTGTCAATGTGGATACTGGGCCGAGAGAGGAGATGGTCCGATGGCAGGGGAGCACGGCATTCTCCGTCAGTTTCGGTTAGATGGGACGACGGCGCTGGTGACGGGCGCGAAACGCGGCATCGGAAAGGCCATGGCAGTTGCTTTGGCCGAAGCGGGATCGGACATTATTGCGGTCAGCGCGTCTCTTGAACTGCAGGGCAGTGATGTGGAGCGAGAAGTGACCGACCGGGGGCGCTCTTTTCGCGCGTATGCGTGCGACTTTTCCAATCGCGCGGCAGTTGCTGCATTTGCAAAACAAGTCCGCACGGAAAATCCGCCCATCGATATTTTGGTCAATAATGCGGGAACGATTCGCCGGCAAGCGGCTGTGGAGCACTCGGAGGCCTATTGGAATGACGTGATGGAGGTCAATTTGCACGCGCCGTTCGTCCTCAGCCAAGCAATTGGCAGGGACATGGTCGAGCGGGGGCGCGGCAAAATTATTTTCGTGGCTTCACTGCTGTCGTTCCAGGGGGGCATTCAGGTGCCAATGCTGTCAACTTAGGATGGTATGAATTGGTGTTCCCTCTGGTTATTCGAAATCTGGGTCCACAGAGTGGGGCA
>NZ_JAMCCX010000041.1 GCF_024706985.1 Alicyclobacillus sp. SP_1 | reverse complement strand
CCTCCAGCGCCGAGAATACTTGGGGTGCAGACCCCTGGGAAGGTAGGACGTTGCCAGGCGAGAGAGACGAACGAAAGGCCCCGAGTGTGGGGGTGCAGAGAGGAAGACCATCTCTGTCCACCCTCCCCTCGGGGCTTTTTTTGTTGGTTCCGGGACTTTGTTTGACTGAAAAGGGCACATGCTCGGTGGCGTTGGTGTATGGTGGAGGTAGTTGGTGTTTCAACATGACGGATTGAGATGGATGGCATTGAGATGGATGGAAGTGATGAGCTTGAGTAAGCCCGAAACACAGCGCCGCCGCTCTGGTCGCTCGCATGCGCCTGGAGGTGCGCTCACCTCACTAAGGTCGCAACCGACACGATGTCGGTTAGGTTCTTCGGAAACGTGGACGACTGGCGCCAAGGATGGTCTTGGAACTGCATATTATTCTCCCGACTCAGGGCCGAGTCGCTCGAACGTGTGGTTTACGCTCTGCCAAGGGGTGCTGACTGAGGTCTATTATCCCGACGTAAGCTGCCCAAACTTGCGCCTTCTGCAACTTGTGGTGACGGATGGCGAAACTTTCTTCGATGCAGAGGAGACAGAAACGGAGCATCAGATTGAACCGTCGTCGGAGGAAGCGCTACTTTATACGCAGACGAATGTTTCGACCCATGGACGGTACCGGATTGCAAAGACGTATGTGACCCATGTGGACGCGCATGCGCTTGCGGTTCAAGTGGACATTGAGATTCTTGAAGGACATGCGGAGGACTATGCGTTTTATGTCTACAGCAACCCGACTCCCGGCAACAACGGCGCGAAAGGGTACGCTGATGTGCTGGTCAGGGATGGTCGGACGTACGCTACGGCTGTGGGGGGAGAGGTGTTCATGGCTCTTTCCGCATCCTGCGAGATTGCTTCAGCAGCGTGCGGACATGCTGTAGGAGAGAGGAATCGAACGGCCCTCAAGGAGCAACTCCAGTGGTCACAATCGCATGCGGACGCGACCGCAGGGAGTGTGACGCAGATTGTCAAACTACGGCCGAACTGTGCGGGGAAGCGTGTATCGTTCGTCCTGGCTTTAGGATTTGGTTCGACGATGGACGCCGCATTGGATGCGGCTCAAGAGACCTTAAACACTCCTTTTGCTGAACTAAAAGAGCGGTACATCCGCGGCTGGAGAGCATATCTCGCGCAGTTGTGTCTGCCGACTGTCGGCTCTCGGCCGCTGCTTCAAACGGCAGCCATGGTACTCAAAGCGCACGAAGACAAGCGCCATCCCGGCGCCATTATTGCCTCGCTGACCATTCCGTGGGGAGACCGTGTCACTTCGTCAGAAGGAGGAGTTGGCGGCTATCATTTGGTCTGGTCGCGCGACTTCTACCAAGTCGCTTCGACGCTCGCGGCTTTGGGGGAACGCGATTTGGTTCGACGAGCACTGGAATACTTGGACGAAATACAGCAACTTCCAGACGGGTCGTTTCCCCAAAATTCTTGGTTGGACGGGCGGCCTTACTGGCGCGGATTGCAGATGGACCAAGTCGCTTTTCCAATCCTGCTCGCGTATCAGTTGACCGAATCTCGCCGATACGAAACATTGGTGCGACCAGCGGCCGACTTTATTGTCGATCACGGTCCGCATTCGGCCCAAGAGCGCTGGGAGGAGAATGCGGGATATTCCCCTTCGACCCTTGCTGCACAGATTGCCGGACTGGTGGTGGCGGCTGAAATAGCGCGGTCGGCGAAAGACTTTGGCCGTGCTGCGGTGTATTTGACGACGGCCGATGACTGGGCCCGGAGAGTCGAGCAGTGGACGGTTTGCCAAGCGGGATCGCTCGCGGACCATCCGTATTTTTTACGCGTCAGCGATACGAAGCAACCGGATGATGGTCACTACATCGAGATTAAGAACGGGGGAGGCTGGCATCCGAAGTCGGACATTGTCGATGCCGGATTTTTGGAATTGGTTCGGCTCGGCATTGTACCGGCCGATGATGAGACGGTGTGCAAGTCCCTCGATGTCGTCGATCGGATGCTACGCTACATGGGGAAAGACGGTCCGGTATGGCGTCGGTATAATCAGGATGGATACGGGGAGACGGAGGACGGCCATGGGTATCAGGGAGCTGGCGTCGGCAGGCCGTGGCCGCTCTTGACCGGGGAACGCGGCGAATATGAGGTCGCCTGGTCGGTGTCGCGCAAACGTCACGCCCCTGGCTGTTTGTACGGACCGGAAGCCTTACTGCGGACGATGGAGAAGAGTGCGAATCGCGGATTGCTGATTCCCGAGCAAATCTGGGATGGCGAGGAGATGGCCGAGTTCGGGTTGTACCCTGGGCAAGGAACGGGATCGGCCACCCCATTGGCTTGGGCTATGGCGCAATATCTCCGATTGGCGAAATGTATTGAAGAAGGACGTGTGATAGAGACACCGGACTTGGTGGAACAACGCTATCAAACACAAAAACCGTCCGTAGGACCGGCGGTTGAGATCGACGAACCCGTTTTTGATGCGTGCCTTTGTCGTTCTAACGTTCGCGTCTATGGCCGCACATTACCTGGTGCCACGGTCGTGATTCGTGGACGGGAGGCGGTCGTGGCGCAAGCGGACCAGACTGGCTCCTTTTCTGTAGACATTCAATTGTGGATGATTGGCCGCAATGTATTTCAAATCATGGGCTATGACAACCAGCGGGCGGTGTCCTCTTCGTTCTTGGCCCTTTTTTACCATCCGGTACAAATTGGTGAGTGGTTCGACCGGATAGGGGATGACGCTGGACCTGGATGCTACACCTACCCGACGCACCCTGACTTCCAGCACGGAGATTTCGATTTGCGCCGAGCGGCCGTCTCTGTCGATGACCAATGGGTCTATTTTGAAGTCGACCTAGCTCATCTTGACAATCCTTGGGAGGGTCCGAATGGCATATCGAAGCAACTGGTGGACATATATATTCAAACCCCCGTTGAAGGGGAATTGAGGAGCTATGAGACATTCGGCTTGAATGCCAAGTTTCGAGCGGACTGTGGCTGGAATCGGTTGGTCCGCGTCTTTGGGGACTGGAGTCAAGAGACGACGGTGGTCCGGGCGGATGGAACGGTCAGTGGGAACTCCCTTGTCTGCACAGACCCTATGCATCACCGAATTCGCATTCGGGTTTCGATAGACTCTTTGGGCGGTGTGCCTTCCGATGGGTGGAAATGGATGGTGCTTGTGGCGGGAGAAGAGAATGGTCAGCCGAGGCCAGTTCGTCGCACCGCTGGCGATTGGGATTTTGGTGGTGGAAGTGAAGATGGTATGCATTCTGCCATCATTGACATGTTGGACTCGCCCGAGTTTTCTCAGGAGGAAGTGCTGGACTGGACACGGGAGCAGTTCTTCGTAGGATTGCCCATGATCGACATGATTCGACCATCTTAGTGGTGTCATAGCAATTTACGGCGGTCCAAACAAGTTCTATAATTCAGATAAGAGAGTTTGGGCAACGAATTTTGCCGCTGCGTATCGTACCCATCCGTCATTCGAGCCGAGCCATCTTCCTTCCATCTCACGCCGCGTTATCGAGAGAGGGGCATCTTCTATGCAAAAGCACGAATGGCAGCAAGCGGACTGGCTCGACGTGCTACGCCGGTTAGAACAAGGTCAGTCCCAAAGGCAAGTTGCGGAATTGCTCGGTGTCTCGCTCGGACAATTGAAGTACCGCCTGCGCCGATATCGACAAGCCGTCGGTCAAGAGGAGTCGTCTGCTGGGCTCTGCAGTGAGGAAATGCTTGGCTTCTCCGAACTCTGGCAGAAAGACTATCAAGAGATGGACTTGTGGAATGAGTCATGGTCGCGACACTTGTCGGGAAGTCGCGTCAGTCTCTGGGCCGTTGACCCGCATCATCTCTTCGCGTACTGGACGGTTGCCGATTGGCGCAAGCAACTGATTGAAGAGCACTTTCGCCAATCATGGATGGACGTGCCCGTGTGTTTGCGCCTCAATGACGTCACAGACCTTTGGTTCGATGGTTACAATGCGCACGAATCGGTATCCATCAGAATTCACCCTAATACGGACAACTGGCATTTCTTGCAGATTGCGTCGAATCGAAATTACGTACTAGAACTGGGCATCAGCCTCGATTCTGGTGCGTTTTTTTCCATCCTCCGCTCGAATATGGTCCACTGTCCGGCAGACAAATCGGTAGACGCGGTGCATCCGGCCATCGAATTTCGAAAAGTTTGGGAGGACGAGCGGGATCGCCCAGATGGCCTTCTTGCAAAACACGCTGGCGTTTCAACGCGAGTCTCATCAAAACCTTCCTCTTCCTCCCAGGTGACAGGGGTGATCGGGGAACCGCCGTATGCTCCAATTTTTGACGGGTACAGTATTCGCCTCGCGGACACGTCTCGAGTGGATGAGGAAACGGTGCATCCGGTACCGAGTGAGGAGGCGCGTCCATGACGGGGAAAGGTTATTTAGCGCTCGTCCTTCACGCGCATTTGCCGTACGTGCGCCATCCAGAAGCGGACTATGGACAGTATTTGGAGGAGCGCTGGCTCTATGAAGCCATCACGGAAAGTTATTCTCCACTCCTGCGCATGTTCGAGCGCCTCGAGGCGGATGAAGTGCCCTTTCGACTCACGCTGTCGATCACGCCAACGCTCCTGTCGATGCTGAGCGACCGTCTCTGCCAAGAGCGCTATTGGACGCATCTGCACCGGTCTTTGCGCTTGGCGGAGCGAGAAATTGCCCGGACCGAGGGACAACCCGACTTTCAGCCACTGGCTGAACACTACCATCGCGAATTGCTGGAAACAAAGAGGTTGTTGCAGCAATGGAACGGCAACCTGGTCAACGCCTATCGTCACTATCAGGAAATGGGCTTTCTGGACATTGTGACGTCGTCCGCAACGCACGCTTTTCTGCCCTTGCTCGCGACAGAAGAAAGTGTTCGCGCTCAAATTCAGACCGGAGTTGCCGTCTATGAGCAGCACTTTGGGCGCAAGCCGAGCGGCATCTGGCTGCCGGAATGCGCTTATGCTCCTGGCCTAGACCGTGCTTTGAGCGCGGCGGGCCTGAAATATTTTGTGGCAGACACGCATGCGCTGACTTCGGCACGACCCACTCCGGCGTTTGCGACTTTGTCGCCTGTCCTGACGCGTTCAAGAGTCGCAGTTTTTGCGCGGGACGCGGAGTCATCAAGGCAAGTGTGGAGTTCTCATGAAGGATATCCGGGAGATGTGGATTATCGCGAGTATTACCGGGATATTGGGTACGATCTCGACATAAACTTGATTCGCGAATTCATTCATCCGGACGGAATTCGCGTCAATACAGGCTTCAAGTATTATCGGACGAGTGGTGGTGGGATTGACAAACAGCCGTACCAGTTGTCTCGAGCGGCAGACAAGGCGCGGCAACATGCCGAGCACTTTCATGCGGGACGGTCCCAGCACGTGGACTACTGGGCAGAAAAAATGGGCAGAGCGCCAATCGTCGTGGCCCCTTTTGACGCGGAGTTATTTGGACATTGGTGGTATGAAGGACCGCAGTGGCTCGAAGCTTTGCTGCGCTTGCTGGCTTCCGAGGAGAGTTTGCTGAAAGCGGGCACGCCTCTGCAGTACTTGCAGCAATACGAGGATTATCAAGTGTGCGATATTCCCTTTTCGTCTTGGGGGCGTGACGGTTACGCAGACGTCTGGCTAAACGGCAAGAACGATTGGGTCTATCCGGTGTTGCACGAGTGTGAACGAGAGATGGTGGAACTCGCCAGCAGATGCGAACATCCAGACGCCTGGACGGAGCGAGCGCTCCGGCAGGCGGCGCGCGAGTTGATGCTGGCGCAAAGCAGTGACTGGGCGTTTATCATGGACAATGAAACGATGGTCGACTATGCCATCAAACGTGTCAAACAACATGTCCAAAGATTTCGGAAGCTATCGCAGATGCTGAGAGAAGGTGCTGTCGAACCTCAGGTGGTGAGCGCCCTCGAAGCGCTCGATCACGTTTTTCCCACGGTGGACTACCGGCTCTACCAAAACAAGGCGCGCATGAACGAGATTTTCCGCAGTGACAGCGACCGCGCGGCGGTCAGTCGGAAACCATCCGTACTGATGTTGTCTTGGGAGTTTCCCCCGATGACCGTCGGCGGTCTGTCTCGCCACGTGTTCGATCTCGCTCGTTACCTCGTCACCTCGGGTTGGGACGTTCACGTTTTGACGACTGAGATTGGCGATTATCCGAAAGAAGAAGACGTACTCGGTGTACACGTCCATCGGGTCCATGTCCGCCAACCGGATGGCGGGGAGTTTTTTCACTGGACGCTGCAACTGAATTTGATGATGGTCGACGAATACGAGAACTTGTTGAACCGGGGATTCTCTTTTGCGGTGGTTCACGCACATGATTGGCTGGTGGCATACGCCGCTGAAATACTCAAAGACCGGCATGGGCTCCCCTTGGTGGCGACCATTCACGCAACGGAACACGGTCGAAATCACGGTATTCGGACCGAATTGCAGCAGCGTATCCATGCGTTGGAGTGGGGGCTCACCTATCGGGCCACGCGTGTGATTCTCTGCAGTACTTACATGCAGCGCGAAGCCGTCGAAATTTTTTCGCTGCCTCGCGATAAAACGGTCGTCATCCCCAATGGGGTCGATCCGGCCGTCATCCTGAATTCTGCCGCATCACCTGACCGTCGCCAAGCCGTAGCGTTGGACGGCGAGCAAATTGTGCTCTACCTTGGTCGGTTGGTGCGCGAAAAAGGCGTTCATGTTTTAGTCGAAGCAGCGCCGCGCGTGTTGGTGGAGTGTCCGCAAGCGAAATTCGTGCTGATTGGCGCGGGACCGGAACGCCCTGGCTTAGAAGCGCGTGTGCGGGAGATGGGACTCGCGGACAAAGTGGTCTTTCTTGGTTTTGTCTCCGACGAGGAACGCAACGCGATGCTTTGCGCTGCGACGGTGGCGGTGTTTCCAAGCCTGTATGAACCGTTTGGAATTGTCGCCCTCGAGGCGATGGCGGCGGGAGCCGCAGTCGTTGCCTCGGATGTCGGAGGTCTTGGCGATGTCGTCCGGCATGAGCAGACGGGATTGACCAGCTTGGTTGGCGATAGTGCTTCAGTCGCCGCTCAAATCGTGCGGATTTTGCAAAATCCCGAATGGGCCGAGCAGTTGACCCAATCTGCCCAGCAGGCACTGAATCAGTATGACTGGCGTCACATTGCGGAAGCCACCATTCACGTCTATCAGCAAGTCATGCATCCTGTTCCAGCAGTTGGCGTGGTTCATCGAGAAGACAGAGAAGAATGAGGAAATAACGTCTTGGAGCCAAGAGGGAGGAAGTAGGATGAAAGCCATCATTATGGCTGGAGGCAAAGGCAGCCGTTTGCGACCACTCACGTGCAATCTTCCGAAACCAATGGTGCCGTTACTCGACCGTCCGTGCATGGAATATATTATCAACCTGTTAAAAGAGTATGGTATTACGGAAATTGGGGTGACCGTACAATACTTAGCGTCCGTCATCAAGGGGTACTTCGGAGATGGTGGCGATTTTGGAGTGCGTCTGCACTATTTTGAGGAGAGAACGCCGCTTGGAACAGCTGGCAGCGTGAAGAATGCAGAGGATTTTTTAGATGAACCGTTTCTCGTCGTGAGTGGGGATGCACTGACCGATTTTGACCTCGGGGAAGCGATTCGAGTTCATCGCAATCGCGCCGCACTGGCCACCATTGTTTTGACTCGCGTGGATGTTCCACTTGAGTACGGCGTAGTGATGACGGATGAAAATGGATTGGTCACGCGGTTTTTGGAAAAGCCGAGTTGGAGCGAGGTTTTTAGCGATACCGTCAATACGGGGATTTATGTTCTCAATCCGGAAATTCTCCAGCTGGTTGAGAAAGGTAAAGTCTTCGATTTTAGCAAAGATTTATTTCCGATGTTGATGGCGCAAGGTTTACCGCTGTATGGACATGTTGCAAACGGCTACTGGTCGGATATCGGGAACTTGGCGCAATATCGGCGGGCGCAATTTGATCTGTTGCACCAGCGGGTCAAAGCCAAAATCAAAGGTCGCGAGCTGCGGGCAGGTGTCTGGATAGACAACGGATCGCAAATCGATCCGACGGTGGAGTTGGAAGCACCCGTATACATCGGAGAGGGGTCGACGATATCTGCACATGCAAAAATCGGCCCGGATGTGGTTCTCGGACGCTACAATCAGATTGGCCAGGAGACGGTCGTGGTGCGTTCGGTTCTCTGGAATCGCAACTACGTTGCCAACGCGGCGAGTTTGACGGATGCTAGCGTGTGCAACAATGTGAACATCGGAGTGGGTGTGGACGTCTGTGAAGATAGCGTGATTGGCGACAAGACGCAAATCGGAGACATGGCGGTCATTCGACCGGGCGTAAAAATCTGGCCAGAGAAGCGGATTGGCGAGGGAACCATTCAACAGACGTCTCTCATCTGGGCCAGTTCCATGTTCGCGAGTCTCTTTGGAGAGGACGGGATTAGCGGCATTCCTAATCTTGAACTCATTCCAGAGATGGTCAGCAGAGTTGCTGCCGCTTACGGCTCTGGATTGCCGCGGAATTCGACGGTTTCCGTGAGTTGCGATGAAAATGCCTATTGCGGAATTTTGAAATTTGCTGTGATGTCGAGTTTGATGGCTATCGGCGTGAAAGTCAGAGATATCGGCACGGCTCCTGTGCCCGTTGCGCGGTTTGAATGTCGGCGGTCAGACAGTGCGGGCGGCATTCACATCCGCAGCGTGGGGGATGATGCGAACAACGGGGACAAACGGATTGTCCTGCAGTTCTTTGATGAAGACGGCCTTCCGATTGATAAAGCGACGGAACGCAACATTGAGAATGCTTTCTTTCAGGAGGATTTTGCTCGGCCCGGGGCCCATGGATTGGGTGGGATGGAATATCGACCGCAAATCCTCGACTTCTATGTGCAAGAAGTGTTGTCTCGTGTCCCGATTGAACGGGTACGTCAGCGGGCTTTTCGAGTCGTGTTTCAATGTGACAGTCCGCATGTGCTGTCGGTGATGTTGCCGATTTTAGATAGGCTTGGCTGCAGTGTAGTGACCATGGTCAACAGTGATCGCGATATCGGTCAGGTCGTCCTCGACAATCGAGCAGACCTTGGGATTGTCCTGCGGGCAGGTGGGCAAGAATTTCGCTTTTCTTCGGAAACTGGATATACGCTATCGGCGGATGAGGTGCTCATTCTGCAAATGTTGATTGCCGTCAAAGAGAGGATGCCGCTCGCTATGCCAGTGACAGCTCCGTCGGTGCTCGAGGAGATGAGTGCTCAAGTAGGCATTCCCGTTGTGCGTACCAAAACAGTCCTGCGTTCTTTGTTGGAAGTCGGCATGCAAAACGACCTCCAAGTGCACTTTGATGGCTTTTACGCAGTGGTGGCGGCGCTGCAATTTCTCGTCGAAGAAGGCATTGGGCTGCAAGAGTTTGTGGAGCAACTTCCGAAATTCCATATGCGCACGGAGACCGTTCCCTGCCCCATTGAAGCCAAAGGCCGCGTGATGCGCCGTCTGATGGAAGACATGAAAGGACAGCGGCTCGAGTTGATTGACGGCATTAAGGTACTGACGGACGATGGTTGGGCGCTCATCATGCCAGATTCACAGCGGGCGATGTTTAAAGTGGTTGCACAAGGAATTACGTCCGATAAGGCAACCGAGTTGACATCGACCTATATGTCGAAGATATCCGACTACCAGCTTGCTTGAGCGGATCGTGCTGATTCTGTGGATCGTGCTGATTCTGTGGATCGTGTTGATTCTGCGGACGGGCATCGCTGATAGGCGCGAGACGCTCGAATTCACGCAACTCGTCGCGCATGCGTTCCAAAACAGCCTCGTGGATGGGGCGTGGAAGATGGTGCCCCATCCCTTGATAAAAGTGGGTGACGACTCGTTGTCCGCTCCTTTGGAGGGCCTGTGCCATCTGGGTGGCGTGATGAAAGTCGACCTGCGCATCTGCCGTTCCGTGCATGACCAAGATGGGGCAGCGAAGCGCATGGGCCAAGTAGAGCGGGGAACGGCGCCGGTACAAATCGGGGTGACGGCTGGGAGTGGCCCTCACCGCTCGCCGCAACGTGCTGCGTAAGTCTGCGCGCTCTGCGTAGGTCGCGAGCAGGTTGCTCACACCGCCCCAAAGAACCAGAGCGTCGAGGTCTGGTAAGCGGAGGGCGGCTTGGGTTGCTGTAATCGATCCCCTAGAAAAACCCATCAACACGCGCGGACGTGCGCGTAGCCACGGGAAACTGCCGAGGAGTCGATAGGCGGCCAGAGCGTCTTCCACTTCACGGCCGCCGAATTCGTCCCATCCTTCGCTGCCTTCTGCAGCCCGATAGGCAGGGGCGATGGTCGTGAGTTCAAGGCGCTGAAAATCGCCCATCCAATCTCTGCGGACGGTGCCGACGCCTCGGATTCCGCCGCGGCAGTAGACCATGCCTGTCAACTGCGAGGTGTCTGCGAATCCGCCGGACTCCTGGATGGCGGGGCGCTCTGAGCGGTCTGTTGAAGTGTTCACAATAGGTTCCAACGCATAGTCAGCGCAAACTTGCCATTCCAACTCGGCCATCGTCTTGTGGAGCCAGTTGGCAATATGGCTTTGCAAGGCGCTGCTTGTCCAGCCAATACAGTGCGGGACAGAGAGGTATGCATACGTCTTGAATGGGCCAGACGGCAAGGCAAAACGGTAGACGGCCATGAGAGGTGACAACATCTCCTTGACTTGATTCCCGAAACGTGGATATGGTAGAGTGTAGTGCACAAGCGGAAGTGGCTCAGGGGTAGAGCATCGCCTTGCCAAGGCGAGGGTCGCGGGTTCGAATCCCGTCTTCCGCTCCATAGGGGCCCATAGCTCAGCTGGTTAGAGCGGTCGGCTCATAACCGATTGGTCCTAGGTTCGAGTCCTAGTGGGCCCACCAAAACCTTCGAAAACCCTTGATGTATCAAGGGTTTTTGTTTGCCTTGCTACAAATTTGCTACAAATCTTTAATGAGCAACGTCCCCAGCATCCGTGTTTCATGGACATTGGAGGATGTGAGAGAGCGGCGCTGACATCGATAGAGGTAGATACTCCTGGAGTGCCGCCTGCGCCGCTTTGCGGCGAGTGACTGCATCAATAAAAGTGCAAGGCAAGCGGTAGGATTTGAGAAAAGACAATGCTTTTTAAGATGATAAAGACGAAGAAAGCAACCATAGGTGAAAAGTCGATTCCTCCGAAAGGCGGAATGAAGCGGCGGAATATCGCAAAATACGGGTCAACGAGTCGACCTAACCAGACGCCAACGCGAGAGTGTCTCAGGTTGGGTATGAAGGACATAATAATCCAAGCGATCATCATGTAGGAATAGAGACTACACAAGTCATTCAAAACAATGTAAATCGCGAAAGCCGTGGCGTTCCCCTACTTTCCGAGTCGCCCGATACGGACGTTTCTAGAGTTTTGGTCACTTGACCGCATGTTTCAGTATACACGACGAAACGAGCACCGCCCAATCATGGGCTTGATACGGGCAAGGTTTTAAAGAAAATAGGCTCGATTATGGTGCCTGAGGATGCTTCGGCCAGTTTTGTGACGCGTTTTATGACGTGGGGTCATGGAGTGAGAATGTGGTTGCGATATGTTTAAGGACAGGCGAAGGGAACCAAGTTGCGGTGTTTGCACATACTCTATAGAGGGCAGCGATGAAGGAGACGGAACTGGCACTGAATGCACATGGGTCAAGCGAATGCTTCGAGTGGAAGTTTCGGCCGAGACTGCCGAGAAAGGCGCCGAGGACAGGGGGGACTGTCCCAATGCTGTCAACTTAGGATGGTATGAATTGGTGTTCCCTCTGGTTATTCGAAATCTGGGTCCACAGAGTGGGGC
>NZ_JAMCCX010000040.1 GCF_024706985.1 Alicyclobacillus sp. SP_1 | reverse complement strand
CAAATGCTTTCCTCGTGCTATCCCATTGCAGCCAATGATGCCAACGCGAATCTCTCCACTCATGAACAGGACTCCTTGTCACTTAATTTCGCATCTTCCCACAGTTCGTTAAAAGCTTCCTTTGATTGCTTCAGCAACGCATCTATAGATAGCGTTGGAGGTGTTGGTGTAAGCACTTCCTGGGCTACCACACCAGAATAACCAACTTGTTTGAGTGCTTGTAAAAACCCCACTAAATCAATGACACCCTGCCCAGGGTAGAGTCTCTCATCATCCAACACATTTTTAATAGGGATATCTGGGGCATCATTCAAATGGACGTGGACAATTTGGTTGCTCGTCAATCGCAGAATGTCCTTTAGGCGATTCGACGTTGTATACCAGTGATATGAATCCAATAGCAAGCCAACATTGGAAGCAGAGATAGCTTGTATCCAGTCCAACATTGGATCCAACTCCCACACAAACGGATTCTCCCAACGAGTGCGGAGATGATGCGGGCCAACGAATTCAAGCCCTAAACGCATCCCATATGCGTCAAGAATATTCGCGCAGCAACGCAAGCGCAGGGTAGCTTTTGCAAGAAAATGAGCCGGATTCTCATCCACAGAAGGCAGTACATACGTGCAGCAACAACGACATCCTAATGCAGAAGCCACTTCTACTTCGGAACAAAAACTCACTATGCTTTCTCGAAATGATATGTCACTTCCACGCCAGTCTACACTCAGGCCAAGCGATCCAAGGCTCATTCTGTGAGAATTAAGATACTCACGCGCCCTTTCCACTTCCTCGTTTTGAGTCCACTCAAGAAGTTCCCATCCTTCGACATCCACCGCTTCGAACGCATAGTCTGACGCCTTCTCAATAAAATCCGTGATGTGTCCCACATCATGCAAACCCGCACGTGTTAATCCTTTCCGCAACGTACTAGGTCCCCTTTCTCTGAATTGATCCTCAAACTACAATCCTGCTAAATCGACCAATCCAGCTCAATCTGACGCCCTGTTCGAGACGACTCATAGATAGCATCCAGTATCAGTTGCGTTGTGAGACCGGCTAAAGAAGAGGATATCGGTTCTTGGTTCCCGCGGACGCACTCAATGAAGTGTTGGCTCAATCGAACACGATCACCTATGTCGCCAGAAGGACGAGTCAAAGGAACATCGACAGGATACGCGTAAATTTCCGTCAAGAGTTTTCCGCTGTCACCCCGTAGTGATGCACCGCCCTTATCCCCCAAAATATGCACAAACGGTTGCGAGTCAGTGTCCATATGGACGGCCCAACTAACCTCTAATGTGAGCGTGCTACCGTTCTCCATTTTAATCAGCGCCAAAGCGAAATCCTCAACGTCAAAGTAGCCATCCCAGTCTGGTTTCCCCCAATCACCGATTCCACGACGTTCTGGACCAAATTTTGCATAAGTTGACCCAACTACAGACACTGGATTCGGATTTCCCATCAGAAAGAGAGCAAGGTCCAACATGTGCACACCAATATCGATAAGCGGCCCACCGCCTGCCTCCGCCTTCCGAGTAAACCATGTTCCCCATCCAGGAATTCCTTTACGGCGAAACCAGCCTGCTTTTGCTGCGTAAACATTCCCCAATCCCCCACAGTTGACTTGTTCTTTCACTGCTATCGCTTCGGTCGACCAACGCATTTGATGGGCTATCATCAGTCTCTTCCCGGAGTCCCTCTCTGCTCTAACAATTGCTTTTGCTTCTTCTGCATCCAAAGCCATGGGTTTCTCTAGAAGAACATGTTTCTTCGCCTGCAATGCCGCAACGGCCAAGGACGCATGAAGGTGATTGGGTACGCCGATGACCAGCGCATCGATGGATTTGTCTTCCAACAATTGCTTGGGGGTATCGTACACGCGTAGAACTCCGAATTGATCTTTGGCAGTTTCCGCCACGGATCGAACGGCATCTGTGACCGCGACCAATTCCACACCCTCCAACAACCGAAAAGCATTCATATGCACTTTTCCGATATTTCCAGCTCCGATAAACCCTAGGCGAACCTGGTCATGCGTACTATGTTCCATGTCCATCATCCTTTTTATATGCGTTGCACTACCATTTCTCTAAGAACGCCTCATTGAGACCTTAACTGTGTCAAGAATTCAAAACTCATTTGGATACTCTCAAGTGGATTGTTCCGGCACACATCTTGTTCTACGATATACCACTGCACGTCCGACTCTTCGGCTGCAGAAAGGATGCCCGGCCAGTTCAGTGTGCCATGACCAACTTCCGCAAAAAATCGTTCGTCATCTGCCGTCATATCTTTCAGATGTACAACAGGACAACGCCCTGCATAGCGACGAATGTATTCAGACGGGTCTTGATGAGCATAGGCAATCCAGTATAGGTCAAGTTCTGCCTTGACATATTCCTTTTGCGTATGTTCGTACAAATAGTCAAGAGCAAACGTGTTATCGAATGTAAGAAACTCGAATGCGTGATTGTGATAGCCGAATCGAATGTCCACTTCAGCAAACGATTCTCCTACTCGATTGAAGAACTCAGCTAGCTGCTGATAATCTGACTTGGACCGGCGTAATTCCTCGGGCAGATACGGACAGAACACATATTCGAGTTGCAATACGGAGGCTTCCTCGATCACACCGGAAAGCCTATTTTGCAATTCGTTTAAAGATACGTGACTGGACACTGGTGTGAGTCCTAAATCCACGACGACATCACGCAATGCCTTGATTGGCATATCTCCATATCCAGCAAACTCGACACCCTCATACCCAATTTTCGCCACTTTCTCTAACGTCGGAACAAATGCATCTTTCATCAGATCACGAAGCGTATACAGTTGCACTCCAATTTTGTTCATACCGTCATCCCCATTTCTAGATATTGAAAAGCTTTTTCCAACACGTCAAAACCATGCTTCACTACCTCTCTACGCACTGGCAGTCTCACGGAGAAGTCAGACACATTTTGTCACGAATACAAATGACAATTCAGAAAGTGGCCATCACTTACTTCTTGACGCTTGGGCCGATCACTGCGACATTTCGCCATCACGTGTGCACATCGAAATTGAAATGGGCATCCCTGAATGTCTAAGCTGAGGTCCGGTGGTTCGCCAGTGAATATGGCCTCATCTAGTTCACCAATCCCTCTCCGATGAGGATCGGGCGAAGCTTGAATCAACAATTGAGTATAGGGATGTTGAGCATGTTCGATAATTTCCTCGGCTGAGCCCTCTTCAATGATTTCTCCAGCGTACATAACAACCACTTTGGTGGCTACATAACGCGCACTGGCTAAATCATGCGTAATATACAGATATGCGATGTTATATTGCTCATTTAAAGCCAACATCAGATTGAGAACACCTAAGCGCAAAGATACATCCAACATAGATACCGGTTCGTCTGCCAACACTAGCTTCGGACTAGCAGCGAGTGATCTTGCCAAGGCAACTCTCTGTCGCTGACCACCCGACAACTCATGAGGATACTGCATCAAAAAATTGCTCGGCGGCGATAACCCGACTTTCTCCAAAGCATTCCCGCACAGTACATCTCTCTTCGCCTTCGTGAGCTTTTTTAAACCACTCGGCAGACTTCGTTCCATAATGGTTCCCACGGAATGTGTAGGATTCAATGAAGAAAATGGGTCTTGAAAAACCATCTGAACCTTATTTCGATAACTCTTTAAGGCTCCCCCTCGAATTTTGGTCACATCTCTCCCTTCAAACCTCATTTCACCTTGATCTGGTGTGTATAGACGCATAATAGTTCTCGCTACAGTTGACTTTCCAGAACCCGATTCCCCAACCAGAGCAACAATTTCGCCCACTTTAATGGATAAATTCACACCTCTTAAAACATGAGATACTTTCTTTCCCCGCACAAACTCCTTGTGAACATCATTCATTTCAAACAAGTTCTTATCAGATGGTACATCCATCATGCCTTCTTCGTGAGATGCCACACCGTCCAATAGATTCACGTCCGTTCCACCTCGGTTCCCGACAAGTTAGCCTGAACATGACATGCAATACTTCGTTGACCGGTCTGAACGAGGCGCGGCATATCTAGGTGGCATCGCTCTATCGCTACGCTACACCGATCCGCAAAGGGACATCCTGCAGGCGGATGTAACATATTTGGAGGAGTACCCGGAATGCCCTCCTGTCTGACCACGGGCCCATGCAGTGGAGGAAATGACTGAACCAACGCCTTTGAATAAGGGTGCCGTGCTTCCCTCAAAAGTTCGTAAGCCGGGCCGCTTTCCATCACACGTCCTCCATAGAGAACCACAACCTCATCGGCTACCTCTAAGAGCAACGACAAATCATGCGTTATGAGAAGGACTGCGAACCCCAACTCCCGCTGCAACCGGCGAATTAGAGCGATAATTTCACGCTGTGCCACGACATCCAGTGCAGTAGTCGGCTCATCCATGATGATGAGTTCCGGCTCCAAAAGCAGTGCTAGAGCGATGACAATTCGTTGCCGCTGGCCACCCGAGAGTTGATGAGGATAGCTGTCCAGTTTACTCGTAGACAACTCGACAATTCTTAAAACTTCCGCACAACGTGCATCCGCTTCGGCTCTTGAATACTTGGGAACATGGGCACGAATCGCATCGTGCATCTGAGTTCGAATTCTTAATACAGGATTCAAGGCATTCATCGCACTCTGTGTCACGAACGAAAACGTCTTCCAACGCATCATACGTAGTTCTTTTTTTGAAATATCCAAAACTTTCCTACCGGATATCTCCACCTTCCCCTCCACACGAACTGTAGGTGGGCTTAGCACTCTCGTTGCGGCCAATACTAAAGTGGACTTACCACTTCCCGACTCACCAGCCAACCCTACAAGTTGCCCTTTATTGACACATAAACTGACGTCCCGTACCGCCTGAACCCACCCCTCTGTAGTGGGGTAACTGACAGAGACATTCTCTATCGATAACACTTCTTGCTCATTGTTCATGAACTCTCACCTTTCTCTTGCGCAACCTCGGATTCGTAATTTCATCCAATGAAAAGTTGAGCAGCGCCAATGCCCCGCCAAATACGGCAATGGCAACACCTGGAGGAATGAACCACCACCAGAGCCCATTGATGAGCGCCTCATTGTTTTGTGCCCAGTAGAGCATGCTACCCCAACTAATAGAGTTAATATTGCCCAGGCCAAGAAACGCCAAACTAGCCTCCGTTAGCAGCGCATTGATCATACTGAACAAAAGTCCAGACAACACGAGAGACGCGATATTCGGGAGGATTTCACCCAGTACAACTTGCCACCAAGATTGGCCACTGAGTCGAGCGTGAAGAACATAATCCCGTTCTCTTAGGGATAGCGTCTGCGCTCTCAAACTTCTAGCACCCCACGCCCAACTTGTCAGGGCAATAACCAAAATAATTGGCCATTCGGAGCGATAGTGCATATAGCTGGATAAGACGATGACAAGTGGGAGACTTGGGACTACAAGAAACACATTGGTTATCCATGAAAGAACATTGTCAGCAAACCCTCGAAGGTATCCAGACGTTACTCCTACAAGCAAAGAGATGGTTGTCGCAATTGCCCCTGCAGAAAATGCGACCTCCATAGAAACACGACTTCCGTAAACCAGTTGGCTAAAAACATCTTGCCCAAGACCATTTGTCCCGAGTAAGTGGGCACTGCTCGGTGGTTGATTGAGCATGTACACCTCTGCGTTCGGATTGTCGTGAGCGATCAACGGGGCAAATATGGCTCCCAGCACAAAAATAGCAATAACAACTAAACCGATAACGGCTTTCGCGTTCCCAAAGAGAGCAAGCAGGCGTACGTTTTTTGTCTTCTTTTTTGCCGATCCTTTCGGAGGTCTCGACGCCAAAGAAACATCGGAATCTGCATGGTACTCCATCATTCACACCTCACTTTTAATTACTAACCCGTGGATCCAGGCGTGAATATAGGATGTCAATCAGGAAATTAGCAATGAGTACCGCCGTTACAATGATTAAAAAAATTGCTTGCATCAACGGATAGTCGCTGTTCGTAACGGCTTGATACAATGCGTACCCGATCCCGGGATAGCTAAAGACAATTTCCGTCACCACAGCACCGCCAACTACAAACCCTAAAGACATAGCGAAACTGGTAATTTGAGGTAGCATAGCGTTTCGTGTAGCGTAGTTGGTTACGACCTCCCTTTCCGGAAGTCCTTTCATCTGGGCAAGAGTGATGTAGTCTTCGGAAAGGACACTGATTAAATTGTTCCGCATTCCTAGCATCCATCCCCCAAGAGAAGTAACGACCAAAGAGGCTATTGGAAGTGCAGCGTGATACAATACGCTCCCGATAGTCTGTAAGTTGAATCCGGGAGACTGTTCATCACTAAAGGAATGAGCTATCGGGAACCAGCCCAAGACAAACCCCAAAACGTACAACAAAGCCAGAGCAACCCAGAAATACGGCATAGACGCAATTAGTGTGAACGCAACCGGTATCGCGTCTGCTACTTTCCTTCCTCTTCTCCACGCGGACAGAACACCCAACCCCGTACCAATGACAAATGAAATAATAGTAGCGCTGCCAATGAGAAACAGAGTCCAAGGAAGTGTGCTGGCAATGACTTGCGACACCGGTTCCGGGAAATACGTAAACGAAATTCCGAAGTGTCCTCGGAGCGTATTCCACAAATATGCCAGATACTGATGCCAAAGAGGTTGATTCGAACTGACACCAAAGGCAATTTCTAGAGCCTTCAGCGCTTGCGGAGACATTTGCCCTTGAGCACGAGCCATGACTGCCGTAGCGGCATTGCCAGGCATCATCCGCGGCAGTAGAAAATTCAGGGTGATGGCAGCCCAAAAGATGGACAAATAGAAGACCGCCCTTTTAAGTACGTACATGTTCTCCCCCCTCTAATTCATGAGGCAACTCGTGCCGACAAAACAAATCGCCGACACGAGTTTCTATGGTGAACTTATTTTTGATAGAGATGGGTCAACACGACGATGGGGCCCGAGTCTGCAGCAGCATTCCAGTAGGGATTCGAGGAGGTTGGCCATCCGGCAATGGTAGCCGTTGAATATTCAATGGGTTCATTACGATTCAACAACGTTATTACCGGCAATTGCGTCGCCATAATCTTTCCCAGCTCCGCAATGATTTTCTTTTGCTTTTGCGGATTCTCTGTCGCATTAAATTCTCCAGACAACGTTTGCACTTCAGGGTTCGAATAGCGCTCATAGTTCATCCCTACAGCCGTTTTCCCAATAGGACCGCTGAACTTGGTGTTCATCAATCCATTTTGAGTAAAGTAAGGATTTGGACCGGATGGAGTCCAACATATGCCAGCTTGAAAATCGCCAGTTTCTAACTTAGTCAAATACTCATTCGCAGAGACTGTATCTTCGTTCACTTGAATCCCGATTGCGCCCAGCATCGATTTGATTTGACTTGACATGGTCACAAAATCAGAAAACGGAGCCGGTACATCCATGTCAATGGTGAATGGCTGACCTTTAGGCGTCATCATGACTCCATTCTTCATCGTAAATCCTGCATGAAGGAGCATTTCCTTGGCCTTCGTCGGATCAAAGACCGCAGCGTATTTTGCCTGTAGAGAGGGAGTCGACCATTCGGCTGCCATACTCGTTCCCACACCATTTTGTGACGCGGGCGTCGAGTATCCGCTTTCACCAATCACCGATAACAGATGCCTGTTAATGGCCATACTAATAGCTTTGCGTACGACTAACTCGTTCAGCGGATAGTCTTGCAGGTTAAGATATAAGTCATCGAATCCACTTGAGTCAGTAGAAATATGATAGTCTGCCGGATTTTTCGCCACAAATGATGTTTTTAAATCAGGCGAAAATATGGTAGCCCAGTCAATCTTTCCGGTAGCAAGGCCTAGAATGGTGCTCTCATTGGATGTCTCAGCTGGATAATAAACCGTTTCTAGATAGGGCTTTCCCTTCTGCCAGTAGTGGGGGTTTCTTGTTAACGTGATTTGCTGCGAATTAAAGGTTTTGAGCATGTATGGCCCAGTCCCAATAGGATGACTGTCTTTATAGGTCACAGGGTTCTTGCCCTCGAACTGAAACTTGGGAACGATGAGAGTTTCGGAAAAGTAATAGAAAAAGGTTGCATTTGGTTTCTTCAAGGTTACTTGAACTTGATACTTTCCATTTGCCTTGATGGAGGTCATATAGGACCACAACGCATTCCCGTCGATAGCTGGATATTTTTTCAACATATCCATGGTAAACACGACATCTTTGCTTGTGAACGGTTTGCCATTCGACCATGTAACCCCATGCTGAAGATGAACAGTTAGAACCGTTTTGGACTTATTCCAACTCCAGCTTTTGGCTAACCAAGGCAAATCCGTCCCATTCGTTCCATTCCATTGAACCAACGGCTCGTAAATATCAGGTACAATGTCATCCTGATTTTCTCCTGGCACATAGGGATTAAAAACATCTGCCCACGGCCCATGCGGTGAAGCGTTGATCGAAATGGAACCTCCTACGTGGGGTCCTGCATTTTCATTCGATGTAACCGAAGTCTTTGCTGTGGTATTTGCAGATGGCGTCGTGCCGCAACCAGCGACACCCAAAACAAGAACTGCAGTAGACAAGGACCAAACAGCTAGCAAATGTCTTTTTAACACTACGTTCCCCCCCAGAAATTCGTCACATCTCTCCAGACCAGGCTCTTGACAAAACGCACGACGTCATACATTTTGCGATCGTACAAAGCGGTAGTGAATGGTACTTAAGGTTCGGAATGCCTAATTGACGTTCTACACTCCCCCTTTCAAAGTAAATAACAGATGGTCAGGGTTTTTAATTTCCCATATTTCCTATATAGTTCAGCACAAACTGACAGAACAAACTGTTCGCCCACGAAAACCACGGACGAGTATAGTTTTCCGGCCGACTCGCATCAAAGCTCTCATGCATCATGTTTGTGCCCGCGGTGGTGCTAACCAGCATTCTCAACAGAGATTCCCTTTCTTCTTGATCGCTAGAAGTAAGACCTTGCATAATCAACGCAATCGGCCATACATACCCTTCTGGCGTATGAGGACTTCCAACACCTTTCGCGTACTTTCCGGAATAGTAATACGGATTGTCCTCACTGAGAACAAAGCGCCGAGTGTTCATATATACAGGATCACTCTCATCCCGATATCCGATATAAGGGATAGACAACAGACTGGGGACATTCGCGTCATCCATAAGATTGTAATTACCATATCCGTCCGTCTCGTAAGCGTATATGCGGCCGTATCTCGAGTGATCGACCATTCCGTATACCTGTATCCCAAAATCTATTTCATTCGCAAGCATTTCGGCTTCACTAGCTAGATGGAAATCCGAAAAAACAGAGCGCAATATCTTCGCCATATGACGCAAAATAACCACAGCGAACATATTGGAGGGAATGAGATACCCAAATTGGCACGCATCATCGCTCGGGCGAAATCCAGACCAAACCATTCCCGTGAAGTTCGTTCTGGTTCCCGTTCCAAAAGGCAAAGTATCTGTCGTCGATTCAGCATGCCGGACAAACGAGTACCGCGATTCTTTATCATGCTTCTGTTCTGTACGCATCACCTGAATTATGCGAGCAAATCCCATGTGAACGGTTTCATCAAGAACAGAAAAATCCTCCGTAGCGCCTATGTAATCAACGCATAACTGCACAGGGTAGCAAAGCGAATCCAACTCGAATTTTCGTTCCCAGATCCACGGGCTTTGCATGGTTTGATCTTCGCGATGGCCTTGGTTGTCCGGGGCAGAATTAAAAGCATTTGCATAAGGATCGATTAAAAGAAACAAAAATTGACGCTTAATAACACCCTTTATCAAACGTGCCAACTCAGGATCATCTGCAGCAAACGTTACATAGGGTCGAACCTGAGCCGCCGAATCCCTGAGCCACATGGCCGGGATATCCCCCGTAATGACAAACGTCGTTCCGTCCTCCAGGGAGCGCACAGTCGTGTCGAGAGTATGACTAAAAGCCTGCTTAAACACAAGATTTAAGGGTTCCCAGCCAGAAAGACGCTCTGCGACCATTTCTTTCGTTGATCGCAAACTTGTATTCCCCACCAACCAGCATCAGCTCCACCTATGCGTAATTTCGGAAAAACTTCAAAATTGCCAAAATAACTATCTTCCTCAAGGGTATCTCTGTTTTTAAGATATGTCAATATATCATTAATACTTACGGAACAAAAAACCGTTTATATCGAGTTATGCGCGATAGGGAACCCAACAGATGAGGCATACGCAATTTCATAAGGGACTTTGGTTAGAAAGGGTACCTCACAACGGTGCAAAAGTTGTTCTAGTATTGCAACGGCCGTTTCACCTATGAGATTTTCCGCTTGATGAACATGAGTAAATACAAGTGGATTTTGTATAGAGTGATCAAAACATACAATAGAAATGTCTTCTGGGATCTTTTTATCTAAGTTGAAAGCAGCTTGCCGTATAAGACATGCTATCTCGTATTCGCACGCCACAAACGCCGTAATTTCTGGAGCATCCTTAATAAACCGTTCTAACTTTGCGATATCTTCAGCACTTTCTTCATACTCGTAGAGATGTTTTAATTTTAAGGTCGATTGTACGTCCGTCATCAGAAATTTTTCATTGACGGACAGCCCATGTCGTGCAAATGCTTGAGAATAACCACTCAAGCGTTCTTCTATGGACGAAGTATTTTCAGGAGGAGGCGAAACAAACGCTATATTTTTGTGCCCATAATCGATGAGGAGAGACGTAAGTTTCTCAGCAGCCTCTTGATTATCCGTAACAACGGCTGGTATGGGTATGCCCTTAAGAAATCGGTCCACTAACACGAGCGGGAAACGTTGGAGAGACAATTTCAGCAGATATTCACTATAATATTCACCGTGCACAGGGAATACTATCAGACCTTTTGCACCGATGCGAATAAAGTCTTCTACAGCCCTTTCTTCTACCTCTCTAGAACCATACGAATCCTTTAGCAACATATACATCCCCAGCTCTGAGGCCTTCTTCTCGATGGCATGAACCATCCTCAATCCAAAAGGTTCACCAAAGCCAGGAAGAACAAGACCAAACAGAAAGCCACGAAAACTGTCTGGAGAAAGCGACTGAGCATCGACCGCAGACCTCGTAGCTGCGTTGAGTTCTATGAGCTTATTCGCATTTTCCGTTACAAATGAACCTTTGCCACGAGTGCGGTTTATAACTCCTAATTCGGCCATTCGAGCAAGCGCGTGCTTGGTCGTAATACGGCTAACACCAAACTTTTCAGCCAACTCTTTCTCAGATAGCACTTTGTCCCCTGGTCGAAGCTTACCCGTCTTAATCTCATTTATAACAAATTGATATATCTTTTCGTGCAATAAGTCCACCATGAATCAATCCTTACGATTTATATAGTAACGTATACATCTATTACAATTATATATTATATCACCACTTCGCGCCTCGCACACTGCGATATCGACTCCCCCTTTTTAACGAACCACTCATGCACCAGAATATGGTGTACCTCTAGTCACGGAACAGACGACCTCTAGCGACTTATTCAGTGCGCCGTCAAACCGCATTACTGAAGCATGCGGTTTGACGGCGCACTGAATACCAAGCAATAGGTTTCTTCTATTTTTTCTCAATAAACCCATTGTTGTAGTGAGCGAATCTTCCTGCATTGCGATCGTTCACCGGATCTGGACGGCTCCATGGCCATCCTCCAAACTGCGTTCTTCGATATTCTTCAAACGCATCGAAAAGTTCTTGCCGTGTGTTCATGACAAACGGTCCGTGCTGTGCGACGGATTCCGCAATCGGTTCTCCCTCAAGAATGAGAATCTGTCCATCGATAGGCCCATTGGCAATCGAAATTTCTTGGTCGCCAGCAAGTTTCACTCTATGCCTGGGCTTAACCGCCGTACCTTCCACATAGATTGTGTCACCTTGATAAAAATATAGATTTCGATTTAGTGTTTTTGAGATTGGCGGAAGAGACAACGTCGCATTCGGCTCCAAGCGGACAAGGAAAATGCCAACATGATGATCCGGATCTCTGGCCCAAGAAGCATTCGTTGGTTCGATACTGGTTTCTCCCTGAAAGCTTCCAGCGATCAAGCGTACAGTTGCCTTTTCCCCGTTCGAACCAACGGCTTCGACTTCCGGAATATCCTCCGCCCAAAGCATTTTATACTCAGGCGGTGCATATTTGTTCTTATTAGGCAAATTAATCCAAATCTGAAAGAGTTCCAATGGATTTTCTTCCTCTTGATGCACAAGTGGAAACATTTCAGTATGCTGAGTGCCTCTGCCCGTGGTAAGCCACTGAACGTCACCATGTCCGTAACGTCCGTATGCTCCGGTTGAATCAAAATGGTCGACGAACCCTTGAAGAACTACGGTGACTGTCTCAAAACCCATGTGTGGATGAACTGGAAATCCCGGAACTTTCGTACCGTGATACATACTAAATCCATCCTTCGCTGAAAAATCTTGACCAAGACTTCTATCTTGTATCGATACATCAGGTCCTTGATCATTATTTCCACGGGGATACGCATCTTGATGATGCATGGTTACAAGAAAGGGATCTTCGGTTTCCCATGGTGACGCGAATGGATGAAGGACGAGAATCTTGTCTGGCATTCCGCAATACCTCCTGATAAAGATAGGATCACACATACTGTTGGAGTTGCTGAGCAGTTTCAGTCACTTTACGCATTCCATTCTCAATGATTTTTTCTGCCTTATCAAGGCGTGCACTTCGCCGCCTTAGCAATCTCTTGGTGACCAATGGGACACAACCCATCGTGGTTTTTCCCAAGATGTTGCCTGATACATGGTAGAGGCAACATCACAGTGTACTTTATCGCTCTGTGTGATACAGCGCCAACTCTGCGAGTCGCCTTGTCCATTTGAGCTTAACGACATCATCCCGTTCGTCTTGTTCCAGTGGCTGAAATAATTTCTCTCCGGCAAACCCTGCGTCGATGCGGATAGCTCGGATATTGACACCTGCAGGCCGCTGTTTCTTCATCTCCTTGCACCGGAACAAACCATCGATCTCTGGCAATGCTGCGTTTCACTGCCGAACACGAGGTGTTGTAATTTGCGGTGGAAAAAATGATAGACTAGTCGTGAAACGTTTATCTGAGAAGTGACAACTTTCGCTCGAAAAATAGGGGGAGATGCGATGGGAAGTGGAAGCGTGTTGTTCGAGGACGGCGGAGCATCGAAAAACCGTCTGGCTCGCAACGTGAGATGGGTAGGCGCCATATTGTTATTTTTTGTCGCGTACAT